>JANPBK010000072.1:0-48416 GCA_031430395.1 Cyclobacteriaceae bacterium
ACTAGGGTAAAACCCGGGAGAGTAGGTCGTTGCCTTTTTTTATTTAAAAACAAATGCCTTGTATCATCCGATACAAGGCATTTTTTGTTTTTATCCAACTACTATTATATCAAAGCTTAAGAAGCGGTCATTAGTTTGAGACTTTAAAAATATGAGCAACTAAGAAACTAAATATTCTAAAATAGAATAGAGATTACAAAAACTTTAAGACACAGAAGATTTACCTCTGTTTTTTTCAAGTTCATCCCACATTTCATTAGTGATTTCATCAAAGTGACTAAACTCACCTCCATTTCTTAGCCATTCGCCACCATCAATAGTAATTACTTCACCATTGATGTAAGCAGAGTAATCAGACATCAAGTAAGCAGCTAAGTTTGCCAACTCATGATGAGCGCCAACACGCTTCAATGGAATCCGTGAAGCAGGATCAAACCTTTTAACTAGGTCACCAGGAAGTAGACGACTCCAAGCACCTTCAGTAGGAAAGGGACCTGGGGCAATGGCATTGCTTCGAATATTATATTTCGCCCACTCAACGGCTAATGATCTTGTAAGAGCAAGTACACCTGCTTTGCTACAAGCAGAAGGAACTACATAGCCAGAGCCAGTCCATGCATACGTTGTAACAATATTTAGAAAAGTACCTGATTGTTTCTTTGTTATCCAATTTTTACCAATAGCAAGAGTCATATAATATGTGCCTTTAAGAACAATATCGACTACGAGATCAAAAGCTCTATGAGAAAGTCTCTCTGTTGGACTTATGAAATTTCCTGCCGCATTATTTAGTACTCCGTGAATTTGTCCGAAATGGTTTTCGGTTTCTTTAATTACATTTTCAATCTCTGCGTACTTACGAATATCACATACAATTGGAAGTACTTTGCCACCGGTTTGTTGCTCTAGCTCTTTCGCTGTTTTTTCCAAGACCTCTTTTTTGCGACTGGTTATAACTAGATTAGCCCCTAATTCTAACATATATTTTCCCATCGATTTACCAAGGCCTGTACCGCCACCGGTAATAATGATAGTTTTATTTTTGAATGACTCAGCTTTTAGCATACCTTCCATAATTCAATAGTTTTATCAATTGTAAAGTAACAATTGTGTTTAATTTAAGATATTTGTTTGATCAATTTTTTAATCTATGAAGCCTACACATTTTGTAATTCTATTTTTGACACTAATCTTCACATCATGCATTGTTTCAAAAAAGAAATTTGATGACATTTTAGCGCAGAAAATCAAGGCGGAAGGAGATTTGTCAGATCGAAATAAGGAATTGGATAAGGCCAACGCTTCTTTGACTGACTTAAATGAGCTGGTAAAGAAGATGCAACAAGATACCGCCTCTTTAAATCAAACATACCGAGCAAATCAAAAGAAGTTGGCAAGTTTAAACAGGGAATATGATCTTCTTAATGGAAATTATAAAAACCTCTTGAATAATAGTGGTAAACTAAATAAGGATGTTTCACAACAAAGAGATCAATTATTAGCGATTCAGGGGGATATGGAGAAAACCAGGAAGCAAAACGACTCCCTTAGTACGAGTTTACAGGAACGCGAGAAAAAAGTGAAAGAATTAGAATTGGTTTTAGTTAATAAAGATAAGGCGGTACAAAATTTAAAAAATAGAATCAACAATGCATTACTCAATTTTAAAGAGAATGATTTAACAGTAAAAGTTAAGAACGGGAAAGTATATGTTTCTCTTGCTGAGCAATTATTATTTGGATCTGGCAGCATTGAAGTAGATTCAAAAGGAGTAGTCGCGTTGCAACAACTAGCGAAAGCATTGAAAGATCAAAAAGATATCCAAGTGATGATTGAAGGGCATACGGATAATGTGCCTATTTCAAAGAAATCAGTTTACATGCAAGATAATTGGGACTTGAGTGTAATGCGAGCTACCGCAATTACCAAAATTTTAGCTGGAGCAGGCCTTCCAGCCAAACAAATCACAGCAGCAGGAAAGGGTGAATATTCTCCTTTAGCGATTAATGATAACGCTCAAAATAAACAGAAAAACAGGCGCACGGAGATTATTGTAACTCCTAATCTGGATGAGCTATTTAAAATACTGGGATCCAACTGATCTCGGTGGCCAATATGTAATTAGTGGTTGAAATTATAATTAATGATGATGGCCACCCGGCCCATGAACATGTCCATGGGCTATTTCATCTTCAGTCGCATTTCGGACCTCAATCACTTCAACATCGAAATTCAATTCTACACCTGCTAAAGGATGGTTTGCGTCAACTGTGATTTCGGATAACCCGACCTTAGTGACAGTTACCACCCCACCTTGATTTGTTTGGAATTGTATTCCCACTTTTATTTCTTGTGTGCCGAACGCTGTGCGTGGTACCCTTTGCTCAAGCTTAGCATCTTTCACCCCATATCCTTTTTCAGGACTAATTTTAAGACTGAATTTATCTCCTTTAGCTTTTCCTTCTAAGCCTTCTTCCATACCCGGAATTAGATTACCTATTCCTTGAATATAGGTCAATGGCTCACGGCCTGAACTTGAATCTAATACTTTCCCATCATTATCGGTGAGTGCGTAATGAATTGAGGCTACTTTGTTTTTGGTGATTTGCATAGTATGTTTTTTTAATAAAAAATAGGTTGTCTTTTACAGACAACCTAAATTCTAGTACCTAAGGCCGGAATCGAACCGGCACGCCCGAAGGCACACGATTTTGAGTCGTGCGCGTCTACCAATTCCGCCACTCAGGCATTTCGCTAATTGGGTTGCAAATATGCCCAAACTTTAAAACCCAACCAAATCACAATTCAATAAACTTCTCCAAAGAAAAAGCCTCTGTCCTTCTTGAAAAGAGAGGCTTAACACGGCTCCAGACACTTTCAAATAAAGGAGATTTTCGGTACTTCTCTAAGCTTTCCTGGGTATCCCAATAACTTAAAGTTGTATAACAGAGTGGATCTTTCGGGTCTTTGAGTAATTGCAGATGGGAGCATCCCTGAAAATGGCGGATGGCCTTTTTATTAGATTCAAATATTTCTAAAAATGATTGAATCTCTTTGTCATTAAAATGCATGCGCACAATTCTAATTAGCATAGTTAAATCGGTCTATTGTGAATTGTTGAGATGGTACCCAGATCAGCACGAGTTATTCTTCGAAGGTTATATTTACCGGACTATCATATTTTAACCCAAGTAATTCACTGGCGTGCCCTTTATACATTCCAATTTCTAATAATCCCAGACTATTGAAGATCAAAACACAATCACCCGGTTCAGCCTCAAAATAATTTTTATGTATTCGCCTAAATTTCTCTCCACCAAACTGAATCGTAAATGTTTTGCCGGTACTTAACGTTTCGAACGCGTCTTTAGGAATGTTGGTGATCAGATTTCCAAAGCCATCGACTCGAATCACATTACCTGCAATGATACGTTTGTTGGCTTTGACATGCCGATCGGTCATTTTTTTATATGAACTCAAAGGTTTACCGAGGGACGTGATGGATACTCCACTGGCAAGTTTTGCTGCGGCCTGAGCAAAAATATCTTTCTCGGGAAAAGTGGTTCGAATGGGATTGACAGCGTTAAGTTGTACTACTTGCTGGTGATTCTTTTCACTAATTAATCCAAGAAGTCCGTTGTCCACACCAACAAAGAAATGATCCTCCAGTTGAAGGGCGATGAATGCATCCTCTTTGTTTCCGGCTGAATCTACACCCGTAAGATGTACAGAGCCTGATGGAAACTCTCTAAAGACGGACTTGAGAACAAAAGCGCCATGGCCGATGTCACAAGCTGAAATTTTATGACTGATATCGATGATGGTAAGGCCAGGGTTTATGCTTAAAATCTTGGCCTTGATTGCAGCCACGTAATGATCGCTTTCACCACTATCGGTAAGGAGGGTAACTATGGCCATGCGTGAACTTTCTACCAGTAATTGCGTTCTTCCAAGACTGGATTTTCTTAGATTTACAAATCCAAAATTACTTTATTTCAACCATTATTTCATTGATCGAAAAAACAATCACCCTCGAAAGTATTCCGCTACTCGATTTTCTTGGCATCGAAAACAGGAATATTAATGAACTGTCACAGGCATTTCCAAAAAGCCGTATTATATCCAGAGGAAACGAAATATTAGTGAGAGGAGAAACCCCGGATATCCTTCAAATCACTGAGATTCTCCATTCGCTTCAGGAGCATTTTCACCAATTTGGTCGCATTACGGAAGAAAATGTGCGTGGGTATATATCGCAAGAAAGGCAAGATTATACCCCAGAAGATTCGGTAGATGGCATCATTTTATATGGAATAAAAGGCTCACCGATCAAACCTAAAACGGTTAATCAGCAAAAGCTCGTACAGTCTGTAAAAGATAATGACTTGGTTTTTGCTCTTGGTCCGGCTGGTACTGGTAAAACATTCATTTCAGTAGCTCTTGCGGTTCGCGCTTTAAAAAACAAATTGGTTAAGAAAATTATCATCACACGTCCGGCTGTCGAGGCTGGAGAGAATTTAGGTTTCTTGCCTGGTGATTTGAAGGAGAAAATTGATCCTTATTTGCGGCCCATTTATGATGCGCTCAACGACATGGTGCCTTTTGAAAAGTTGAAATATTATTTGGAACGAGAGATCATTGAAATTGCTCCTCTTGCTTATATGCGAGGCCGTACACTCAATAATGCTTTTATACTTTTAGACGAAGCCCAGAATACGACTCCCATGCAAATGAAAATGTTCCTGACTCGGATGGGGCCTGAATCTAAAATGATAGTAACGGGTGATACTTCTCAAATCGATCTACCTAAAAACCAGAATTCCGGATTGAAAGAAGCGGTTAGAATTTTGAATCAAATAAATGGAATCGGAATGGTAGAGTTAACTTCACGCGATGTTGTCCGTCACAAATTAGTGCGAGATATTATTGAAGCATATGGATCGAATGAATAAATAGGTTGTTCGTTTTGCCTGATGGGTTGATCAAAAACTAATCACAGACACAAGCATAAATTTAATAAGCCCTCACCAACTTCCCATCCATATAATTCAAATAGGATTTATTGGCCACCTTCATACCGCCCGGGGTGGGGAAGTTTCCGGTGAAGTACCAATCGCCTGAATGATTAGGAATAGCTTTATGTAAATTTTCCACAGTTTGATAAACGACTTGTAGTTCTGCTTTCATTTCCTCAGGACGGACTATGTCCGCTATCTTATCGGATATCTCTTCATATCCAAACTCTGCGTACAGTCTCTTTACATAGTTGATTGGATTATCTTCTAATCGTGCACGCTGACATTGCTCATAGACTTCTCCCAGCAAATAATCCTTGCCTTGTTCTTTCATCAACTTAATCATAGCCCGAAAGGCAACAAAATCGCCCATCTTGCTCATGTCAATACCATAGCAATCGGGAAATCTAATTTGAGGTGCAGAAGAGACTACAACTATTTTTTTAGGTCCAAGGCGATCGAGCATCTTTAATATGCTTTTTTCCAGCGTTGTGCCGCGGACGATTGAATCATCAATTACAACTAACGTGTCTTTGCCTTTATTTACAACTTCATAGGTTGTATCATACACGTGCGCCACCATCTCATCGCGATGATCATCATCAGTAATGAAGGTACGCAATTTGACATCTTTGATTACAATTTTTTCCATCCGTGGGCGGAAGGAGAGAATGTCTTCTAGTGAATCAATTGTTGGCTTGCCATCCAGGATGAAATCTTTTTGTTTACTGATCAGGTAATCCTCAATACCAGCCATCATTCCTAAAAAGGCAGTTTCTGCCGTATTCGGAATATAGGAGAAGATCGTGTTTTTCAAATCGAAGTTAATGGCCTTTAAAATCTGGGGCACTAACAATCTACCGAGTCTTTTTCTTTCTTGATAGATCTCCGGATCAGTTCCGCGTGAGAAATAAACGCGTTCAAAACTGCATGAAGTTTTTTCAAGGGGAGCAATTACCTGATGTTGCGCAAATGATCCATCCTTGTTAATTACCAATGCATGGCCGGGTTTAACTTCTTGAATTTGTTCGTAGTTAATATTGAAAGCTGTTTTAATGGCTGGCTTTTCAGAAGCCACAACCACAATTTCGTCATCTGCATAGAAGTAAGCGGGACGAATTCCGGATGGATCGCGGACGACAAATGCAGAACCTGAGCCTGTCATACCTGCCATCGTATAGCCTCCGTCAAAATCTTTACAAGCTCGTCTTAATACATTTTGAAGATTGAGTTCAGTTTCAATAATATCTGAAACTTCTTTATTTGTAAATTGATCTTTGTATTTCTGGAAGAGTGATTGTACTTCTTCATCCAGAAAGTGACCGATTTTTTCCATCACTGTTACAGTATCAACTTTATCTTTTGGATGTTGGCCTAAATCTACCAGTACATCAAAAAGCTCTTCTACATTCGTCATGTTGAAGTTACCTGCCATGACCAGATTACGACTACGCCAGTTATTTTGCCTCAGGAATGGATGTACGTTTTCGATGCTATTGAGCCCGTGAGTGCCATAACGTAAATGACCTAACCACACTTCTCCTGAGAAAGCAACATTTTGTTTTAGCCAATCTTCGTTTTTAAATTTTTCTTTGCCTTCCTTCTGTGCTTTGTTATACTTCTTGCCAATTTTTTTAAAAAGATGAGCGACTGGCTGAGGCTTAATGGAACGATAGCGGCTAAAGAAACGAAACCCTGGTTTTTGATCGATCTTAATATTCGCAATTCCGGCACCATCTTGCCCACGATTGTGCTGTTTTTCCATTAAAATGTACATCTTATTCATGGCATACGTGGAGCCATACTTTTCAATGTAGTAGGAGAGAGGCTTCCGCAATCGGATGAGTGCTATTCCACACTCGTGAAGGATGTTATCGCTCATAATTTGGACGTCAGATGCCTATTTGAACACAAAGCTAACCCGTTTAATTCATCCCGTCAACAGCATTTTAGGCAGTTGCGTTACTCACACACAAAAGTTGTCATAACCAAAAGCCATTCAAAACAGTTTTGTTAATTTCGCGCACCTTTTTAATTATGATCGAAACAGACATTATCATCATTGGGGCAGGTCCTGTGGGACTTTTCACCGTATTTGAAGCAGGGCTTTTAAAATTAAGATGTCATCTCATCGATTCACTGCCATCACCGGGTGGCCAGTTGATTGAAATTTATCCTAAAAAGCCTATTTATGATATTCCGGGTTATCCGATTGTTAATGCAGGCGAATTGGTCGATAAATTAATGGCTCAATGTGCTGTATTTAGACCAGGATTTACTTTAGGAGAGTCAGCCACTCATCTTGACGAAACGGAGGACAATAAATACTTAGTTACAACCAACAAGGGAACTCAGCACAAAGCGCCCATCGTAATTATTGCAGGCGGGCTAGGAGTTTTTGAGCCGCGTAAGCCACCAATACCTAACTTGGAAAAGTATGAGGATATAGGTGTAGAGTATATTATCCGTGATCCGGAATTTTATAGGGGCAAAAAAGTAGTTGTATCCGGGGGTGGTGACTCGGCTTTAGATTGGTCAATCTATTTAGTGGAGAATCAAATTGTAAGTGAACTTTCGTTGGTACATCGTAGAACTTCTTTCCGCGGGCATTTAGATTCTGTTCAAAAAGTTATGGATATGGCCGCAGCCGGAAAGATCAATCTCATTACAGATGCTGAAGTGGTAGGAATTGAAGGGCAAGGTAAAGTGGAGTCAGTAAAGATTCAGCATGCGACCTTGGGCCTGATAGATAAACAGGCTGATCATTTCGTTCCGTTGTTTGGATTGACACCGAGTTTAGGCCCCATTGCCGACTGGGGACTCGACATTGATAAGACAGCAGTTAAAGTAGACACCTTTGATTATTCGACTAATCGAAAAGGAGTCTATGCGATAGGGGATATAAATACCTATCCTGGTAAATTGAAATTAATATTGTGTGGCTTTCATGAAGGAACGCTTGCTGTTCAATCTGCATTTGCCAGAATTTATCCGAACAAGAAAAATGTATTGAAATATACGACCGTTAATGGGGTCAATGGTTTTTAATTTTCAAGTTGGTTGTTATGACTTGAAGCCGGTAATCCTCATCGCAAAGAAATGGAAAACATGATTAAGGTAAATGTAATTGACCGTGAAGGGCAAATACATATTCTAGATGCCCCCACGGATATGAACATGAATATCATGGAAATTTGCAAAGCCCATGAATTACCAGTGGAAGGAATTTGTGGGGGGATGGCGTTGTGTGCTTCGTGTCAAGTTTACCTGGAATCAGATACGTCACTTCCTGAACAAGGAGATTCGGAACTTGCCATGTTAGATCAGGCTTTTCATGTAAAAGATAATAGTCGATTAGGTTGCCAAATTAGAATCGTTGAAGATATTGATGGGATTGTTTTGAGACTGGCGCCCTATTGATAGATCGATGTATCGTCAATACTATCTACGTCCATTTCTTTTTCTCCCAACTATTTTTCAACAGCGGATATAAGCCAACAGCACCTAAAATAATCAACGTGCCGGCATAGAAATTCCAGCCCATTACTTCTTGTTGTCCGAATACAAACAGCGCAATTAGAATTCCATATATCGGCTCCAGGTTCAACGCAAGTTGGATAAAGAAAACAGACAGCTTTTTACTCAAATTGATCATTCCAGAATACGCATAGACAGAGCAAGCGATTGCCATAATGGCGATATACAACCAATCCATGGAAGTAGGTACTAAATCTAGTTGCCCTTCTTCGCCCAACCATGTTAGATAGAATGGGAAAAAAAGTAGGACGGTGATACAGGCGCCTGCCATCTCGTAAAATGTGATGGTGTAAGCACTTACTCTCGCTGTTAACTTTGAATTAATCACACTAAATAAAGCGGCCGTCAACCCAGAAATAATTCCAAGAAATAGCCCGAAGGCATAATTGAAATCAAAAGAAAAGATGATGATAAGGCCGATGAGTACAATTATTCCCAATCCAACTTCAAGGCCATGTATCTTTTTTCGTTTGGCAATGGGTTCGATAAAAGCGGCCCAAAATGAACAGGTGGCAAAACCCACTAAACTGGTTGAAGGATTGGATACTCGGCCCGAGGCAAAGAAAGTAAGCCAATGGATGGCCACAATAATGCCAGTTAGACTAATGGTTATAAAATCTCGTTGACTTACTTTAAACGTGCCCCGCACGAACAGGATGACGATCGCCATTCCAATAGCAGCTAGCAAGGTTCTATAAAAGACCATTTCCACTGAAGGAATGGAGACGAGCTTTCCTAAAATGGCGGTAAAGCCAAAAAGGAATACAATGAAATGAAGTTTAAAATAATCTTTAGTCGTGGCAATCAACGGGGAACATATTTATACATGACAAGTGCGATAAATCCGAATATGATGTTGGGTAGCCAGGCTGCTAATAAAGGGGAGATGGATCCCGTTTGTGCAAATGTACTCGTGATGGTAAAAAATAAAATAAATACGAAGGCCAATAAAAATCCTAAAGCAATTTGAAAGCCCGTACCGCCTCTACTCTTTTTGGCTGAAACGATGGCTCCCATAAAAACTAAAACGAAAATATAAAACGGAGATGAATACCGAATGTGCCTTTCTACTTCGTACGCTTCTACACCCGTAGAACCTCTGAATTTTAGCGTTTCAATCTTCTCCGTTAATTCAGGGATAGTCATACCCGCATACATTTTACTGTCGTTCTCAAAATCTTTGGGTGTAATGGCTAAGGTGGTATCAATTTTATCTCCTTTTGCTGCTAATGGAAGTTCTCCATTTGGATATATCTGAAAGATGCTATCTACCATTTTCCGTTTCCAAAATAGCAACGTCCATTTGTGTTTGACAGAGTCCCATAGAATGTTTTCTGCGGATAGTTTTTCGACTAGTCGATTTTGATCAAAGCGCTCCAAGGAGAACTGATAACCTGAATTAGCCTGATTGTCATAATTTTGGATGAACAGGTTTACGTTCGGGGCCACTTGCATATGGACGTTCCGTTTTTCAAAGTAATACTTATTTTGAAAATAGCGCATTTCGAACAACAGCCGATCGTGATTTGATTTGGGTGTAATCCAACCATTCAGAAAGAAGCTCATCACAGCGATGATGCTGGCAGCTAAAAAATAAGGAAATAGAAATCTACGGAAGCTGATACCGCTGCTTAAGATGGCGACAATTTCCGATTGGCCCGCCATTCGGGAGGTCACATAAATAATGGCAATAAATATGGTGATGGGAGAAAGAAATCCGGCAATCCATGGAATAAAGTCCATGTAGTATCCTAAGATGACCCATTTACTTAATTTGAATAAAACAAACTTATCCATCTTTTCTGTGAGGTCAATAATGCAGATGATGGCCTCCAGAATGAGTACCACGAAGAAGAACGTGGAGAGAATTTTTTTAAGTATGTATTTATCGAGAAGCTTCATTAAAAATGTCTGAAAGTTAGTTCATCCATAAGATGGAAAGACAGAAAGTTAACTTTCCGCCTACCGGTCTTGCTGAGTTACAATCGTGTAGAAACTATTTTTACCATTCTATTTTTCCATTCTGCAAATATTCCTTCTTCTATTTTTTGTCTGGCCTGTTGCACCAACCAAAGATAGAATGTAAGGTTATGGATAGAAGCAATTTGTGCGCCTAAAATTTCTTTAGAGATGATTAAATGTCGCAGATATGCCTTGGAGTAAGAAGTACTCACATGCCCTCCCAGGAGAGGATCAATAGCGCTTAAATCATCTTTCCACTTTTCATTGCGAATGTTAATGATGCCTTGAGTAGTGAACAGCATTCCATTACGCGCATTACGAGTGGGCATTACGCAATCAAACATGTCAATTCCGAGCGCAATACATTCCAATATATTTTCGGGCGTGCCAACCCCCATCAAATACCGTGGCTTATCCTGAGGTAAGATGCTGCAGACCAAATCAGTCATTTCATACATCATTTCGTGGGGCTCACCCACCGATAGCCCACCAATTGCGTTACCGTCTTGATTTTGATTGGCTACAAACTCAGCGGATTGCAATCGTAAGTCTTTATAAACGCTGCCTTGAACGATGGGCATTAAGGTTTGCGCAAAGCCGTATTTAGGTTGGGTAGTATTAACCTGATGTATGCATCGTGATAACCAGCGATGAGTTAAGTTCATTGATTTTTTAGCATACTCATAGTCACAAGGATAGGGCGTACATTCGTCAAAGGCCATGATGATGTCCGCACCAATCGTTCGCTCAATATCCATGACGCCTTCCGGAGTGAAGGTGTGCTTGGAACCATCAATATGAGATTTGAAAATGACTCCTTCTTCGCTGATTTTTCTATTCGCACCTAACGAATAGACCTGATAGCCACCACTGTCTGTGAGTAGTGGACGATCCCATCCTATAAATTGATGCAGTCCACCCGCTTTTTCAAGGAGCGGAAGCCCTGGCCGGAGATATAAATGGTAGGTGTTGCCAAGAATAATTTTGGCATCAATGTCTTCCTTCAATTCACGTTGATGTACCGCCTTTACGGAGCCGGCCGTTCCAACCGGCATGAAGATGGGAGTCTGGATTTCTCCGTGTGCGGTATGAATCACACCGCTGCGGGCATTCGAATGTGTGTCTTTGGAAGAAAGCTTGAATTGCATGTTGAAGACAAAGGTATAAAGAACAACTACGAGTTACGATGCCAGATTTACATTCCTCTATTCTAAGTTCTGAAAGAGATATCTCGTTATTCGAACTTCGCAATTCGTGGCTATCTTTGTCCGTTTTTTAACTATTAACACTATTTACTTGCTCTTACTCTCCATCGTCTGCTTTATCGCGCTTGCTCTACAACTGGTTTATTTGATTCTTTTTTTGATTGCTTTTAGTCGCAATAGGAAGCAATTAATCAATGAACCCAGACCGGTTTCTATTATTGTTTGTGCGCATGACGAGGAGGGTAATTTAAAGGAATTGGTGCCGTTACTATTGGAACAAAATCATCCTCAGTTTGAGGTTATAGTAGTAGAAGATCGATGTAATGATGGTACCTACGACTATTTGCTACATGCCACGAAAGAAAATGACCGCTTGAAAATGGTTCGGGTGGTCAATAAACCTGAACATGTGAGTGGAAAAAAGTATGGGCTTACATTGGGCATCAAGGCTGCAAAATATGACTGGGTCTTATTAACGGATGCGGATTGCCGCCCCGCCAATGGCAACTGGATAATGCGGATGACAGAAAAGTATAACACCGATACGCGCCTGGTGCTCGGATTTTCGCCTTACCTTAAAAAACCGGGTTTATTAAATGCTTTTATTCGATTTGAGTCATTTTTAACGGGCATTCAGTTTATAGGATTGGCTTTGTTAGGCAAGCCATACATGGGGGTAGGGCGAAATCTATTGTATCACAAATCTTTATTTTTAGAGAACAAAGGATTTAACAAGCACCTTAGCGTGACTGGGGGAGATGATGACCTCTTCGTAAACCAGCATGCTACCCGCAAAAACACGTTGGTCCAGATAGGTACAGAATCGCTTACATTTTCAAAACCCAAATCTACCTGGAGTGACTTTTACTATCAGAAACTTCGGCATCTGTCTGTAGGCAGGCGATACAAGGGTTTAGACAGGTTTATATTGGGAGTTTTTGCGTTGAGCTGGTTAGTAAGCTGTTTTTTGGTGATTCCGGTATCCTATTTTAGCCCCTTCATGGGGTGGTTATTAGGCGCTTTTTTGCTCCGATCTATTTTGCTTATAATTCTTTTCCATCAGGCATCTCGAAAACTCGGGGAGCCCTTTGAAAGCTGGAAAGTGGTGTTTTTAGATTTTATATATGCGTTTTATTATCTTGTTGCCGGGGCAGCAGCACTGACAGCCAAAAGAATACGATGGAAGAGGAATTAGAAGAAGGTAGGTTTTCATCTAAGGCACTGGAAGACTTCCGGTTGATAGACATGGCTGTAGGCGGTGATGATAAGGCGTATGCTAAATTATTGCAGCGATATAGGCGTCCGGTTTATCATGTGATATTGAAAATGGTGCGCAATGTAGACGATGCGGAAGATTTGATGATGGAATCTTTCTCCAAAGCATTTCGGAGTTTGCATCGATTTAAAAAAGATTTCACATTCAGTACCTGGCTATTTCGAATTGCTACCAACAACACAATCGATTTTATACGCAAGAAAAAACTGAATACCCTTAGTATTGAAAATACCTTTACCGATGACGATGGCGCCTCGGTGTCCATTGACATTGAAGACAAAGGAAATTTAGATCCAATGGAAAAAGCGATCCGTAATCAGAAAGAAGAGATTATGCAGGTTTTTGTAAATATGTTACCACCTAAATACCAGAAGTTGGTGCGGTTGCGGTATTTCCATGAATTGAGCTATGAAGAAATAGCAGCAGAATTAGAAGCACCGTTGGGTACTGTGAAGGCTCAACTTCATCGCGCGCGCGAACTGATGTACGATTTGGTGAAGAACAAGAAGGAGCATATTTGATTTGTAAATTGATTCATTCTCTAATTCGGAGATTCGTTCGTTTTTTTAAACTTCTTAATTGATAATCAGTCATTGGCTTATCCGTTTGTGTTTACTTACTTTTGCAGAAGTTTTTTACTGGCTCCGTATTTCAATGGATAGAATTTGAGATTCCGATTCTCAAGATGTAGGTTCGATTCCTACCGGGGTCACTGATTAAATATTGATATTCAAATGGGATCAATTGAATATCAATATTTATAAGTTTAATTACATGTCATTGGGGGACGCCACAGCGGACGGTTTCGTTGGAGAAATACACCATAGCCGCCCTCTCAAAAGACTTGATGGGTGATTTCACTTGCCGCTGAAGTAGTAATAAAAATCAGGATAAAAGTCTCAACAGCAAACACTTCAACTTTGCTTATCGGACTGTCTGGCTTCTTGCCAACTATTAAACTGAAAAGTATTTAAGGATATCGGTTCGTTTAATCTGATACAGATGCCCCTCAAGTTTCTTTTCATCTATCAGCACTTCAACCTTCTCGATCATATTAAAATGCTGTGAGTAGTACACCTCTATAAAGCCAAGCATAGTGTAAAGATGAAAAGCGGCTTGATAATAATTACGCGATGGGATGAACTCGCCCAGCGAGGCGCTGGGCAAAATTCAAATAATCAATCCCTGAGGCAACGCACATAAATACCACAACTCGTAGAGGTATAGTTCCTGCTTACTTCGCCATTGTTATAGTTCAGGACGCGGTACCAGGCAGCGGTAGCATAGTTCCCCGAAGAACTCCAACAGCCACCGTACTTGCCAAGGGCGTTGAATGAGCCATTGGGGAGTCGGACGCCACCCGGAAGGCCCGCAATACCGCTGTTGTTATTTCCGTTTCCATTTTCGTTCCATCCGCTGGTGCTTTTCATTTTTAGTCCCGCAGTAGTTTCTCCTCCTAAATAGTTGGTCGTTGCTGTCCACTCAGTATCGCTTGGCACATGCCAGCCCGGTGGTGCAAGGCCACGCGGGTCGTTTACTGCATACCCGTTATAAAGTCTGCCATAAGTGCTGCCATTGGCTGGGTCATTATTATAGTAGCACCACGCAGGCTGTTTTTTTTCGCCTGCGCGTTTCCATTCTTTTTCTGTTTTTGCTTCTGGTATTATATCGCCATTGGCAAAATGGTCAACATTTAAGTTTTGCGTTATCCATTCTTGATTCCCAATTTTCACAGCAGATGTTTTAGAAGGTCCATAGCCAAAATCGATTGAAGGATGGGAGTAAACGAGAGCCGATGCCAAGGTTTCTTTTACTTCCTCAATGATTGCCTCAGTCTTTACCGGTGGTATATAAACAGGCTCTGTTTTTACAATTGTTTGAGTTATGGGTTGAGTAGTTGTGTTTGTGCCCGGGGTGAAAAAGAAATCGCCACCAATTGAGTTATCCTCCAAAGAAGGAAGTTGCTTTTCGTCTGAAGCAATAAACACATCTTGCTTTACTCGTTTCAGTACGTCTGTGATGTTCAGTCCCGGCTCATTGATCCTAGTGAGTAGTTTAGAAGTAAATAGCCCGTTCTTTTCGTTACCATCAGAAGCTACTTTACCAGCTTCTGTAGCAAAAACGATTATAGAACCACGCGGTGCATTTACTTTTGTCCAACCTTGTTCTGAGTCGCGGTTAAAGCTGGGTATGCTCCGGCACGCATCCAAGAATAAAATATTCAACGACTTATTAGTTGAATTGAGCACAGCCATCACTGCATTCATTTTCAAACATTGGTCATCCAAGTCGCTTGAAAGTTCAAGTTTTGCAGTAGTAGGTATTATGTAATTGTTTCCTTCAAACTGCATGCCGTGCCCTGCGTAGAAAATGATGCCAACGCCACCCACAGCGTTTTGCATAGCGGTTTGATATCGTATGATCGCATCTTTAATTTCTCTCTTTGTCTTTGGATCAATGAGTGTCTCAACTTTAAATCCCTTTGCCCGAAGCGAAATAGTTAAATCTCTAGCGTCCGACAGTGAATTGCGAAGTGGGGGCAGGGAAGTATAATTTTGGGCGCCAATTACGAGTGCATACTTTTGCTGCTGCGCAAGGGTGGTCTGGCTAATTACAAAGCATAATGCAGATATATAAAGAACTTTGGTTAATACGTTTCTCATAAAAATATTGATGCAGAAGGGTTCAATCCAGTAGCGAATTTACTGAATAGTTATAATAAATGATATCACCGTTTTTTATTGCCTCTACCACATTGTATTCGAAGGGTGCGTTTGAGATTTGGCTCTTGCCATAGCTTTGGTGTGGCGGTGGGTTTGCGCGCGGGTTTTGAAAAGTGTTGTCTCGGCCAAGCAAAGTTCTTGGTAAGAGTCCACGTATTAATCTCGGTACAAGGTCTGCACGGTTTGCACTACTATAGAATCTACACGAGTTAAACTATTTATCAGGCATCATAAAATCCTCTTTCAAAACTTTCGCAATAGAGTCTAACAAAAAATCAGCATTCGGTTTAGAAAAAACAATGGGTGGCTTAATCTTCAGCACATTGTTGAAGGGTCCATCAGTGCTCATTAATATTCCCTTATCGCGCATTCGGTTGGCAAAATAAGAAGCTTGTTCGGTGGCGGGCGTTTTTATCTCTCTGTCTTTTACCAATTCAAAACCTATGAAAAGCCCAGGGCCACGTACATCCCCAATAATTTCAAATTGCTTCATCAGGTCATTTAACCCGGACTTCAAATAATTTCCAACCACTCTCGCATTCTCTTGCAGTTTTTCTTCTTTGATCACCTTCAATACTTCTAGTCCGATGGCACAGGAAACCGGATTGCCTCCGAATGTATTGAAATATTCCATTCCATTTTTAAAGGCATCTGCGATGGCTTGTGTCGTCACCACCACACCAAGCGGGTGACCATTACCAATAGGCTTACCAATCGTTACAATATCGGGCACAACCTCATGCGCTTCAAAAGCCCAATACGTATCTCCTGCTCGCCCGCAAGCAGTCTGCACTTCATCGGCAATACAAACTCCTCCGGCAGCCCGCACATAGTGATAGGCTTCGCTCAGGAAATTTTTTGGCAACTCTACCTGGCCTCCACAACTAATCACCGATTCGAAAATCAGAGCGGCAGGTTTGCGTCCCTGCGTTTCCATTTTTTTGATAGCCTCCTGAACATGGCTCGCATAATTGCTTCCGGCATTCGAATCGCTGGCTCTATACAATCCTCTATACACATCCGGGATAGGAACCACATGAACGTGGGGAGTGACTCCTTTACCACCGGGTCCATCAAACTTATAGGAACTAATTTCTACACAGCCGTTGGTGTTACCATGATAGCCGACTTCAGAAACAATCATGTCTTTTTGCCCGGTGAAATTTTTTGCTAGCCGTAGCGCTAGTTCATTCGCTTCACTTCCGGAGTTCACTAGAAATGCAACATTCAGTTGAGGGGGCATCGTAGCAAGTAGCTCTTCTACAAATTTCACAAGATTCTCATGAAGATATCGTGTATTGGTATTGAGCACTGCCATCTGCCGCTGGCCTGCGGCCACTACGCGTGGGTGTTCATGCCCCACATGCGCCACGTTGTTTACTGTATCTAAATACCTGCGACCGGTGTCATCTAATAAATAGGCACCATATCCCCTCACCATTTTAATGGGATCTTTATAAGAGATACTCAGGTTTTTACCGAGATGCTTTTTTCGATAGGTAACGATCTCTTCTTTCGCTATGGATGATTTTTGCACAGAGAATTTTCCTGTCAGCAATAACCACGGATCAGGTGATAGGCTTTTCCATACTTCAATTTGAGACGCATAGGCAACACCCGGGAAATCACCTTGATTATTAAGTATATCCAACATCACTTGAAAGTGAAGATGTGGAGGCCAATTACCATTCTCCTGAAGTGAGCCAATTCGCCCGATGGTTTCTCCTCTTTTTATTTCTTGCCCAACTTTTAATGATGCAATCGAATCGGATGATAAGTGTCCATACAATGTATAGAATGTTAATGCTTCACTAATCTGATGTTTCAGTATAATGGTTGGTCCATAATCTCTATCGCCTTTGTTGTTGGCAAAGCTGAGAATGACTCCATCCAACACAGCATATACATCAGTACCCTGATGAGTAAAAAAATCTAATCCAATATGTACCGTGCGCCAAACCGGAGCATCGTTTCCTTCTGCAGCGAATGCATCTGTAGTGTAAATAGCTCTTGCCTCATTGTAGCGACCGAGTGCTAATGTACTGGATGCTTCAGCCATAAGCTGATTGACCTTTTGATCGAACCGCTTTGCATCCAACACATTTTGCATGTTTCCCAATTCCAAACTTCCAACACTCAAATCAAGCCAGCTCATCGTTTCTGGCCGTGTAACCGGAAATGAAACCTTACTATAATTTGATAGGGCCCATGCGATGAAATTATTTTCATGAGGGCAAGGGGTCATGTTGCACGCCTTGCGAAAGGCAAAGTGAAACAGACCAGGAGAAATGCTTTTTAGTTTAGCAAGCGCTTCCCAAGCATCGGCCGAACTGATTTGTAAGTAGTCATTGTCCGGATGTTCTAATCGATTCAACTCAGAGACGGTCACGCTAATGAGTAACCGCGCGGTCACCAACGGAAAAATTACGGCAAGCTCCTCTTCTAAAATTTTGAATGCTTTGTTATACCCAGCTACTACCTGGCATGCTGTTTCTAATGGATCTGGTTTGTTTAAGATCGCATACGCAATGGCGATTGCCAATTCGTTGATAGTATGAGTAAAGACGACATCACCAAAATCGATTACGCCCGACACTTGTGGATCAATGTCGTTTGTCACCAACACATTATAGTCATTAGCGTCATTGTAAATAACACTTTGTCGCAGCTTGGGAAGAATAGGAATTACATTTTCTTCGAATAAATGATAGAAGTAGTTTACTAATTCTGATTTCTCGCCACTGAATTTGGTCAGGTGTGGTTTGATCCACGGAGCCTGTGCCAAATCCCATTTCATAAAACGGTGCGCACCTGGATGGTCAAAATTTGAAAGCGACTGACAAAGTTTTCCGCACAACTCTCCCAATCGCTCGAATAGAACCGGAGTTTGTGGTTGGACTTTTGCAAAGACACGGCCCTCGACCCAGGTAAGCAACCTCACCATTCTTGGCTGTGCTGCATCGTCTTTTATTTCAAGAATCTCCTTACCGTCCAGGGCTTTAACGACTCGTGAAACCTGCAGGCCTAGTGATTGATTCGACAAGTGATCGATTACCGCGTTTTGAAGTTCAAGGTTAGCGCGCTGCTCGTTCCGATTAGCAATCTTTAAAATATAAGCATGACCATGGGTTGCTTCAACAAAATAATTCAAATCCAATTCGCCAGGCAGATTTGAAACCCGGGCATCGATCTGGTAGTGCTGCTTTAAAAAATTACGAATTACATCATCCGAAAATCTCATACTTAAAATGGAATTGACCTCAAAATAAGCTAAAATTAAATTCCCTACTTAAATACAACGAGTTTAAGTTTTCACAAGCGCCATATGCCTGACTCAATCGCTGTAAGATTGACCGCTGTAAAATATACAATAGCCGATTTCTCATCGACTGAATGTTTATGATCAAGAAGTTTAAGCGGCTTTCAATGCAGCTTATGACTTCGAAAGGATTCGAATGAAATATCGGGAAATATAAAGAGTTAGCAAGTCTGCTGAAGACCCTGGAGATTTTTTACCCTTTAGGCAACACCTCTGGCGAAGCCCACCGTCTCCCGATACAACTGAGGAGAAACATCAGCATTCGTTTTAAAGAAACGGCTAAAATAATGTTCGTCTTCATAGCCCAATTCGCCAGCAATTTCCTTAACGGGTTTGTTGGTAAGATATAGCTCGCGCTTCGCCTCGATGATGATGCGCTCGGAGATGAGATCCGTTAACGTTTTATTGAAATGAGTCTTGGTTATTTTGGCAAGTGCTTTTGGTGTGATGTTCAGCAAATCGGCATAGTTGCTGGCGGAGTGTTTGGTTCTGAAGTGCTGTTCAATGGCATCTTTCAAATTTTGTAGGATGAATGGCTCTTTGTTGCTGGCCGTTGCTTTTTGTGCTTCGGGTTGTTGTTGCGCTTTTAAGCGAGACGCGGTGATCAAGAATATTTTTAAGTAAGAGATAAGAAGCTCGTATTGTGCTAAAGCCGGGTTTTGCATTTCGGTTTTTATTTGGTCGAGCACCATCTTTAATGTGGCTTCTGAACTTGCATCAATAGCGGTAATAGGCGGATTGTAAATATTATTGAACAGAATACCATTGCACGAAACTTCTTTATGATGCTTTAGGATGCAAAAGAATTCAGGATGAAAGTGAATGGCAACCCCTTTGACATTTTTAGCTTTTGAAATCATGAAAGGCTGATAGGGCGAGAACGCCAGCAACGAATTCTTCCCAAATATGTATTCCGAAAAATCTGCTTTCAGTTCTCCGCTTCCTTCCATTATCCAAATGAGTGAAAAATAATTGTGTCGCTGTATGTGATCGAAGCTGCCATGGTCTTCAAATGCAGCCAGCTTAAAACCCAGGTTTCCGTTTTGGGGATTGACTAAGGTGAAAATAGATTGGTTAAGCATAACTCAAATTTTTTCGTGACTCATTTTGCGTTAGGGATTGAAGCGAAAATCCCACGCGCTTCGCGTGGATTGCAGCGCAAAGCCCGACCCGCAGGGGAACGCCCTTCTATTGTTTATATTTTTTAAAGATAGTAGTCGCAATATGTCCACCAAAGCCAAAGGTATTGTTTACTGCGTAGTTGATATTTTTCGATTGCGCTGTGTGCAATGTGAGATTAAACTTATCGGCAAATGCCGGCTCCACTTCAGTAGTGTTGATGGTTGGTGGAATCATGCTTTGCTCGATGGCTTTGATGCACACGATCGCTTCGATAGCACCTGCGGCACCCAACAAATGACCGGTCATTGATTTGGTGGCACTGATGTTTAGGTCTTTTCGTTCACCAAACACGCGAGTGATAGCTTTCAATTCGCTTTCATCGCCCATTGGCGTTGATGTGGCATGCGCATTCACATAGTCAACTTGATCAGCTGTGATTTCTGCATCTTCGAGTGCATCCAACATACCTAAATAAGCACCTTCGCCATCGGGGTGAGTGCCTGTGAGATGATAGGCATCGGCCGCCATGCCTGTGCCCACGATCTCAGCAATGATGGGTGCGCCACGGTGGATAGCAGATTCTAAACTTTCTAAAATCAATGCTCCGGCTCCCTCGCCCATCACGAAGCCATCGCGCTTCACATCAAAGGGACGCGAAGCTGCTTGTGGATTTTCGTTGAAAGTAGACAACGCCTTTGACGCGTTGAATCCGCCCATACCACTCTCGTTGATGGGTGCTTCTGACCCGCCAGTAATAATCATATCGGCTTTACCTAAGCGAATGTAATTGCACGCATCGATGATGGCGTTGTTGGAAGAGGCACAAGCGGAGATGGTAGAGAAGTTGAGTCCGCGCAAGCCATGGCGTATCGAAATAACACCTGACGGAATATCAGCAATAATTTTTGGAATGAAGTAGGGATTGAAGCGAGGGAACTTTTTGCCGTTCACAAATTCTTCTACCTGATCTTGAAAGGTGAGGATGCCTCCATTGCCAGAACCCCAGATGACACCTATCTTATTCCTATTTAACTTTTCAAAATCAATGTGGGCGGATTTGATAGCTTCGTCTGCAGCAGCCACTGCATATTGTGTAAACAAATCATATTTGCGTGCTTCGTTTTTTTCAAAATACTGACTGGCGTTGAAGTTTTTTACTTCGGCTGCAAACTTGGTTTTGAAATGCGTGGTGTCGAACTTGGTAATTAAGCCTACGCCACTTTTACCGGCCACCAGGTTGGCCCACAATTCGTCAATAGAATTACCCAATGGCGTAATGGCACCTAACCCGGTTACTACTACTCTCTTTAGTTCTTTAATCATAATGACTATTAGAATGATGAAACCCAACAACAATGTTAGTACAATCTTCGTTCCTTCTCAGTAATTTCCAAATCGTTGATACTGGCATAGCGCTTTGCCATGTAACCGTTTTCATCGAACTCCCAATTTTCATTTCCATACGCACGAAACCATTTACCTTCCGCATTTTGGTATTCGTATTCAAAGCGCACCGCAATTCGATTATCCGTATGTGCCCAATATTCTTTCTTGAGTTTGTAGTTTAATTCGCGCTTCCATTTGTCGGCAAGAAATTTTACAATTTCCTCGCGGCCAGTTACAAACACATTTCTATTACGCCATTCACTATCGATGGTATATGCTTTGGAAACACGCACAGGGTCTTTGCTGTTCCAGGCATCTTCGGCCATCTGGATTTTTTGCCTGGCTGTTTCTGCGGTAAAGGGTGGCAAGGGCAATCTTTTTTCTTCCATGACTAATTCGTTTAATTAAAACAATCGGGACAAAACATACTGGCGCGGTTGATCAGCTTTGTAATCTCCGATCCTAATGCTTTGTGTTTGTTGTTCGCATACCATTTATGCAACTCTGTTGAATAAGAAGCTGCTGTTTCCGGATTTGATTTTAGTTGCTTCACTAATTTTAGTGCTTCACTAGGTCGCGGTCCCCAAATGCCGGTTACATTATAATGCGCATCCAATTGAATGAGTTTTGGAATCGAGCGACTTTCACCGGTCAGATAGGCGTCCATCAGTTCCGGATTTTCATCGCGGTACACCAATTTCATTTCAATCATTCCATTGGATAACTCTGCTACTTTATGAAAAGCGGGTAACGTTTGCGCGGCATCGCCACACCAATGTTCGGTCAAAATCAACCAGTAGGTTTTGTGCGTTAACCTCTTAATTTGTTGTGCCAGCGCTTCATTCACTGTATAGGTTTTTTCTACCCGGCTCATGCGATGCTGATTCAGGTTGATGTATTCTTTTATCTTGGGATCAGCATTGTACAGTAAATCTTCTGCCATTTGGTGTTTATACTGTTGATACCCGATGCCTTTTTGAAGATAGGATTGGTAATCTGATTTCCACATCGTTTTGATTTCTGTCGCGATCATATTTCCTCTTGTTTTGACAGTACAAAGGTGCTAGTATACCTACTGCCAAGAAATGGAGGATTGCCGCAATAAGGTGGACGATTTTCCAGCTATCTCCTAGGAGGCACTTTCAAGCTGAACGGGCTCAATAATTTTTAGCTCGTCTCCCACCCGAATCCATTTTCCCTTTTGCGTTTCGGGGATGTAAGTGTTGATGGTTAGGTGATACAAACTACCATATTCGGGTATGTGACTTTTCGCTGGCAATGACTTTTCTCTGCTTTTCATCATTCGCTTCACAAATGTCTTATCAGTAATGCCGGTCAATGGATCGCGGGGCGGCACGTTGCACCGGGCCCGAGGACTTACGCCAATCATTTCAACTTCTCCCACTTGAATACGCATTCCAACTCCCTGTTCGCCAACCAAATTCTCTTCCCAATAAGGATCTACTCCGGTCAATTCAATTGTCGCACGAAACCTTAGACGCACGTCTTCCAAAGTACGATCTGAAAATTCTTCACGCAATGATTTCAAGGAAGCTTCACTGACAATGGTCACGCTACTGGCGGTGGGAATGTCCATTAACTCACCCTTTTTACTTTGAATCAGTGACAAGGGTTCACCAAAAAAATTTTCAAGATACATTTCCAACTTTCTCTTATCATTGATTAGATGAAACGATTCCACCGAACCACCGGCACGTGGCGTCAAGTTGACCATATAGTTTGAAAGGTCATAGGTTGCTTTTAACTCATTCACCCTCCCGGTTCGCTTGCTGTTCATATAACGTTGATCTTGCGTGATCATGGCAAATTCACGATCGTAACGGAGTGAGTGTACTCCAACTTCTGCCTCTTGTAGCTCGACCGGATCAAGTGCTTTGATGGGATAAATGCGGATGCGTGAGATAGTGGGTTGCATATTCAGTAAGTTAAGAAAAAGTAAATACGTCAGGATTTTTTCTGACGTATTAGTTTGCAATTGAATTTATTTAGATCCTTTTACAGTCGGCCAATTAGCATTGGCTGCTTTCAACAAATTATCTTGATCTTGATTCCATGCTTCAAGGGTATTAAAGTTACTTCCGTTGAATGGACCGTTAAAGAACAAATACAATTTGCCATCGATGATTTCAAAAGTCTCCGGGTTGATTGGGAACTTCGTGCTTTTGGCACCTACGCCCCAAGCGCAAAAGCCTTCAAATTGAGGAAGGTATTTGGTAGGGTTCTTTTTGAACGTATCGCGGTTTTCTGTAGTAGAAAATTGATACGTGCCTTTTCCATGCATTGCCGTAATCTTTGCATCCCCTTTGGTAGGCTTACCAGAGAAATAGGAGACTACATCATAGCCACCAATGGCCAATCCTTTTTCATCGATGGGTGCAATTTGGGCGCGAAGTAGGGTAACAAATAATACGAGCGCGAGCGAGAATATAATTTTAATTGTTTTCATTTTATCAGTTGTTTATTGTTAGAACTTTAAGAAGATTGTTTTCTATAGAATTGCTGTTTGCAACAATTCTACTTTTGGAAAATCCACCACTGTGTTGGCTGTGTTGTTGAAATAGTTGGTGAAGGTATTGAGGGCAACATGACCAACAA
The DNA here is from genome assembly GCA_031430395.1 of Cyclobacteriaceae bacterium. GTDB lineage: Bacteria > Bacteroidota > Bacteroidia > Cytophagales > Cyclobacteriaceae > ELB16-189. The sequence continues at coordinate 24,162 of JANPBK010000072.1, forward strand.
TTTCTCCCACCTCGCCTTGGGTAAATCCCGCTGCCAATACTGCATTCACGTCACTATCGGTAACGTGTCCTCTTTTCTCTACCAGTGTGTTGGCAAATTGTAAAGCTGCGTCCGTCTTAGGGTCGATGCTGTTTAAAGAGCGTGCTGATTCAATTTTGGTATCATCTAGTCCGTTCAGATTTTTTCCAATGAATGCATGTGCGGATGCACAATATTGACATTGATTAGCCTCCGCAACTGTCAAGGCGATCAAAGTTCCCAATTTCGCTCCAAGTGTTCCTTCGCCCAATGAGCCACTGAAGTTTAAGTAGCCACCTAACAGAGCTGGTGAGTTACCCATGGTGCGCATCATATTTGGCACCATACCAAGTTTACCATTGATAGCAGTAAACAATTCTTTTGCTTTACCCGAAGCCTGGTCGGGATTCAGCGCGTTTAAACGTGTCATATTTTTTTGTTTTTGTTTGTCGTTGTTGACGGTACAAAAGTGCAGGGTGGGCGAACCGTTTAAAATGGAGGATGTACGTATGTTGATGGATAATTTTCCATTTTCGATGAGAATATCAAGTACCCTCGATTGTCATCAAGTAGACAATTTCATTGGTATTTTATCTGATTTGCAACGCACTTCGACATTTTTGCGTACTCTCGCTTCTATTTGGTTTAGGCAATATGAAGAAGGAGGTTTCAAATAATGGGAATTCGTTGCCCTGGTGGACTTGGGTAGCTCCTTTCATTATATTTTATGTGAGTGGGAGCATTTCAGAGCAGTTAAAAGTACCTACAGGTTCTATATTATTTTATTTACCCATACCCATTGGCATTATATTAGTTCATTGGTGGGGACCACGAGTACTAGCGGGGCTTTTGCTATACTCTTTACTTGATTCCTCATTTTGGGAAGTTGATCGCGCACCATTAAATCCCATAATGATTACTAGTGACTCGATCTGTGTTTTTACCTCTTGGTATTTATTTTCCTATAAGAACCATGGTAAAGCATGGTTGCCGAATATAATTAACCTACTCCGATTTATTGCGCTGGGCATAATTATCCCGATTACAATTAATTCGACCTTAATTTATCTTTCCCGGTATCCGAACATTAAGGATATCAATGAACATCTTACTATGGTTTGGACAGCCGATTTTGCAGCCAGCCTGGCTCTTGGCTTACCGGCATTATTTTTTCTAACTCCAGGTTTGGAAAGAATGGGATATTCTATCCAAAACGGAAGTGAGTATGTTAAACCCGCATTAGGGCTACGCCTTATCCGGCAACATCTCTTCGAGGTGGGTATATTATTCTCCTGCATATTATTATTAAGCATTTCATTGCCTCTTGAAAAATATTGGTTTATACATGGATTATTTTGTGTTTACATAGGCGTTCGTTTTGGCTTCGGCCTTTCTTTAATGGCCAACTTGGCAGTATTCCTAATTACCTATGCAGTTCCATATTTCGTTTTAAATATCACCATACTTTCTTGGGCTCTTGAGTCTGACCTACTTAATATTCATTTTGGTATGTGTCTGTTAAGTATGACGGCATGTATAACAGGAAGAGTCATAAGCGATTTGAAATCATCAGAAAGGAAATCAAGTCTTCAGTTTAAAGAGTTAGTTCAGACGCATGACGAACTAGATCGATTTGTTTACAGCGCCTCACATGATTTAAGCGCACCTTTAAAATCAATTTTAGGGCTTGTAAATGTTAGCAGATTAGAAAAAGACCCTACTAAATATCTTGATTATGTTGATAAAATTGAAGTAAGCGCAAAAAAATTGGATACTTATATCAAGGAAATTCTTGACTATTCTCACAACAGTCGACTTGAAAAAACAATGGAGCTAATTAATGTACGCGATCTGATTAACGAAGTATTTCAAAACCTGAGTGATCATAATCGACCGACAGAAATCGAACTTAAAATAGTGGACCATGAGGTTCCACAAATCACAACGGATCGTATGCGTGTAAAAATGATTCTTAACAACCTTTTATCGAATGCTATAAAATATCAAAAACATATAGAAGGACATCGCCCATCAGTAACTATACATGCTGAATTGAAAGGAGCTTATATCCTCATCCGTGTGATAGATAATGGACAGGGGATCCGAGAAGAATTCATGGGGAAGATATTTAAAATGTTTTATCGTGGATCGGTCGAGTCAAATGGTTCCGGGCTTGGTCTCTATATAGCGAAAGAAGCAGCTGAAAAAATGGAGGGTAAGATTACGGTAGAGTCTACATATGGTCAAGGTTCAACCTTCACTTTGTTCCTGCCCAAAGTTTAGAAATGTACTGCTGTCGAGCCAATTATTTCGTTGTCTTTCCGTTGAACGTAAATTATGAGAGATGACTTCTTTAAGTTTAAATTCGATGGAACGGCTATTTCAATTTCACCTTCTTTGGAGGCAACTATTGATTTGAAAAGCCGAACTACGTTAGCATGATGTAATTTTTTACCTGAATTTTCTCCTCGGGACACAAAGTTTTCAACTTCTTTTTCTACAAGCGCAATATTTAGTTGTTCATCTGTAGATGGTTTGTCCAACACATAGAGGAAGGTTATTCGATTTTCTTCTATGTGTAATTTATTTATTGTGATTTGATAGTACGACTTACGCTGAGAAGCCTCTTCGATTAATTTGATAGCTAATTGTTTGTTCGATCCCACAAACTCAACTTTGCCATTCACTATCATTTGTGGTGTATAGATGGTTGGTAAATTTAAATGATGTGCATAGTTTCTTTGTCGTTCGGTAAAATCCTTGCTACTATAAGGATCTTTCCAGCCTATGTAATTCCAATAATCAACATGAAAGGATAAACCATACACTTCTTTACCTTCTTTTTTCTTTTGTTCAAGAATTTCTGTAAGATTTTTATCTGCCGCAGGGCAACTAGAGCAGCCTTGAGAAGTAAAAAGTTCAATAATGACAGGGTTGCTTTGTGAATAGGCAACGTTTATTAAAACCTGCATAAAAATCAGCAATACGACTTTCTTAATCATATGTTAAGAACGCATTAAAGGGAGTTTCAAAATGTCTGACAAATGACTAAATGATGATTTAATTTAAATTTAATTCGGCATATCTAGAGTACTCGCAACAAAGGAATCTATTGGATGGATACACTAGAAAAATGAATAGGGGAAAAAATTGCGGTTAAGAGCCTTCGGCAGAAAATATTGCGTTTTTTTTACTCAACCTCTTTTTTGGTTGGCATCAGATTGTGTGCTAAGATGACGCGAAGAATTTCGCCCACTCCCCAGGCTTGTGCCATACATCCCCGAGGCGCGTGAGGAGGTTCTGCATCAAAGATTTCCGGGACAGAGTTCAACCCATGATTATCCAGGTACGTGAGAAAGGTTTTGATTATTTCAATGGCTTCTAATCTTCCATTATTTTTTTTAACGGAAAGAAGTGCGTCTATGTAGGCACCTAACAAGAAACTCCAGACTGTTCCCTGATGGTAGGCTCCATCGCGATGCCATGGGTCGCCCCTATAGGTTGGCTTATAGTCGGAGTGTTCACGGTTTAGACTTCTTAATCCAACGGGTGTTAACAAATTTTTCTTGACAACCTCTAATACCTTTTCAGCTTTTGATTTCGTTAAGAGCGGATAGGGTAAGCTGACGGCATAAATTTGATTGGGTCGAATGGACGCATCTTTCTCCTCTCCGTTTATGCAATCGTAAAGACAATTCGTTGATTTATTCCAAAACTTCTCTGTGAAACTCTTCTTCACTTTGGAAGCTTTTATTTTATACTCTTCAGATTCTACGAGCATTCCTGATTCTACGAGCAAATATTCAGTGATGGAAAGTGCATTATACCATAGGGCATTAATTTCTACCGGTTTTCCGATGCGTGGCGTTACTACCCAATCGCCTACTTTGGCATCCATCCAGGTTAATTGGATACCTTCCTGACCTCCATATAATAGTTCGTCCTCTGGATCTACATGAATTGAAAATCGGGTGCCTTTGTAATGCCAGTCAACAATAGCCTTAAGCTTTGGTAAGATTGCCAGGATGAATGTTTTGTCTTTTGTGTGTTGATAGTATTGATAAGTCGCTTGGAAAAACCACAAGGTGGCATCTAGTGTATTGTACTCCGGAGCTTCTCCATGATCAGGAAAACGATTGGGCAGCATTCCTTCACTTATTGTATTTGCAAATTCTTGTAAAATATTTTTCGCGTCTTCATATCTACTCGTAGCAAGGCATAATCCTGGAAGTGCGATCATTGTATCGCGTCCCCAATCAGAAAACCAATGATAGCCTGCTATAATGGTTTTAAGATTACCGCGCTTAACAATAAATTGATCTGCCGCAAGTACCAGTCTTTTTAAAAGTAATTGATCTGAACAACTCTTTAGAAGATTCTTTCGTCTGGTTTTTTCTTGGTCAAACAATTGAAAGGCATCTCTTCCAACGGGATCTTCTGTCGAAATAATAATTCCAACTTTACTGCCACTTTTTAGTTCAACTGAAAATGAACCGTGCGTAAACAAGTCTTCAGTGTACTCTAACCCACGCTCTTGTTCAATGAGGTATTCGAAATTGTAATACCATTTTTTACTTTCGATAAACGTTGAGTCTGGAATTTGAATAAACAATTCCGGACATCCTTGATAATTAAGAGTTCTAAAAATTCCATCCTGAAACAAATAGGGTTGACCAATGGAGTCGTTAGCATGTGCCACACTATGAAAATCCCGACCACTATAAAGTGGCAATAATTCTAATTGAAAACTTTCTTTTGCCTCAATTACTTCATAAATAATTACAGTCGTATTCTCGCCTTGTATACAAACGATGATTTTCTTGAATTCGATGGAGCCAACTTTATAATTGAATTCAGGAAAAAGGTCCTTATTGTATTTATCTAAATAGGTAAATCCTGTGGGATGAATCGCTCCGGGATATTGATTAGAACTTAATTCGTGACGGACATCGTCCGAAATAATTGCTTCTTCTAATTTAGACAGAATAACCATTTTACCTACCGGTGGGTGCATGGCGGCCACGAGTAACCCGTGATATCTTCTGGTATTAACTCCTGCAATGGTGCTGCTTGCATATCCACCAATGCCATTTGTATCAAGCCATTCAATATGGCTTGAGAAGTTGTAGTCCTTTAATAATTCTTTCTCAAAAGACATATGGTATAGGATTTACTTAGCTTTTGGATGGATTAGTTTTGCAACTAATCCAGTCCATCCAGTTTGATGATTGGCGCCAATTCCTCTTCCACTATCGCCATGGAAATATTCATAGAACAAGATATGCTTATTAAAATGAGGATCTTTCTGTAGCTTGTCATGTTTCCCATAGACCGGACGATTACCTTCTTCATCCCTTCTGAAAATATTAACCATTCTGTTGGAAAGATCGTTCGCGATTTCTTTTAATGTTTTCTTTTGCCCTGAGCCGGTCGGGTATTCAATTTTAAAATCATTGCCGTAGTAATGATGGAAGCGCTCCAATGACTCTATTATTAGATAATTGACTGGAAACCAAATGGGACCTCTCCAATTTGAATTGCCTCCAAACAAGTTGGTATCACCTTCACCGGGTGTATACTTCACACTAAATTCATGACCATTTGCATAAAACTTAAATGGATGTTCTTCATAACGTTTCGATAATGCACGCACTCCATAAGAAGAAAGGAATTCGGTTTCATCTAACATCCTTTTTAAAATCCGCTTCATGCGATGACCACGTAGTAAGGATAAAAGATGGCGTTGATTCTTTCCTTTTTCTCCCCATCTGGAAATTAAGTTGGCGAGATCGGGTCTGTTTTTAAGGAACCACTCTAAACGAATGGTAAACTCGGGATTGCTGTCAAAAACCTCTTGATCTAATACTTCAACGGCAAAAAGAGGAATGAGCCCAACCATCGAGCGTATTTTCATGGGTGTCCTTCGATTGTCCGGTGTATGCAATACATCATAGAAAAACTCATCTTCTTCATCCCATAAATCTAATCCGTCACTGGACATAGCTCCCGCGATGTAAAGAAAATGTTCAAAGAACTTGGTAGCTAAACTTTGGTACGTTGGATTTTCTTTCGCTAGTTCCAACGATATGCGCATCATGTTCAATGTGAACATAGCCATCCAACTAGTTCCATCTGATTGTTCAATATAGCCACCGGTTGGAAGTTGAGCGCTGCGATCAAAAACTCCTATATTATCCATCCCTAAAAAGCCTCCCTGGAAAATGTTATTACCGTTGTTATCTTTTTTATTCACCCACCAGGTAAAGTTCAATAGAAGTTTATGGAATACTTCTTCTAGAAATTTGCGATCTCCCTTACCGTCTTGTAATTTTTGATCGATTTTATAGACTCTCCATGTGGCCCATCCGTGTACGGGGGGATTAACATCCCCAAATGCCCATTCGTATGCAGGAAGTTGGCCATTCGGATGCATGTACCACTCCTTGGTAAGCAAAAGCAATTGATGTTTTGCAAACTCCGGATCTACCATAGCTATAGGAATAGTATGAAAGGCTAAGTCCCATGCCGCATACCATGGGTATTCCCATTTATCCGGCATTGAAATGATATCTGCATTTTGAAGATGTGTCCATTCGTGATTACGACCTTTTCTCCTTTCTACCGGAGGAGGGGGTTGGGCAGGATCGCCCTTTAGCCATTTCGCAACATCGTAAAAGAAAAATTGTTTACTCCACATCATGCCTGCAAAAGCCTGTCGTTGAATGTTGCAGTCTTCTTTGTCTTTCGTATTGATTTGAAGGCCGCTATAAAAATCGTTGGCTTCTTTAAGTCGAATCTTAAATTCTTTGTCAAAAGATTGAAAGGGAGTTGTTAGATATTCTTTTGTCAGTCTAAGTTTTATTATCTTAGATTTTCCGGGAGGGATTTTGAGTTCATAATTAACGGCTGCTTTTGTGCCTTTATGAATTTTATTAACTGATCCTGGGTTCCCAAAAATAATAGCGTCATTAATTCCATCTTTGAATGTTCCTTCCTTCGGGAAGTTATAAAGTAGCCCGGTATTAGTTTCATTTTCACAAAAGAGCACTTCTGACTTTCCTTCAAAGTATAGATAGTAAACACCCAACTCCTTGTGAACTATTTTTATTCGGCCAGCTTCATCAAGTTGCAATTCTGGTTTATACGCATCATGCCCCCAAGCCCACGTATTGCGAAACCAAAGCGTAGGAAGTAAATTTAATGGAGCTGTTTCCGCTCCTCGATTCTCGATTGTTAGCTGTATCAATACATCTTCATCATCAGCTTTGGCATACTCTATGAAGACATCAAAATATTTATTTTCTTCAAAGATACCTGTCTCTATTAATTCAAATTCAGGATCTAGTTTACCTCTTTTTTTATTTTCATCAACTAACCAGGCATAAGGAAATTCATTGTGCGGATACTTGTACAACATTTTCATGTAAGAATGAGTAGGGGTACTATCTAGATAATAGTAGTGATCCTTACTATCCTCTGCATGATTGCCTTCGCTTCCCGTCAGACCAAATATTCTTTCTTTCAAGATGGGATCTTTTTTATTCCACAGCGCAAGAGAGAAATTAATAAGTTGTTGATCGTCACATATTCCCCCTATACCTTCTTCACCCCAGCGATAGGCTTTGCTTCGTGCTGCATCATGTGAAACACTTTCCCATGCATTTCCATGAGGACTATAATCTTCTCGTACAGTGCCCCATTGGCGTTCAGTTAAATAAGGTCCCCACTTACGCCAATTCTTTTTTTTGTCGCGATCCTCAATGAGTCGCATTTTTTCGGCAGTCATGGTGGTTATTTTATACGTTACAAGGTAAGAATGACATATGATGATATCAACCCGATATTGGATGTCAAAATGGATCTTTTAAAATTAGAGAATTACCTAGCAAGTTTCACTTCCTAACTAGAAAATGAAATTTGAGAAAATTGATTCTACGATTAAGGTAATACAATTTGCACTCGTCTGCAAGATGTTTCGATAACAGTAAGTAGCATGAATGCTTACTAGTTTGCTCCAGCAAGTAAATACAGTACGGCCATTCGAATAGCGACTCCGTTTTCTACCTGATCGAGAATGATAGAATGATGTGAGTCCGCGGCATCGCTGGTTAGTTCTACGCCACGGTTAATGGGCCCCGGGTGCATAAGTACAATATCTTTTTTTAGATCATCCAATATTCTTTTAGTGATGCCGTAGTAAAGAGAATACTCTCTCAAGGATGGAAAGTATTTAATTTGCTGCCGCTCTAATTGAATGCGCAATACATTGGCAACATCGCACCATTCTAAAGCTTTCTTCACATCCCATTCAACCAATACATCCAAGGATGAAATATATTTGGGTAATAGGGTAGGGGGTCCACATACCATTACTTCAGCCCCAAGTTTTTTCAGGGCAAAAATATTGGAGAGTGCCACCCGTGAGTGCAAGATATCACCAATGATGGCAATTTTTTTTCCTTCCACGCCACCAAGCTTTTCACGAATAGAAAATGCATCTAGTAGGGCTTGTGTTGGATGCTCATGAGTTCCATCTCCGGCATTGATAATATTCGCCTTGATGTGTTTGGCCAAAAAATGGGGAGCCCCCACACTCGCATGTCGCATCACCACCATGTCTACTTTCATGGCCAATATATTATTGACTGTATCTAATAAAGTTTCTCCTTTCTTTACGGAGCTATTGGAAGTGGAGAAATTAATGACATCAGCAGAAAGCCTCTTTTCAGCAAGTTCAAAGGAAAGCCTTGTACGGGTTGAGTTTTCAAAAAAAATATTAGCGATTGTTACATCGCGTAGGGAGGGAACCTTCTTAATCGGCCTGTTAATAACCTCTTTGAAATTATCGGCAGTTTCAAAAATGAGCTCTAGGTCTTGGCGGGTAAGGTTTTTGATTCCGAGTAAATGCCGTTGACTGAGCTTAGACATAATTATTTATCCTTATTGATTAACCAGATTTTATTTTGTTTATGACCTTGCGCTTCTAGCTCTACCAAGACCCTTTGCGATTCCAAGGTATCCACATACTTGCCTACATAGTCGGCAGCAATTGGGAGGTCACGTGTGAACTTTCTGTCGACTAACACCAACAATTCTACTTTAGAAGGTCGGCCAAAAGCGATCATGGCATCTAACGCTGCTCGTACAGTCCGACCTGTAAAAAGAACGTCATCAATTAAGATCACTTGCTTGCTTTCAATGGCGAAGGGAACACGCGTTTCGCTTGCCTTGGCAGGAATCTCTCTTCTTCTAAAATCATCGCGGTGAAATGTAGTATCTAAATACCCTAAGGGGATATCTCTTTTTACGAGTTTTTTGAGCTTTTGATGAATAAGTTCAGCTAAAAATATACCTCGAGGCTGCATACCAAGGATAACCGTATTTTCAAAATTAGAATGGACTTCAATCAGTTGCTGACAAAGGCGGTTGAGCGTGATATCAAGAAGGTGTGAGCCGAGGACGAGTTTTTTCTGCATACGCCACAGCAAAGGTAGCAAAAACGAGGTACGAATTACGATATCCTGAGTACGAATTTTGCTTAATTCTTACTAAAGTTGCAGTTCATACCTAGTGGCAGCAATACCTTGATTTCTGATTGATTAATAAAGGTGTTTACCGATATTTAATCTTATTAATAAAGAACACTTTCTTAAAGGGTATCTCACTCTTGTCTTTTGATTTGCGAATCGTTTGAACCCCGGAAGCGTACAAGTGATGATCATACCAATAATCCAAGTGATTTGTTTTGGCATCTTCTTTTGTGATCATCCCTTGATCGCTGAAAAGTTTCAACTCATCTGAAGATTTGCCCTCTAGTACTTGATTGTCTTTGATGACTTTTGTGCGTATCAGATTTTCATATAAATAAAGTAAATCGACATGATCATCTGTAGGAGCAATTTTTACAAATTGCTCCAATTTGAATGATTTGACATCATTGATCTCAAAACTATTATCCCATCTTATTTTTCCACTTTTATCGAAGCCGATTGCGATAGCGTGCGTATATTGGTATCCATCAAAGACATAATCATTGCTATAAGGTGAATAGTTTAAATTGCCTCTAGAATTATTAGATGTGACAAAAGGATTTGAGTTGGTGCGAGACTTATATATATAGTGTGGGTAAAATGCTTCTCCTAACATGATAAATTGATCCCGATAAGATATCAATTCTTGAACAAGTAAACGGTAATTGAATTTTGTGTTTTTTCCCTTTACTCTCCTTCGTTCTATTCGATTCTTAATTCTTCGCTCTTGATTTGCCTTGAGGTAATGGAAGAAGTTTTGCAAATCGGCAAAGTTGTAGTACCGAATGGTATATTCTCCAAACGGATTAATGGTAGCTATAAATATACCGCGTGAATATTCTGTATTTTTGCCATATACACCCGCTACAACTTGTTCATTGTTTGGCATTTTTATGGATCTTCCAAAGATTAGATTCCTTTTTTCGCGAGATTCAAGAACTGTAGTTTTAAGCAACTCTCCCTCCGCACTATAATTTCTAATCCATAAGTTTTTTTGTTTATCAAAGTTCTTGGCGCTAACTATAATATCTATAGCGCCACCTTCTGATACTTTCATTTGAGTAAGTTCACCGGGTTCATTAAAGAACCCCGGGAGTATTTTTGATTTTTGCAAACTAAATGAATAATGGAGCACCAACGGTCTATAATTATAGTATCCACCAATCATGACTGCCCCGTTCGTTCCGACAAATTCAGTTGGGAAAAAGGGAATTATATTAGTGATGATATGTGTAGTATATTTTCCGGTTGTAATATTTATCTCAATTAATAAAAACCCGGTGAACCTTGGATTCCTTAATAGCATATAGAGTAGATTTTTTCGAATGGTGGTCCTAACCACGCTGAGCCCTGGATCGATACTGATATAGCCTTTCCATTTTTCCTGTAAAGAAGTATCGAGGCGAATCAGCTCGATTTGATCGTGAAGTTTTCCATAAAGCTTACTGTAGACTATTAAGCCGAGACTATCTGAAGCGATGTTGTAGGTTTCGGTATCTTCCTCTGTCATGCCAATTTCCCACCGGCCAGTTTGTTCAACTTGTGAATAGACAGGGAGAATTTGGAGGCAACAGAAAAAGAAGAAAAGCTTACTCAATTTTTAGTTTATTAATATAGAAAACATCTCGATTCCCCTTCTCGGTGTTTTTAATGGTTTGATACCCATATAAGAATAGATAATTATTGTACCAATTCCGTACACAACCAGTATACCCGTCATCTGACCGAACGGATTCGGAAGGTGATATTAATTTAAAGTTTACTTTATCTGACAATAGTGCAACGCCATCTGTCTGTGTAACCTGCACATAAATTTCTTTATCCTTATTGAAAACCAGGGTGCTCTTATTTGCTGAGTATACGAAATCGGAGATTTGCTCCGTGGAGGGTATTTTTAATTCCTCCAATTTAAATCCATGATCAGCTAGTAAATTACCCTTCGAATCGAAAACGGATAGGCTCGCGTGCAACATTTTTGTTTCGCTGGAAGTATTGTTTGGATTGTTGTAGGGATAATTATAAGGATAGGGTGAATTGTACAGTCGATAAGGATAGTTATATCCTCCATATGGTGAGTATGGATAATTTCCATACGGATTTGATGGTCCCCACCGGTTGTTATTCAAGTTAGTGGAGGCATAATATACTTCTGCATAAAAGAGAAAACCTTCCTTTGTTTCTTCCAATCTCGAAGGCAACACATACGTTTTAAACTCTGGAATCTTTCCCATTTTTCGTCTGTTGTCAGATTTCGCTTTTGTCTTTGCGGCTTTTTTTGGGCTTAGGTAATCAAGAAAATGAGAGAGCTGCGCGAAATCATAAAAGTTGATTTTTTGTTCATTATACGGATCTACCAAGACGGTGAACAATCCTACGGATTGCTTCATAATTCCCTCCCCCCATGTCCCAATAATCATTAATTCATCTCTTACTAGCGTGCTGGTAAACCCAGAAAGAATTGTCTTATCTGGATCTACTTCGATGACATCATCTAAGAGCATAGCTCCCGATAGGTCGAACGTTTTGGCAATTAATTTCTTTTTCGTTTTCGATTGCCGTTCACTGACCAATACATTGAAAGTATTATTAACGTTTACCCGCACATCCAACAGTTCTGCATTCGATAATAAAAAGCCGGGAACTATCTTGCTTTGGTCAGTATCCAAATTATAAAGTAGCACTGTAGGTTCGCTTAAAATATAACCTGCAAGAATAACTTGATTGCCAACCACATTAAAATGTGTAAGGCGGATAGTTAGTTCCGGCTCATAATTATGCTCCTCAGTCTGACGTAGTTGACAGTCTATTTTGATAATTTTCAATTTGCCTTGATCGGTATCTCCCATTCGATAGAGAAAGTACAGATTTCGATCACGATACTCGTGTCCAATTAGATGAAATCGATTTTCAACAGCCAAATCCTTCGTCCAAGTTTCATTTAAGCTCGAGTCCAGCAGAATGACTTCCCACTGATTGTCACCATGTGTATAGTTTTGTTTATCGCGAATTAGGGCAATCCCCTCTATGCCCATGGAAATAATTGTAAAATCACGATAACTACTCTTTTGTTCTTTTTCATACCGTACTGGTTGCGAGAGTTGAGAGGAAACTTGAAAAGCGAGCCCCAACAGTAAAAAGATAATAACAATTTTACCGTTATGAACTTGGAATGCTGAATGGTGATAGTTGAAAATCATTAATGATTATTTTCCTGATAATTCTATAACACAATCAAATTCTTCTTGTTTAACCGGTTGTACTGACAAGCGTGAATTCTTCACTAATACCATTTCCGATAATCTTACATCAGATTTAATGGTTATAAGGCTTACCGGTTGTTTTAATTTCGATTTAAGTTTAAATTCTACCGCTATCCAATTTAAATCTTTTGGATCTGGAAATGCCTCCTTGCTGACCTCAACAATACCCACAATAGCTTTGCCCTCATTGCTATAGTAGAGGAATGCCAAATCGCCCTTCTTCATTGCATTCAAATTGTTGCGCGCCTGATAGTTACGAACCCCATCCCAGGTAGTTTTTTTGTCTTTTATCAAGTCATCCCAGGAATAGACGTTCGGTTCCGACTTTATGAGCCAATAATTCATGGTGTATGTTTATTCATTTTCTAAAGTAGCAAATTGATTTGGTATTTTCCATCATTATGTACAAGCTTATCTTTACCGTAATATGAAGATTTTAGTGATTCGGTTTTCTTCTTTAGCAGACATTGTATTGGCCACTCCCATTGTGCGGATACTCAAGACCCAGCTTGACGAGGTGGTTGTTCATTTTGCTACTGAGCTCCAGTACAAGAATATAATGGAGAATAACCCCTATATCGATACCATCTATTACCTAGATAAAAATTTAGCCACTTTAATGAAGGAATTAAAGATAGAAAAATATGATTGTGTGATTGATCTGCAAAACAGCTTCGATACCCGAATCATTAAATGGAAGTTAGGCGTAGCCTCATATAGCATTCCAAACCTCCGATTAGAAAAGTGGTTGATGGTTAAGTTGAAGATCAACAAACTTTCATCGCGCCATCAAATGGATTTATATTTGGAAACATTGCAATCGCTTAATGTGAAGAATGATGCGCTTGGTTTGGACTATTTTATTCCGGAAAAAGATGAAGTACCTCTTGAGTGGATACCCGAAACGCATCGCAACGGATATGTGGCTTTTGCTATAGATGCTCAGTATAATACAAAAAAACTTCCCGTGCAGCGACTGATTGAGTTGTGTGACAAGATTAATAAGCCCGTTATTTTATTGGGCGATACAGAGGACTTTGAAATCGGAGAAGCCGTTCGTATATTTTTTGACCGCTCAAAACAAACTGACGGTTATGAAGAAGGGCTCAATAAATTAGGTAAGGATACAATTATTTTTAATTCCTGCGGTCTTTTCAATCTCAATCAATCGGCAAGTTTAGTAAAACAAGCAAATTACGTATTTGCGTATGAAACAGGGCTGATGCAAATAGCTGCTGCCTTTCGGAAAGAAGTATTTAGTCTTTGGGGCAACACGATTCCAGCTTTTGGATTCTACCCATATCGTACCAAGTTCACTGTTTTAGAGAATAGTAACCTTTCATGTAGACCGTGTAGTAGCACTGGTTATAATAAATGCCCGAAAGGACATTTTAAATGTATGAATGAGATTGTGTTTGATTTTTATGTGAAATAAAATGTAGGTAACGCAACCGTGTTGTTACCTATTTTCTCTTCTTGTACCTTTCCCTATGCTAAAATGGATCCCCTATGCCATGGTACGTGTGGCGGCTTTTTTTATAGCCGGAGTATTGTTAGCTATTTACCTACCTACGCTACTTCCTCCTTGGCTGTCGATTAGTTTATCTGCCATTTTAATTTCATTCTACTTTCTTATCAGATTTTTGGTGGCAGGTAAAATGACAGGTTTGGTTACAGGCGTGATTGGTCTTTTCGCGATTGGGTTGTTAGGATATACCCATCTATCATTAAGAGCGAATAGACAAAATACAAATCAGTTGTTTGAAGTGAAAAATGAGATTGAATCATACACTGCTTTTGTGCGAAGTACTCCTGAATCTAAAAGTAAAAGTTGGAAAATTGAGGTAGAAGTAAATGCGATAAAGACCACTACTTGGCAGAAAGCCACAGGCAGAGTTTTACTTTATGTTTCAAAGAATAGGCATGATGTAGCATGGAGGTATGGTGATCAAATAATGATTTACGGAAGTCCGCAGATGCTAAAGCTTCCTGCTAACCCAGGGGAGTTTGACTTTAAAAGGTTTTTGAGTTTTAAAAATATTTATCATCAGCAATATGTTTTGCCTCATCAGGTTAAGTGGATTGCTGGAACAGAACAAAAGGGCTTTATCTATTATTCTCATAGAGTTCGAGCATGGGCTTTACGAAAACTTAATACTTATGTTGAAGGTGAACAAGAACAAGCGATCGCTGCAGCCCTTATATTGGGTGTAACGGAAGGCATAGATACGGATTTATTAAATGCCTATGCCTCAAGCGGAGCAATGCATGTGCTTGCCGTATCAGGATTGCATGTCGGCATCATCTATGCAATCCTTTTACTTTTACTCCGACCTTTGGACCGCTTTGCTTGGAGTCGTTGGGCGGTCGCCATCATTAGTTTAATTTTTCTATGGGTTTTTGCATTTGTCACCGGGTTGTCGCCATCCGTGCTGCGAGCAGTGGTGATGTTTTCTTTTGTTGCGATCGCACGACCATTTGGTACAAGAACAAATATCTATAATACGCTGGCTGCTTCTGCTTTTGTATTATTGTTGTATAATCCATATCTGATTATGTCAGTTGGATTTCAGCTATCCTATTTGGCTGTGATTGGAATCGTGTATTTGCAAAAGCCCATTTACAACTTGTGGGAATTAGAGAATCGAATGTGGGATTGGGTTTGGCAAATAACTTGCGTTTCCATTGCAGCTCAAGTAGCCACTTTTTCTTTAGGTCTGTTGTACTTTCATCAATTCCCTGTTTACTTTTTGATATCTAATTTATTTGTAATTCCTCTCTCTACCTGTATATTGGTTCTCGGGATTTTGGTTTTGGCTGTAAGTATTTTTTCGCCTTTGGCCATCTTGGTAGGAAAAACCCTAACTTGGATCATATATTTTTTGAATTGGACAGTATTGACTACTGAAAGGCTTCCTTTTAGTTTGATCGGCAATATTTACATTTCCACACTCCAATGCTGGTTGCTCATGGGTGTTTTAGTTTCTGTCATATTACTATTTAAGTTTCGCACAATATGGTGGATGTATTCGGCCGCCCTGTTAACGATATTATTCAGTTGGTTACAATGGCAAAATTTTCAGGAGTCTTTCATTGCAAGGCAATTTGTTGTATACAGTATTCCAAGCCACAAAGCGTATGAATTTACTCAAGAAGGGCATTCTTACTTTATGGCAGATTCATCTTTGTTGCAAGATGAAGAACGGATTCGATTTCACATTCGTCCTAATCGGATACAACATGGCGTCACACAAGTTCATCAAATGGGCCAAATACCTTTCCGCAAATTCGTCAATGGACTGGAAATTTTTGTTTGGCAGCAGAAATCCTTTGGGCTAATTTCCCATAAGAACTATAAGTTTCAAACTAATTTCAAAATTGATTACCTGATGGTAAGTGAAAATTTATTTCCAACTTTTAGGAAACTCGAAGAATCAGTCCAAATTGGAGCGTTAATTTTAGATGGAACAAATGCTCGGAGTTTCAGTTCTAAGTTGCGTAAGTTTGCCAAAATGGAAAACATTCCCACGTATGATGTAGTAGAACAGGGTGCTTTTATTTTAAATGATTGATCTATGAGTTTCGTTAGCTATTCCATAAAAGAAAGAGTTGGTTACATTACGCTGAATAGACCTGAGAAAAGAAATGCCTTGAGTCATGAATTTGTAACTGAATTGAAAGAGGCTTTTGCGAAAGCTGAGGATGATACGGAGGCTAAAGTTATTGTATTGAAAGCCAATGGAGAATCCTTCTGCGCAGGTGCCGACTTAGCCTATATGCAACAACTTCAAAATTTTTCATTGGAAGAAAATACAGCTGACTCACATCATTTAAAGGAACTCTTTCTTCAAATCTATCAACTTAAAAAAGTAGTGATAGCACAAGTTCAAGGTCATGCGTTAGCGGGGGGATGTGGATTGGCCACGATCTGTGATTTTGTCTTTGCGGTACCTAATGCAAAATTTGGTTATACGGAAGTGAAGATTGGATTTATCCCGGCTATTGTAGTAGTATTCTTGATTCGAAAAATAGGCGAGAAAAATGCTAAACAATTAGTATTAAGTGGTGAATTGGTGAAAGGTGAAGAGGCGATAAGACTTGGATTAGTTAACTTCTTGGTTGCTAAAGATCAATTGGAAGACACAGTTAATAATTTTGCCCAAGGATTAATCAAGAATAATTCAGAGCAATCAATGATGCTGACAAAGAAAATGATAGCAGAAATACAATCCATGTCATTGACTGAGGCGCTGGATTATGCGGCTACGATGAACGCTCAGGCTCGTTCAACAGATGATTGTAAAAAGGGCATTGATGCTTTCTTGAACAAGAAGGATTTGAGTTGGTAAATTCGAATATGAATGCGAAAAGTACGCGGTTATTACGTTTAGCGTGATTTTGTGGATTTGAATGACTAATATTTCGTGATCTAACCAATATGCTATGCTTAAGATATTAATAGGAATCGGATTTGTGGGATTTGTATTTACGAGTAATGCACAAAACTATACAGGAGATACGTGGGCGCAAGCTAAAACAAAAGGCGAAGCATCTATTTCACTGGCTTATGTTCAAACATTTGGATTTGTATATAAAGATGGTGACAAGCTAACTGGGGTCTGTGTGGATATAATGAATGATTTTGTAAAATTCGTGAATGAAAAGAAAGGCGTTAAACTAATCTCTCGTTTTGTGGGTGATGGAACTACCTTCAAGGGTATGTTTGACAAAGTGAAAGCATCTTCCGGTGGTGTTTTTGGACTTGGAAATATTACGATCACAGAAGAGCGCAAAAAAGAAGTAAAATTCAGCCCACCCTTTATAACAAACCTTGCTTTTCTGATTACACAGAATAATGTTGGTAATCTTTCTAAAATGGAAGACTTGCCATCAACTTTTGGAAAATTAACCGCTTATACAGCCAAAGGAACCCTAAATGAAAAGCGGATTCAAGAAATGAAACAAAAGTATTTTCCTGACATGAAGATTGTGTTAACAGCAACTAGTCAAGAGACGTTTGAGAAAATAACATCAGATCCCAACGGTTTCTCTTATTTGGATTTAGCCTTTTACCTGGAAGCTGTTCAACAACGAAAACCGTTAAAAAGGCATCCGGTGGGTGACATCGCTTCTGAGCAATTTGGTTTTGCTCTTCCGATGAACAGTGATTGGTTTCCAGTCATGGACGAGTTCTTTAAAGCCAATGGAGGATATACCAATTCAGCACAATATAAAAGCATTCTAAAAAAACATCTAGGAGAAATAGGGGTAAAGCTGTTGCAATCAGCCGGGAAATAATATTTTTCTTTCAAAAGTCGGATTTGCCCTGAAGGTGCTTAGCAATAGGATTATTTAGACTTCATGCTTACACCACCTAAATCATGCTTATTTTTGGATCGTGACTGCCGAGGAAATTCTAAGCAAATACTGGGGCTATGGATCATTCCGGGCGCCACAAGCTGATATCATTCAATCGGTATTAGAGGGCAAAGATGTGGTAGCCATTCTTCCCACAGGGGGAGGCAAATCTATATGTTTTCAAGTTCCAGCGCTGATGCAGGATGGGCTTTGTCTCGTTGTAACGCCACTGATTGCATTGATGCAAGATCAAGTTCAATACTTAAAGCAAAAGGGAATTGCCGCTATTGCAATTCATGCTGGATTTAGTCATCGTCAGATTGATATGCTTTTGGATAATTGTGTCTATGGGAAACAGAAATTTTTGTATTTGTCTCCGGAACGAATACAGACAGAAATGTTTCAGGCACGATTAAAGAAAATGAATGTTAACCTGATTGCAGTTGACGAAGCGCATTGCATTTCTCAATGGGGATATGATTTTAGGCCGCCTTATCTTCAAATTGCCCGCCTAAGAGAAATAAAACCCAATGTACCATGCATTGCTTTAACGGCTACAGCTAACAAGCAGGTCAAAGATGATATTATTGAGAAACTGCACTTAAAAAAGCCTGCACTATTTCAGATTTCTTTTGCACGAAGGAACCTTTCATTAGTCGTACGTAAAACGGAAACGAAAGAAAAGAAATTAGTGGAAATATTGAACAAAGTACCTGGTTCTGCAATCGTCTATGTTCGTTCTCGAAAGGCCACAGAAGCGCTTGTGCGTTTATTGCATAAAACTAATATTAGTGCCACATTTTACCATGCTGGGCTATCGCATCAGGAACGTTCAACGCGTCAGGAAGAATGGCTCCAAGATCGCAGCCGAGTGATGGTGGCAACCAATGCGTTTGGTATGGGGATTAATAAATCCAGTGTACGTATAGTTGTTCATATGGATTTACCAGAAGATATCGAGTCCTATTATCAAGAGGCAGGTCGCGCTGGTCGAGATGGTCTGAAATCGTATGCCACTATTATTTTTCATGAAGTGGATGCCCAATCTCTACGCCATAAAGTTGAACAATCGCAGCCGGGAATCGATTACATGAAGAAAATTTACCAGGCGCTGGCAAATAATTATCAGTTAGCAATTGGAAGCAGTGCCGGTGAAAGTTATGATTTTAATTTAGAGCAATTCGCTACTAAATTCTCATTGAAATCTTCAGCCGTATACCCCACTCTAAAAAAATTAGAAGAAGCTGGTCTGATCCAATTTAATGACGGTTTCTATCGGCCGTCTCGGGCCCATTTTTCAATTGATAAAAGGAAGATTTATGAATTTCAGGTGGCTCATGCACGCTTTGACCCTCTGGTTAAAATGCTACTGAGGCTATATGGTGGTGAATTGTTTTCAGACTTTATTACGATTTCTGAAAGCCAATTGGCGAATGCGTTGAAGCAAACGGTGCCTGAAATAAAAATTGAATTACTCCAATTACAACAGCTCCAACTTTTGATTTATGAGCCAGCGATGGACAGCGCTCAGATAACTTTTGTTTTACCACGTCAAGATGTGGATCACCTTCCAATTAACAGGACGATCATGGAGGCTCGCAGGGATCTACATTTTGAAAAAATGGAGGCAATCATCGGTTATGCACAGCAAACGCATCGTTGTAGGATGCAAGTTATTCAGGAGTATTTTGATGAGACTAGCTTTACAACCTGCGGAGTATGCGATGTTTGCATTGAAAAAAGAAAACAAGTAGATATGTCAATTTTGACTGATTACCAAAGTCAGATCATCTATTTATTGATTCAGAAGTCAGTATCTCCAGAGGAATTGGAAACGTTGGTGGCACCCAAAGAACATGATTTATTTGTGGAGGTGGTAAGGGAAATGGTCGATCGAGCCCAAATATATTATGATGATAGTTGGATGTTACATCTCAATAGAGAAGAGAAATAGTATTTTGCGTATTGGATGAAAATAGAACCTAAATTTTCAGTAATCATTCCGGTATATAATCGGCCAGAAGAAATGGATGAATTATTGGCTAGCCTTTCTGCCCAAACCTTTCCAAATATTGAAGTAATCGTAATAGAAGATGGATCTTCAATTGATAGTCGATCTATTGTTGAAAAGTATTCGAAGCAACTTGATATTCAATATTTTTATAAACCTAACTCTGGCCCTGGACCAACTCGTAATGTTGGATTTGAAAAGGCACACGGAGAGTATTATGTTGTTTTTGATAGTGATTGCATTTTACCACCAACTTATTTTGAATCTGTTGAGAAGTATTTGTTAACTACGAAACTGGATGCGTGGGGAGGGCCGGATCGAGGTCATGAGAGTTTTACGAAGTTACAGCAAGCAATGGCGCACACGATGAGTTCCGTTTTAACCACAGGGGGAATACGCGGAGCGATGAATAGAATAGGTAGCTATCAACCACGTAGTTTTAATATGGGCATGAGCAAAGAAACATTTCTAAAGACAGGAGGTTTTAGCTTTGATCGTTTTGCGGAGGATATTGAACTGAGTATTCGAATGAAAAAATTAGGCCTTCATGTAGATCTGATTCCAGAAGCTTATGTATTTCATAAACGGAGGGCTACCCTTTCACAATTTTTTGTTCAAGTGGCGAACTTTGGAAAGGGCCGAGTATTAATTGGATCCATTCATCCCGGGGAGATTAAGTTAGTTCACTGGTTTCCCTCTTTCTTCTTAATAGGTCTTTTGTTTATTCCTATTTTATTTCTTTTTGCAAAATCTATAGCGACCTGGTTGTCAATCTTCTTCTCTTTATATCTTCTATTAATAAGTCTAGATGGATTACAAAAGACTAAATCAATTTTAGTCGCACTATGGAGCATTCCATCGGCAGTTATTCAACTTGCAGGATATGGCGCTGGTTTTTTAGCGCAAAAGGCAAAATACTTACAGGGTAAAAAAGCTCATCAGACTAAATAATAGGCTATTTTGGTTGAAAAATAGCAATATTTCATTGATATTGCACGAACCTAAAGAAAAACCTTACATGGCACGAGAATGCTCCATTGCGATTCTATTTATTATTTCAAGTCTTTCTCTTGACGCATCGCCCCCACCGAAATTAGTTGAAAGCCCAATTTTGCCAAAGGGATATTACATCGTTGTAGCTGCCTATTTATCAGGTCAGGAAAATTTCGCGCTAAAATATTCAACCAAGTTAAATGCAGAGGGACGCCATTCGATGTATGGCTTTGACAAGGCCCGAAGCTATTATTATGTTTATCTGGACTTCTATACAGATTTCTCTGAATCGATCAATCAAATGCTTCAAACTAGAAAGGAAGCTGGGTTTGGTGAGGCTTGGGTGAGAATCATTAAAGAGGGCACGGAACAAAAAGTTGATGTGGTTGTTCGGGAAGAACCAGAGCAAGAAGAAAAGAAAGCAGCAGGGCAAATTGAAGTAGTAACAGTACAAAAACCGCAACCTGAGAACGTTCTTCCAAAAGAAGACGCGATTCCCCCTGTTAACAATTTAGAGGTAATACCGAATCCCAAAGCAGATCCGGTTTATATACCACAAACGTTGAAAAATACGCAAGCATTTTTTAGTCTTTACAATGCAACCAATGGTCGAGTGATTGACGGTGAAGTAGAGGTAGTCGATACAGAACGAAGCAGACTTATCTCAAAGATGAAAGCAAATACTTACTTAAACCTGCCCGATCCCAAAAGTAATTCAGGAAAACTGACACTAATTGGCAGTGCATTAGGATATCGTAAAATTCAACACGAAATGAATTATAATAATACCGAAGCCGACACAATACAAGAAGATATCGATCTCATTGGCAATTATTATATGGTGAGGTTTGACTTGTCGCGCATGGTAAAAGGGGACATTGCAACACTCTACAATATTTTTTTCTACAATGATGCGGCCGTGATGATACCAGAATCAAAGTATGAATTGAATAAATTACTTCAGATGATGCAAGAAAACTCCAAATATAGAGTCATGTTACATGGCCACACCAATGGCAATGGACGGGGAAAAATAATTTATGTTGGACCAAGCAGAGATTTCTTTAGCATCACAAAAGATGATGTTGTGAAAGAATCAGGTTCTGCCAAAGAGCTGTCAGGTGCAAGGGCTCAAGTCATCAAGGATTGGTTAGTAAGTCAAGGTATCTCACAAAATAGAATTGAAACGAAAGCTTGGGGTGGGGTTCGGATGCTACATGACAAGGATAGCCAGCATGCACGAAGAAATGTGCGCGTAGAGGTTGAAGTACTTGAAAATTAATATGCTCCATTGAACTTGATTTATGATGTCTAAACAATATGTGCTTATCGTTATCTATTAATAACATATAGACTATCTTTAAGCTATGAAAAAAATGTTCAAGAGTTTTTCTCTTATAATTAACTATAAGACATTTATCATAACCGCGTTGTCTGTGATGTCGAGTTACATTTGTTTTCACTTGGGTCTCACTGCTAAATTTCCGGATATGCTAGTGGGTGTTGCGATCGTTTTTCCTGTAGTCTTTTCCATTGGCTCGGCTTACACAAGAAGGGAGACCGCCTTACAACGATATGCTGATTTTAAAGGACATGCCATTGCAATTTATTTTGCAACACGTGATTGGACCACGTCAAAAGAAAGTGCTTTGCCCATGCAGATGAGCCAATTGGTACAAGACTTGATTCGAAAAGTTAAACAGATGTTATTACTGAGTCCGGAAGAGTTTCGCAAGTGTGAAAAGGAAATGTATGCTCTATTCTCAAAATTATCCATCATGTCGATGGAACTTCGTGGATTGGGAGTTCAAAGCGGGGAAATTTCTAGGGTTAGTCAGTATGTGAGCAAAGTAATTATCGCATTCGACAACATGAAGATTATTCATAATTATCGTACTCCGGTAACACTCCGAACCTATAGCAAAGTATTTATCTATGTTTTTCCAATTATTTATGGACCTTACTTCGCCAGTACTTTCCATGATTACTCTGCACAGTTAGAATATGTGATGCCTATCCTATATAGCTTTATCCTTGTGAGTTTGGATAATATTCAAGACCATCTTGAAAATCCATTTGATGAAGTAGGAGAGGATGACATTGTTATTGATGCCGAAGAGATCAAGCAATTATTAAATTAACCAATGGGGAAAAGTTGGTTCCCCATTGGTTAAGATTCTTTTGATCAGGCAAACCGTTTAGCGACTTCGTTCCAGTTTACCACATTCCAAAATGCAGAGCAATAATCCGGCCTACGGTTTTGATAATTTAGATAATAGGCATGTTCCCACACATCGAGTCCAAGGATAGGTGTACCTTTTATTTCGACTATGTCCATCAACGGATTGTCTTGATTAGGTGTTGAAGTAATAGCCAACTTACCATCTGCTCCTTTGATGAGCCAGGCCCAACCAGAACCAAATCTTGATGTAGCAGCAGTGTTGAACTTTGTTTTGAATTCCTCAAAATTTCCAAAGACTCCATTGATGGCATCAGCCAACGCTCCAGTAGGTGCTCCTCCTGCCTGAGGCGCCATGATCGTCCAGAATAAACTGTGATTGTAATGCCCTCCACCATTATTACGTACAGGCATAGGGTGTTTTGAAATGTTTTTACAGATTTCTTCAATGCTTTGATTTTCTTCTGGCTTGCCGGCCAGCGCATTGTTAAGATTAGTAACGTATGCATTATGATGTTTGCCATGATGGATTTCCATTGTGCGAGCATCAATGTGTGGTTCCAATGCATTAAATGCATATGGAAGTGCGGGAAGTGTAAAGGCCATTGGAATTGTTGTTAGTTTAATGTTTCGTGAATCAAATATACTAAGCTTTAATAATATTTTTACCAACTAAATTACGAGTGATCAGCATAATGGATAGGCCATTCAATTCTGTATTATTTTCGTGGCGGTCACACCTCTTATCAATATTTTCTCACTAGTTCACCCAGCGTTTTTAATCCTTTGTCAATTTTTTCACTCCATGGGGCACCATAGCTCAATCTAAAATAATTATGGAATTGTCCTTGAGAAGAAAATATCTGACCTGGAGCGATACCTATGTTATGTTTAAGAGCTCGTTTA
>JANPBK010000073.1:0-81516 GCA_031430395.1 Cyclobacteriaceae bacterium
CTGAAAGTAAACACAACGGGATGCCGCCACCGGGATGCACACTCCCACCACAAAAAAATAAATTACTAAACTGAGATGAAAAGTTTTTGTGACGCAGGAAGGCCGCAAACTTACTATTGGAACTTGTTCCATATAAGGAGCCTTGATACGAAGATGTTTTGCTTTCAATGGTAACCGGGTCAAGAATTTCTTCGGTTTCTATGAGCGTTTCAACATCGATCTTAAGTTGACGGCTTACTTTCTTTAATACATTCTTCTTTACTTCGCTTTTAATAGTTGTCCAATCTTGACCTACATTGGCCGGCACATTCACCATCACAAACCAATTTTCTTTACCTGGAGGTGCATCGCCTTCTTCGTACTTAGAAGTAATATTAATGTAGACAGTAGGATCCTCGCTCACTGTTTTCTTATCAAAAAGGCAGGCAAATTCCTCTTTATAATCAGCGCTGAAAAAAATATTGTGTAAATCCAACTGAGGGAAAGTATGATTAATTCCCCAGTAAAATATTAAAGCTGAACTCGACCTCTCTTGACTTAACACCCTCTCCGGAGCCTTGACTTGCGGCATTAATTTTCGGTAAGCATGATAGACATCCATGTTGCAAACAATGACATCTCCGTCAACGAAATCACCTCCTACCTCAATTCCCTTTGCGCTATTAGATGAAGTGCGAATGGCTGTAACTTTCGAATTAAAATGAAATTTCACACCCAAATCCACAGCTAATTTATAAAGGGCTACTGTGATTTGATGCATTCCTCCCTTTGGCAAATACGTTCCAATATTAAATTCTAGATGCGGAATTGCGGTTAGTATTCCTGGTGCTTGATAAGGATTTGATCCATTGTAAGTAGCGTATCTATTGAAGAGTTGAACCAACTTAGGATGTTGGAGTTGATCTTCATTCAATTGATTCATCGTCTTGAAAATTCCGTACCGATGAATCTTAAATAGTGCCTTGACTACTTTCGTCGAAACCCATGTACGAAGTTTGTGCAATGAATGGGTGAGGAATATTTCTCCCGCATTCTGATAAGTCTCTTTGCTCCTCTCTAAATAAGCTGCCACTACTGATGAGGGCACACTCAGTTTCTCTTCGAATTCTGAGATTAACTTATCTCGATCGGCATAAGCCTTAAGAAAGGTACCATCTTCATAAAAATAATGACAACACACCTCCAATCGTTGGTAATTGAAAAATGTGCTTGGGACTCTTCCTGCCAAAATAAAGAGGTCGTCCACCAACTGTGGTAATGTGAATAGAGAGGGTCCTGCATCATTTCGGAAACCGCCCATCGAAAATTCACTTAGCTTCCCACCGGGATAGGAATTCGCCTCAAAGACATGAACGTGCAATCCCAGACAAGAAAGTCTGATGGCTGATGCTAATCCTGCTATACCCGAACCAATAACTATTGCCTTCTCCAATTTTTAGCGTTAAAACAACATTGCTACTTAATAGTTTGATCTAATTTTTATAAAATTACCTCAGAATTTGTAAAACGATATATGATGGCAAAATGCATTAACTGTGAGGAGGAAACAAGTGGCAATTTCTGCTCGCAATGCGGTCAGCACGCCTCTGTCAAAAGAATTACCTTACGGGAAGGTTGGAACGATTTCTGGGCCAGAATCTACGGCTTCGATGGCATGTTTCCTCGGACCCTCCGAGACTTGACCATTAGACCCGGAAAGGCTACTCAATTATTTATCAGCGGAAATCGGATTAAATACTACGCACCAGTCGGCTATTTCTTCTTAATGATTACACTTCTCTATTTAGTGGGCAGTTTGCTTGATGTTTCTATCACAGAATTTATGCGATCCACCACTAAGGGCATGCAATTCGCACCTCCAAAAGCTGGGAGTGGTCAGGAAAAAATTGCAGAAACCATTTTCCAGTTTATATCAGACAACTTAAAACTAATCACCTTTCTTTATATACCTATGCAAGCTTTTATATCGAGGTTTCTTTTCTTTAGGAAAAGTGATCTAACCTATGTGGAACATACCATATTGCCATTTTACACACATGGTCATATATATTGGATAAGCATCGTTAGCCTAATTCTTTTTAGTTCATTTGGCATTTTCTTAAATGGAAGCATTTCAATGCTTTTATCAATATTTTATTTCGGATACGCCTACTCGGACCTATTTAACTATCAATCAAAAGTCAAAGCATTTTTTAAAGGCATTGGGGTATATCTAACATCTCAGCTGCTCTTAATGCTGGTGTTTATTGTTGTCTTAATCATACTAATCAAAACAAATCCAGCCATCTATGACATGCTAAAACCTTCAAATAATAAGTAATTTTTGAACTCAGGATAAGTAAATTGAGCTGGTGTTATTTCATAAAATCCGCAATCAAGCGATGAAAATGATGCGTGCCCATTTCACGCGTCACTGAATAGCGGCCATGAGTATAGAAACCTGAGCGTATGCCTCGTTGCACATTTTGTACGATCTCCTCATCCTCAATTTCAACTTTATGTAAATCTGCTCCGGCACCCTGCCTCAACTTACTTTCGTCCCATACAAACGTCAAAAAGGAAACATTCGTCTTCTTTAATGAAACAGGTTTAATAATATTAACTGATAATCCCCATGGATAAAAATTAAACATCATATTTGGAAACACCCAGAAATAATATCCTGCAATGTCTTTACTATAATCTAGTGAGTTGGTTGGCAAATCAAAATTAAAACCATCCTTCTTCCCAATCCCTAACTGCAAACTCGAATAGGGAAACAATTCAACTGAGTAATTGCCATAGTCAATCACTGAATTTAATCCTGCATGCACAAACGGGATGTGAAATCCCTCCAAATAATTTTCACAATAGAGGGCCCAATGTGCATCTATCATATAGTCCTTCGAAAGTTCAGGATGAAAAACAAATTCATTTATCGGCATCCATGAAACTCGATTGGCCATCTCGTTAAAAAATACATCGGCTGAATATTTCTTATCTAGTGAAGCAAACAAAAGTTTACCCCACTGATGGATTGGCAGGTTCACTAAATCATCCGCAACAGATGGGAAATTCTTCACCTCTTTAAACTCAGGCATGGACGTAAACTTTCCATTCAGGTCAAACCTTCTTCCATGGTACCGACAACGCAAATCATTTACTTTGCATGGTTTCTCTACAATTAAATTGCCGCGATGAGTGCATACATTTGAAAGACAATGTAAGGAGCCTTCTTTGTCCCTTGATAGAAGTAAAGGCTCATTTAAAAAATCTTCCAGTAAATTGACCGGTGTGACCCAACCATTGTCTTTCACTTGATCAGAATCACCCACAAAATGCCAGCTTTTGGAGAAAATCTTCTCTTTCGATTCTTTGAAAAAGTGAGGATCTAGATAAAAATCAGTCGAAATAGTTTTTGCCTGAGAAATATCAGGGTGTATGTCAAACAGGGCCATTGTAGTAGTATTATAAGTCTAAACTACTCTTAATATTCAATATTTCCATTTGATAAATAACGAAGTGAAGTTGTAGACTCAATTTTCTCAAAAAAAAAAGACCAGCCGAAAAGCTGGTCTCTAGATTTGAGTAGTAAGTATCTAAACGTATTGATTTAACATCACTGGCATTACTAACATCAATATATCTTCTCCCTTATCTTTTTCAATGGGTGTAATTACACCTGCTTTGTTGGGGGCAGACATGTTTAACTTAATTTGGTCTGCCGATGCATTGCTTAGCATCTCAATTAAAAACTTAGCATTGAAACCTATTTCAATATCCTCGCCTTCATGTTCACATGACAATCGCTCATTTGCTTCATTTGAAAAATCCAAATCCTCAGCAGAAACAACCAGTTCACTTCCTGTAATCTTAAGTCTTACCTGGTGTGTGGTTTTATTGGCATAAATGGAAATGCGCTTTAAAGATCCTAGCAAATCCATGCGACTGATTGTCATCTTAATTGGATTCGATGCAGGGATCACATTCTCATAGTCAGGGAAACGCTCATCAATCAATCGACAGATCATACGAATATTGCCAAACTTGAAGAAGGCATTCGCCATATTAAAATCAATACTAACATCCGTATTTTCCGTTGGCAACGTTGCTTTCAACAAGTTCAACGCTTTGCGAGGAATAATGATAGCATTGCCAGTATCTGATTTGATATCCGTTCTGCGATAACGCACTAATCGATGACCATCGGTAGCTACAAACGTGGTGCTCTTCTCTCCCAGATTTACATATACACCCGTCATAGCGGGGCGAAGTTCATCGCTGCTTGTAGCGAAAATCGTATTATTCACAGCTTTTGCCAACACATCAGAGGAAATCAACGCGGAGAAATCATTTGAGACTGCTGGTACCTTTGGAAAATCCGTAGCATTTTCACCAGCTAATTTATAGCGCCCATTATCTGAACTAATTTCAATGCTGTACGAGGCGGCATCAATGGAAAAAGTAACGGGTTGGTCAGGTAGATTTTTCAAAGTATCTAACAGAATGCGAGCTGGCACGGCAATACTCCCTTTCTCCTTAGATTCTACTGTGATCTCGGTAATCATCGAAGTTTGCAAATCGGAGGCTGTTACCGTCAAATTGCTTTTGTCAATTTCAAATAGGAAATTTTCCAAAATAGGAACTACCGGATTAGTAGTAATCACTCCATTAATGTTGGAAAGCTGCTTTAGCAGGTAGCTGGAATTTACAATAAACTTCATCAGAATCAGTGGTTTATAAATATAAAGGGCTGTAAAGTTAACAAGAAAAACCAATCCTAAAAATGCAAATTTTTACCTAGAATCCTTTCGAAACTATGAAATAGCCAACAGCGAGATTGCCTATTTGAATACGAAATAATCCCTTTTCCGAAGGATATTGAAAACGGCTCTGGGTTGAAGTAAAATAGGCTCCCCTTGGTTCATGGTGGCGACCACCAATGCGCTTTTACTTGCGGAAGGAAAGATCTTAAGTTCAAATTTCTTTTTTGATATGTCTTCAATCACCATGTCAAGGGCAGGGGATGTGGCTAATATGCTGTCATAATTCAAGGCTTCTTTTTCACTAAGTATTCGCTCTGCCTGAAGATTGAAAATGGATTCCAGGTAGTTGCTCAATTTAGTAGTATCCGCAACAGTAATTTCTTCAATTCCAAAGAGACCATTCGCTAATGAAATGGTAAAATTTTGACCGGGATATTCGGATAAATTTACATTCAATTTTTTAAAATTCTGCCAGTTAAAATTAAAGACTTTCTTATTCCGCCATTCGTTTTCTGTTAATTCAAATATGGAGGCTACATAGACACGATATCCAGGAATGGTAACAAAATAGGGCACATCATTATCGAATTGAAAATACGTTTCCATTTTACTATCAGTCCCCACAACATTAAATTCCTTTTCTAGACTATTATCTTCCCATAGACTTACTCTTGTGCCCTCCCTTTTCAAACTATGTATGATTGAATCTTCCAGTAGACCAGAAATTCTTCTTTTAGGCTCCACTTGTAATAGTGAAGCAAAGAACACGGTGACTAATTGCGGATCTGCTTCATACTTTTGATTGATCAACCATTTACTCCCATCATAAGTCAATTCAACTTTTCCCTTTTTTGATACTAAAATAATTCGATCAATTTTATTCTGATCGCTAACTTTAAAAAGAGTTTTGTCAATATCCGAGGAGTCATTATTGGATAGAAAGAAAAGTAATGCGATCAAAAGACTCAACGAAATGAGTAAAATAAGTAGTTGTATATTTCTTTTTTGTTGCATATTCCTGCTATTCAAAATTAGAATATCTCCTCTTCCGAATATATGTCAACAATAGGCCGAACAACATCAAGAGTACTAAAGGCAAAATGATATTAACCACCTGCCAATAGGCCCGGTGATTTCGGATCTTCTCCTTGTCCAATGGTCTGATTTTCACTTCCTTGTTACGCGCTTTAATCAAACCATTCTCATCCGTTAAGTAGGCAACCATATTGAGCAATATGTCTTGATTGGCAAACGTATATCTGGAAATTGGATCGTACCCTAAAGGTTGTGGCTTATTTTCACGAGGATTAATATCGTTACGGGCTATATCGCCATCTGCAATAACAATGATCTTAGTAGCTTCGCTCAGATTTTTATAATGAGTGGTATCCACTCCTTCAGGAAGAAAACGATTTTTATAAACTGAAGTGAATTTTCCTTCCAATAAGTAAGCCATCGGAATTTTGTCGGTGGTGAAACTCCCTTCCTTTAGTTGTCTACGCAAATCGTTCACCCCTACTTTTACCGGAGTTGTAAGCGTTCTGGAATAAGGAGAAGAAAACAATAAAGGAGTCTTCGTTATCCCAATTGCCTTCACCGTATCGATACTACTAATAAATTTGGCTTGCGTGGCATCCAGGTTCCGAGTGATAGGATGATCAGCATATTGATTAATGAGCGGAAAAAAAGGCCAATCTAGTTGCTTAAGTTGTGGGCGACCACCGGCATCACCTACAACAATCGGGTATTTCCCTGAAACTCGATCTTGTACCAGATCCGGATTGATTCGAACGCCATACTTAAAGAGTTGATCATCCAAATTAAGATTGTAGGGGAAAGCAAAATAAGTATCACTCGAAGCGCTATCCATGTTCGCATCCAATCGATCTAACATATAGAGAATCTTGCCACCTCGCATCAGGTATTGGTCGAGCTTGTATTTATCCTGTTCGGAAAATTCTGTTCGAGGTTTGGCAATAATCAATGCGCTATAATCGCCTACTATTTTCTTCTTTGTAAGGTCCGCTTGAAACACATCATATTGTTCAGCTAACGCGCTGTTAAAACCGGCTATCTGAAGGCTATCTAGTTCACCATGCCCCTTCACCAAACCAATCTTCTTACGATTGGTATTCGTGAGCTTATAAATAGCATTCGCCAATTCAAATTCAACATTTTCAATGGATTGGTTTAGTACCTCTTGTGAACCTTGAGCCCTACTCCCTTTTAACAGCATCACACCTGTTTCAAAGCCCCCATAAGAAACAAGCGCACCCGGGAATACAAACTTTTCCTCTCGTTGCCCATCTTTCGATTCAATAACATTCATTGCACTAATACCTTTGTTTGCTAGTTCTCGTATAAATTCGTTGCGTGCTTTTTCCCCTACCGCTTGATTCGGGTTGGTGAAGATATAACTGACTTTATTGTTAGAATAGATTTGAAATTCATCCAATGTCTCTCGAATGGACTTTTGAAAACGTTTGAATCCGGGATTCATATCTCCTTCCAAAAAAACTTCTACAAAAACCTCATCATCAAGTTCAGCTAACAATGCTTTGGTTTGTGATTTAATCGAATATCTCTTGTCCTCGGTCAGATCAATTCTAAAAAAATAAAAAGAAGCAAGTCCATTTAAAAGCAATACCAATAACAGGCCATTTGCTAAAAGTAAGAGGTCTCCTGTTTTTTTAGTTTGCATCCAATTCACCATAGCCTGCTGCTTACCACTGTTTTAGTAACCAATAAAAAGAAGCTTGTCAAACTAAGTGCATAAATCACATTTCTACTATCAATCAATCCTTTGCTGAGCGATTCGTAGTGATATAAAATTCCAAACTGTTTTATGAGTAATGCATAGCTACCAGCAAAAGTAGATACAGAATCGAACCCGGTATAGAATAAGAAACAGAAAAACGCAGCTAGGAGGAAGGAAACAATCTGGTTCGTTGAAAAAGTGGATGTTAGAATGCCTATTGCACAAAATATGGAAGCCAATAACGATAATCCTACGTATGAACCAACCACAGAGGCGGTATCAATATTGCCTACTGGATTACCCAATTTAGAAACCGAAAAATAATAAATCAAAGTTGGTAATAACGCCACCAGGACCAAGGCGAAAGATGCTAGAAATTTACCCAAAACAATATCCCAATCCGTGACTGGCTTTGTGAGCAGCAATTCTAATGTGCCCAGTTTTTTCTCTTCCGCAAAACTTTTCATTGTAATAGCAGGAATCAGAAAAATGAATACAAATGGCCCCATGGAAAACAATGTATCGAGGTCGGCATACCCGTAATCCAACACCGAAGTTTCAGGGAATACCCAGATAAGTAATCCCATCCCCGTTAAAAAAACGCCAATCACTAAATAAGCGATAAGTGAATGAAGATAGCCGTTAAACTCTTTCAAAAAAATCTGAATCATACGGCCTCTCCCTTTGTCGTTAAAGATTTGAATATATCTTCCAAGCTACTTTCTTCTTGCTTTAATGAAAGTAAAGAAAGATTCTTTTCAGCAGATAATTGAAATAGCCCAGCGCGTACGGTGTCATCCAGTGAGGTCACATAAAACCGTTTGTCCTCCATGCGCACTTCAGCTACTCCTGGCAATGCCTTAATATCTTCTATCGAAACGTGTCCATCCCATTCAACCACTAACACCACAGATCTTTCCTTCCCTTTAAGTAAATTCACCAAAAGATCATCTGCCACTATTTGGCCCTGATCAATCACAATCACTCGATCGCACAGCGCTTGCACCTCTTGCATGATATGTGTGGATAAAATGACGGTCTTGTCTTGACTTATTTCTTTGATGAGTTTGCGGATTTCCAGAATCTGATTGGGATCAAGACCCGATGTAGGTTCATCCAATATTAATACTTCCGGGTTATGGATCAACGCTTGAGCGAGCCCTACCCTTTGCCGATATCCTTTTGAGAGCGATTCGATACGTTTGTTTTGCTCTTTAGTCAGCCCACACAAATCAATCATCTTCTTCACCCTACTTTTAACTTCGGCCTTTGGTAATTTATACATACCACATACAAAGGCCAAGTATTCATGGACGTACATATCCAAATACAGTGGATTATGTTCAGGCAGGTAGCCAATGATCTTTTTGACCTCCATGGGCTGTTCCACCACATTATAGCCGTTCACTAACACGCAGCCTGATGTAGGCGGTAAGTAACTGGTGGCAATCTTCATAGTCGTTGACTTCCCTGCTCCATTGGGACCAAGAAAGCCTACGATTTCCCCCTTTTGGATGGAAAAGGAAATGTTGTCAACAGCCAATTGATGGCCGTATTGTTTGGTTAGATTGGAGACGGTGAGTGACATTTTAAACAGTGCAAAAATAGTTTTAAAAGTTGACTTGCTTACCTTACTCAAGACTGGCCTATTAATTGCCATTGTAGATTCAATAGAAAAAGCTGAAATTTGAACATCTATTTTTACTAGAATGAAACGGATTATTATTGCCCTCATTGCCTGCTGCTTCGCCAGCCCTGCCTTATCTCAAAATGGCTATCGAATTGAATTTAAAATAAAGAATTGGAAGGATACCATTGTCTACTTAGGTAGCTACTATGGTGAAAGCACCGTATTAAAAGATACAGCCAAAGTAAAATCAGGGTCTTTCTATTTTGAAGGCAAGAAATCTTTGCCAGAAGGAGTATATTACTTGGTCCTGGACAAGAATAAACTGTTTGAATTTGTTGTAGGGAAAAAGCAATACTTCTCCTTAGAAACAATGGCAAATACAACCGACTATTTAAAACTTGATGAGTATATCAAGAATATGATTATTAAAGGCGATGAAGATAACCAATTGTATTTTGACAACCTCCACTTTATAGGAGAAAGAAGTACAGAAGCAGAACCTATTCTAAAAGTATTAAGGGATAGCACGCTATCTGAAGATCAAAAAAAACCATCGCGGGAATCATTCTCAAAGATCAATGATAAAGTGACGTCCTATCAGGGGCTATTGATTGATAAACATCCATCCAGCATGACCGCAAGGTTATTAAAAGTTACACGCGCGATAGAAATACCCGATCCGCCTAAAAAGTCTGATGGTACCATAGACTCTACATTTCAGCTCAGGTACTATAGACAACATTTTTTCGATAACCTGGATTTAGCCGATGATGCAATGATCCGTTTGCCTCGACCCTTCTACCAAGAAAAGTTGAAGGAATACTTATATAAACTTTTTGTTCCTGCTCCTGACAGCATTATAAAGGCAATTGAAGAGATCGCGGAAAAGGCTAAAAAAAACCAAGAAACTTACAAGTATCTCATCTATAACTGTATGGTGTTGTATCAAGCTCCTGATATTATGGGGATGGATGAAGTCTTCGTTAAGCTAAATGACAAATACTTTGCGTCAGGAGAAATGAATTATTGGGCTGGAGCTCCCGTCAAAAAAAGTTTGAAAGATCATGCCGATAAAATAAGAATCAGCATGATTGGAAGAACTGGTGCCAATCTAATAATGCAAGATCAAAATTTACAACCCCGATCCATGTATGACATCAAAAATAAATACACGATTCTATTTATTTTCGACCCGGACTGTGGGCATTGCCGTGAAGAAACACCAAAATTAGTTGAGTTTTATATCAAGAGTAAAGCAAAATATAACTTCGAAGTCTTTGCAGTAGCCGCTGATTCCAACATGGTGAAAATGCGAGATTTTATAAAAGAATTTAAGACTCCCTGGATTACCGTGAATGGACCACGCACCTATTTAAAAGAGCATTATTCTAAATTGTATCATTCAGAAACGACTCCAACGATTTATATTTTAGACGACAAGAAAAAAATTATAGCCAAGAAACTACCCGTCAAACAGTTGGAGGACTTCCTGTCCAAGCACGAGAAATATGAAAAATTGAAAAAGATTCAGGCTACGAAAGGGTCATGATTTCTCTAAACCAGCGTGATTTTCATTTTTTTTAGTCATTTCATGCAACTATTTACCCCTTTACGAGTATCTAATACAATAACTACAACAACATGGCATTATTAGACACACTCTTTGGCAAGAAAAAGAAGGAATTCAAAGCATCCTGTAAGATTACTAAAGAGCCCATTGAAATGGGCTATGGCTTTTTACTAACTACGGCTCAAATTATATCATCGAAAAAATATTGGGATATGATCATGACAGAGCCCGAAACCATGTCGTACACTATTTCGCACTTTAAAAACCAGCCGAGTGGCACTCAGATGCGTTCAATGATTTTTAATAAATACGCGACCATTGATAAACCGTGGATTATCTCCGATTCGATCATTAACTATTTTGATGTTGATAAAGTTGCAGCCCGGGATGATGCTAAAAAATGGTGGGCCTCCGAAGGCAACTTCTCACCGAATCATACTGGATCCGCGTCACAAATTTTAGAATCCTCTTCATTTAATATGGCACGTGACTATGCTGTCCAAGAAGCAGGTAAATCGAAATTAAAAATAGCCAGTTAGTTCTTACGTTCAATTGTAAATTGAACCAGCTGTTTAAGTGATGTTTTGTAGTCGGAATCAGGGAGACTTGCCAAAATATCCAATGCCTGGTTATAATAGCGATTCATTGCTTGTTGAGCATATTGGATACCTCCAGATTTCTTTACAAAATCAATGACCTCCTTAACCTTCTTAGGATTCTCACTTTCATTTTTTACGATCCGAATGATTTTTCTCTTTACTAGCCAGTTTGCTGTTGACAAAGAGTAAATCAATGGCAATGTCATTTTCTTTTCTTTGATATCAATCCCCAGGGGCTTCCCAATCTCATCTTCGCCATAATCAAAAAGATCATCCTTAATCTGGAAAGCCATCCCAACATTTTCACCAAACAACCTCATCGTATTCGACAACTCCTCAGTCGAGCCTGCAGAACTTGCGCCAACTGCACAACAAGATGCAATAAGGGAGGCCGTCTTTTGCCGGATAATATCATAATAGACCTCTTCACTAATGTCTAACTGCCGAGCCTTTTCCATTTGCTGCAGTTCTCCTTCACTCATTTGTTTGACAGCATAACTAACAATTTCAAGAAGCTTATAGTCTTTGTTTTCTATTGATAGCAAGAGACCGCGAGAGTATAGAAAATCACCTACTAATACAGCAATCTTGTTCTTCCAAAGAGCATTGACAGAGAAAAAGCCTCTCCGATAATTAGAGTCATCTACGACATCATCATGAACCAAAGAGGCCGTGTGAAGTAACTCTATCAAAGAAGCGCCTCGATAGGTTGAATCATTAATTGTTCCACAAGCGCCAGCGCTTAAAAAAACGAATAAAGGCCTCATCTGCTTGCCCTTGCGCTTCACAATGTAATTCATGATCTTATCCAGAAGCAAAACGCGCGTTTTCATCGATGCCCGAAACTTCTGTTCGAACTCATCCATTTCCTTCGCTACCGGAGCCTTGATCTTGTCTAACTGCAATGACATTTCTGCAATAATAATCAATAGTACATAGTCTATAGCTTAGATTGTTCCGATTTATCTTGCCATACATAAGTAAAAATCTATGAACTATTATCAACGTACTCCAGACTATTTACTATTTTAGAGGCAATGATGCAGATGAATAAGCAATGGGAGCAGATCGTTTTCATACTGAGCGTAGTAGGTATACTATTCGTGGTTTCTCGTATCCTTCGATTTCTGGTTGGTCGTTTTATTCGAGGGGCCGCCAAAAAATTAAAGGTAGATCCTACCCGTTATAACTTTTTCAAGAATGCGGTCGATTCTATTCTAATTTTCATAGCTCTGGTCATTATTTTTCGTTCTATCCCCGAACTGAGAACAGTAGGCACTACTCTATTAACCGGTGCAGGTGTATTGGCTGCTATAGTCGGCTTTGCCTCTCAAGCCGCCTTTTCTAATATCATTAGCGGCTTTTTTCTAGTGATTTTTAAACCATTCAGTGTAGGGGATCGGGTTAAGGTTGGCCAATTATATTCGGGAGATGTCGAAGATATTAATTTGCGTCATACGATCATCAGAGATTTTGAAAACCGTAGAGTTATCATTCCTAATAGCGTAATTAGCAACGAAACAATCATTAATTCTACCATTACGGATGAAAAAACCTGCATGTTTATAGAAGTGGCCATTTCGTTAAGCTCTAACATTAACATGGCGATTAAAATTATACAAGAAGAGTCCCTGAAGCATCGGTATTATATTGATAATCGTTCCGAAGCCGAAATCGCCCGCGGAGAAGAAAGCGTGATGGTTCGGGTGATGACATTCTTAGATTCAGGTGTACAGTTGAGAGCCTATGTATGGGCAAAAGACCCAACGGATGGATTTGATCTAAAATGTGACTTGAATAAAGCAATCAAAGAACGCTTTGATACCGCAGGTATCACTTTATCCAATCTACATCATTTAGTAGTGATGAAAAACTTATAAAGCCGACTATGGCCAGAAAAAAGAAATTAGGTTATTCTATTGACTCCCCCAGGCCGAGTGAAAGCAAAGTAATATTGGAGCTGATTCAGTACAACGAACAGGAATATTCCAAATTTGCGGACCTCCCCACAGCTGAAATGATCGCTCAGATTAAAGTGGATCAAATCAATTGGATCAATGTGGATGGGATGCACGAAATATCAATTGTTCAAAAAATAGGTGACCATTTTCATTTGCACAGTTTGCTCGTAGAAGATATTACGAGCGATCATCAACCGAAGGTGGAAGAATACGATGATTATCTCTTCTTCACCTTAAAAATGCTTTACCGGATTGAAAGCAATCTTATTGATTATGAACAAATAAGTTTCGTGTTAGGCAAAGACTATTTACTTTCTTTTCAGGAAAAAGAAGGAGACTTGTTTGGGCCTTTGCGGGACAGA
This sequence comes from Cyclobacteriaceae bacterium, assembly GCA_031430395.1. Classification (GTDB taxonomy): domain Bacteria; phylum Bacteroidota; class Bacteroidia; order Cytophagales; family Cyclobacteriaceae; genus ELB16-189. The sequence goes on from JANPBK010000073.1 coordinate 13,626, forward strand.
ATTCGGTTAGATCAAGGACGCATTCGTAAGAAGAAAGCCGATTATTTGTTATATCGATTACTAGACATCATCGTTGATAATTACTATTCGGTATTGGATGCCATTGGCCAGCAAATTGAAACCATTGAAGATGAAATTTATAAAAACTCATCGGATCAACAGTTTAGAAAGATTCAAAAGTTAAAAAAGGAACTCATCTACCTGCGCAAAGCATTATATCCCTTACGAGATGCCATGAGCAAACTTATTAAAGATGAGAGTGGGTTCATAGAGTCCGCCAACATACGCTATTATGCGGATGTCTATGACCATGTAGTTCATCTTATTGACTCTTTAGATACTTATAAAGATCTAACTTCAGCACTCATGGATATTTACATCAACACGCTCAATACACGCATGAATGAAGTCATGAAAGTTTTGACCGTTATTTCGACCATTTTTATTCCATTAACTTTCGTAGTGGGTGTGTATGGCATGAATTTTAATACAGAAAAATCACCCTGGAATATGCCCGAATTGAATTGGCCGTATGGCTACCCGGTGGTAATGGGCGTCATGTTAATAATTGTGATCGGGATGATCCGCTATTTTAAATTCAAAAAATGGTTTTAACTTACAGAACCTAAACCCTAATACCCATGATACTACCCATTGTCCTTCTTCTTGTCGGATTCGCGATTTTAATTAAAGGAGCCGATTTTTTAGTCGATGGTTCTTCCTCCATTGCCAAGAAGTTCAATATTTCAAACTTAGCCATCGGCCTAACGGTTGTTGCGTTTGGCACTTCAATGCCTGAGCTAATTGTGAGTTTGATTGCTTCGGCTGATGGGAAAGCGGATGCAGCTTTCGGAAACATCATTGGAAGTAACAATTTTAACTTACTTTTCATACTCGGGGTTTGTGGATTAATTTATCCTTTAGTAGTTCAGCGGAATACGGTTAAATATGAAGTGCCTTTGTCATTACTGGCAGCCGTTGTCTTATTCTTATTGGTAAATGATGGAATGCTATGGGGTGCAGAGCATAATATGATGAGCCGCCTGGATTCATTCATCTTATTGATTTTCTTCGGGCTTTTCATGTTCTACATCTATCGCACCATGAAGAACACCAGTGAACTTGGGGAAGAAGATTCTGTAAAAGTTTATGCAACATGGAAGTCAGTTGGGTTAGTTACAATGGGTCTGATTGCTTTAATTGGTGGAGGTAAGTTGGTCGTTGATAATGCTGTTGACATTGCACATCAATTAGGTATCAGCGAGAAATTGATCGGCTTAACCATCCTTGCCATTGGAACTTCGCTGCCTGAATTGGCTACCTCTGCAGTAGCCGCTTACCGTAGGAATACAGATATTGCTATTGGAAACGTAATAGGTTCAAACATCTTTAATATCTTTTTTATTTTAGGCATTACCGGCCTCATAAATCCACTTGAATATAAAGTAGAATTGAATTTTGATCTCTATGTGCTATCTGCTTCTACGGTAGTGCTCATGATCTTCATGTTTACCCTTAATACCCGTAAACTAGACAGATGGGAAGCCTTCATCATGTTAATCGGTTATTTCGTCTATACCATGTTTCTTATTGGCATCGAAAACGGGTCCATCACGTTCTAATAAGTCATAAAAAAAGCATCCCATTAGTATTGGGATGCTTTTTTTGTTTGAGCTGTTATTTGTTGTTATATCTTTTTTTCTAACACAGCGATTTTTGCCTGTGCTTCTTGTTTTCCTAACGAAAGTGCTTTCTTATATAGTTCAATCGCCTCTTTATAGGTGTCCTTCTTTTTACGAGGAGCTAATTTCGTGCGATTAGCGGCTTCTTCCACAGCCTCACCTCTTGCGTAGTAAGAATCGGCTTCGCTCATCTTGCCTTGCACCATCAACTCTTGAATGCGGGCCTCAATCAAAGCAAGTTCTTGTTGTTTGGTAGTAATTTGAGCTTCCTTATCATTAAGCTCCGCTTCTTGTAAACCAACCGTGGTGATCAGGTTCTGATTCTCATTTTTCAGTAAATCTACCTTTTCATTTAACGCAGCAATTTCTGTATTCCTCGCTTCCAAATCCGCCTTCAATTTTTTAATTGTTGCTGCAAATGCATTGGCATTACCTTTTGACTTCTTTAGTGATTTCTCCAAATCGGTTATTTTGTTCTGCGTATCTTTGACGTAGTTGTTGATATCCTTCATCCGGCTTTTATAATTGTCGTACGTGGTACCTTCCACCATATTCACGCGTAGCAACTGGCGGCTAGCATCAATAGAGTCCATTAATACGCCAACTTCTTGCAGGGTTTGTGCGAATTGCTGACTCGTTTGCAATTCTGTTTTTAACGAATCAACTTGTGATTGAAGCTTTTCAGAATTACCTCCACAGCTTACCATCATTGCGCCTAAGGACGCTACAAATAAAAATTTCTTTACCATACGGTTGTTAGTTTTAACTACGCCAAAATTACGTTCAGTTTTCTGAGTTTTAAGCAAGAACAAAATATTTTTTAAAAAACCGTTAAATCATTCGACAACCTGTAAATTGCACCGTTTTAGGTAACGATTTTACGTTTAAATGCCCAAATTAATTACCACGCGCACGCGTATTGCAGACTTGGGCAAGCCGCGTGTTATTATAATTGGAGGCGGTTTTGGAGGACTTGAGGTTATAAAAGGTCTTCGTGGACTAAAAGCCCAAACTGTACTTTTTGATAAATACAACCATCACACCTTTCAACCACTACTATATCAAGTCGCAACTTCTGGTCTAGAAACCAACTCAATTGTTGCTCCTTTTCGCAAACTTTTTAGAAATCACGATGATTTTTACTTCCGCTTAGGAGAAGTAAAGAGAATACGACCAGAGGAAAATAGCATAGAAACCTCAATCGGTGAGGTAAAGTATGACTATTTGGTAATCGCCAGTGGAGCGGTCACTAACTTTTATGGAATGACTGAGTTGGAAAAGAATTCCTCCTACATGAAGAACATCGTGGATGCCACCAAACTCCGTAACAAAATCATTCGACATTTAGAATATGCATTGCTAACAGAAGATATTGAGGTGATGAACAGCCTAATGGATTTTGTGATTGTTGGTGGGGGCCCAACAGGTGTAGAACTTGCAGGTGCCTTAACGGAATTGAAGAAGAACGTATTTCCAAAAGACTATAAAGAATTGGACATGCGAGAAATGGATATTCATCTGGTTGAAGCTAGTCCTCGATTGTTAAATGGTATGAGTGCTCAAGCCTCTGAGAAAGCGCACGAGTTTCTCACTAAGATGGGTGTCAAAATCCATTTGGATACGGCCGTCAAGTCGTATGATGGTTATGAGGTACAATTAAGTTCTGGTGAAAAATTAATATCACGATCTCTCATTTGGGCTGCCGGGATCAAGGGAAATCCTATTGCCGGATTGAAAGAAGAAAATATTACTCGCGGGAATCGATTGTTGGTAGATGAATACAACCGCGTAAAAGGGTCTGACAATATCTTCGCCATTGGAGATGTAGCCCTCATGGAAGGAGATGAGAAATTTCCAAAAGGTCACCCTCAAATGGCCCCTCCTGCACAACAACAAGGCAGACTAGTCGCTAAGAATATTAGAAATATTATAAATAAGAAACCTCTCAAGCCGTTTACTTATTTTGATACAGGTGCGATGGCAACGATTGGTCGTAATAAGGCAGTAGTGGACATGAAAGGAGGCATCCGTTTCCAAGGTGTGTTTGCCTGGTATGTTTGGATGTTCATCCATCTGATGGCTATTGTAGGGTGGAAAAACCGCGTATTTACTTTCTTTAGTTGGATGTGGAATTACTTCTCATTTGATAGAAGTAACCGCTTAATCATTGGTCGTAATGAAGAGAAAATAATTCAGGAAGAAACAAAGTTACCAGAAGAAATAGCCTGAGGTACTGATATATCATGGATTCAATTTCAAAAAAACATTCCCTTTCAGCAGCCGGAGTTTTAGTAGCGATGGGAATTATCTATGGGGACATTGGCACCTCTCCTATTTATACACTACGTTTTATTGTTGGTCATCGTGCCGTTTCTGAAGAATTAATCCTCGGAGGACTTTCGTTGGTATTTTGGACGCTCACCATTATTACGACTATAAAATACGTATACTTAGCACTTAGCGCAGACAATAAAGGAGAGGGTGGTATTTTCGCACTTTACGCACTCGTTAGAAAATATCGAGCAGGGTGGGTAATATTCCCTGCCATCATTGGCTGTTGTACATTAATTGCAGATGGTTTTATGACTCCTGCCATGAGTGTTACATCGGCAGTGGAGGGGATAAAAACACTCATGCCTTCCATTTCTGATCAGACCATTATTACGATCGTAATCATTATTCTCGTAGCTCTTTTTGTATTCCAGCAATTTGGTAGCAGTGTAGTCGGAAAAACATTTGGACCCGTCATGTTGGTTTGGTTTGTTTTTATTGGGGCAATTGGTGCTTATCACCTATCGTTCAATTTTGGTGTTCTAAAAGCTATCAACCCAAACTATGGAGTTAATTTACTGCTAAAATACCCTGGAGGATTCTGGATTCTAGGAGCGATTTTCTTATGTACAACTGGAGCCGAGGCCATGTACTCGGATCTTGGTCATTGTGGAAAATCAAACATTCGGTTAGGCTGGGGATTTGTAAAAGTATGTTTGCTACTTAGTTATTTTGGCCAGGGTGCTTGGCTACTATCTTCATTCGAAGGGAAACCACTGGGCGAAACGATCCCATTCTTTTCAATGATGCCCGGATGGCTATTAATCTTTGGGGTAATCATTGCTACGATGGCCACGGTCATTGCAAGCCAGGCCTTAATCTCCGGCACATTTACACTTGTCAACGAAGCGATGAAGTTAAAGTTGTGGCCTGCTACTCGTGTGCGTTACCCTAGCCAAATGAAAGGTCAAATTTATATTCCAGCGATCAACTGGATTCTGATGTTTGGTTGCATTTTGGTAGTACTTTATTTTAAAGCTTCCGATAAAATGCAGTCGGCCTACGGCTTGGCTATTACCTTTGATATGTTAATGACCACTTCTTTGCTGGTGTACTATTTTTCAACCGTTAAAAAATCAACGATCCGATCTACTCTTTTAGCCATTCTATTCTTTACGGTAGAGACTGCTTTCTTGATTTCTAACCTGAGCAAATTTTCTCATGGCGGTTGGTTCTCATTCTCTATCGCGTTAATTTTCTTTTTGATGATGTTCATTCTACTGCGAGCTCGAGAGCTTAGAGACCGTCATACCGAGTTTGTTGACTTGAAACATTATATACCGCTCATCCAAGACTTGCAAGCGGATACTTCCATCCCTCGAGAAGCAACTAATTTAGTTTACATGGCTGTTGCAGATAGTAAGCGATACATTGATTCTAATATCATTTATTCCATTTTCAAAAAACGGCCGAAGAAAGCAGATGTATACTGGTTTGTACATGTTGATACAGTAGATAGTCCGTTTACTTCAAAATATTCTGTGGACACGATCATTCCTAAAAAATGCTTTTTTGTTAGGATCAAACTTGGATTTAAAGCAGACCATCGTGTGAACCTGCTGTTTAATAGAATTTTGCATGACATGGCCGAAGCAGCCGAGATTGACTTGATCAGTCATTATGAATCGCTTCAAAAACACAGTATGCCTTCAGATTTTAAGTTCATTATGCTCCACTCGTTAGCTTCAGTAGATAGTGAAATATCCAGCTTTGATAATTTTATCATACAGGGATACCGATTCATTAAGAAACACAGCTTATCTACAGAAGAAATGTATGGTTTAGAACTAGCTAATGTAGAAGTAGAACGTGTCCCTATTATGGTTGGTCCTCCTGCTAAAGTGCGCATCAAACGAGAAAAGGAAGACCTGGAACGCGAAAAAGAGCTTAAATACCACGGGCATATCAATTGACCGATTGCGGACGTATTCGTTCGTATTTGATACCCAATTGTCCTATAAAAGGCCGTTTCCAATTATTTTAGGCGGCTAAAATCATTGGCACTGATTTGGGAAGGTGTTGCTTGTATCTAACTGCAAGCTATGCTCCGCAACTATATCAAAATCGCCTTTAGAAGTCTACTAAAAAATCAGACCTACTCCATTATCAACATTGGCGGTCTCGCCATTGGGCTTGCCTCCAGCGTCTTAATTTTTTTGTGGGTGGCTGATGAATATGCCTACGACAAGTTTCAAATCAACTACAACAACATTTATAAGCTCTACCAAAGTCAAGAATGGAATGGCCATATCGGCACGGGAAACAGCATGCCTTACCACCTAAAGGAAGCGTTGCTTGATAAGTCTAGCAAAATAGAGAGCGTTGTGATGACCAACTGGGGCGAAGGAAATTTGCTGCAGGTGGGAGAAAACAGGCTCAACAAATACGGCATTAGCGCGAGTGAAGATTTTTTTAAAGTGTTCAGCTACAAGATGATCGCGGGAGATCCTGCAACAGCATTAAACGAACCTACCAAAATTGTCATTACCGAGTCTACTGCTAAATCGTTATTTAAAGACAGCAACGCTCTCAATCAAACCATTAAAGTTGATAACGGTGATGAGCTCAAAGTATCAGGAATCATTAAAGATCTCCCGGAACAATCATTTTTGGAGATTGACTATATCTTGCCTTTCAGCTACTTCGAAAAAGAAAATTCCTGGGTACGCTATTCAAAAGATAGTTGGGACAATAATAGTTTCCAGATGTATGCGCTACTAAAAAATGGAACCACCAAAGAGGAAGTTGACCAATCCATCGTTTCAATTTTAAAGGACAATAACCCCAAAGCACCTACCGCCAAGTTGTTCCTGCATCCGATGGACAAGTGGCGTTTACATTCCAACTTTGAAGAAGGTAAAAATACAGGTGGCCAAATTGTTTATGTCAGGCTCTTCACAGCTATTGCCATTTTTGTTCTAATCATTGCATGTATCAACTTTATGAATCTGGCGACTGCACGCAGTGAAAGCCGGGCACGGGAAGTGGGCATTCGCAAAAGCATTGGCTCACGCAGGAAAGAATTGATTCTTCAGTTTCTTGGGGAATCTGTCGCCATTACCACTTTCGCATTTTTATTGGCAGTGGTAGTAGTAGAGTTAGTACTCCCGAGTTACAATATTTTAGTAAAAAAGAGTATTGCCATTAGCTATGGAGATCCTATGATATGGATAGCCGCCATTACATTGGTGTTGGTAATTGGATTATTGGCAGGGAGCTACCCATCCTTTTATCTATCCTCATTTGAAGCGGTAAAAGTCCTGAAAGGAAAAGTGAATGTGGGCAAAGGTGCGAGCACACCCAGACAGGTCTTGGTAGTGCTTCAATTTGGGTTTTCGATCTTTCTTATTGCCGGAACCATCGTGATCTACCAACAGATTCAGCATGTAAAAAACCGAGACATGGGATACGATAGGGAAAACCTTATTCAAATTTGGATGAATGGCGAGCTTCAGAACAACTTTAGCACCATCAGGCAAGAGTTGGTAAACACAGGCGTTGTCGAACACGCGTGTAAAAGCAATAGTCCTGTTACTGCCGTCTTCTCGAGCAACGAAGTAAAGTGGCCAGGCATGTCTACCGATCAACGCGTGGCATTTAGCACGATAGCCACAGAATACGATTATACCAAAACCATGGGAATCAAAATGATTGAGGGTCGTGATTTTTCTCGGGAATTTAACGACTCACTTTCAGTGATCGTCAACGAAGCAGCCATTAAAATGATGGGAATGGGAAATCCGATCGGCAAAAAAATTGAAACAAACGGTTCTCAATTGGAAATTGTGGGCGTGGTACCAGACGTTGTGATGGACTCGCCTTACCAACCCGTGGAGCCGATGACGCTGTTGTTCAATCCGGGATGGAGTAGCACCGTAACCGTGCGCTTGGTCAAAACAAAAGACATTCAAGCATCGCTTGCAAAAGTAGAAAGTATATTTAAAAAGTTGAATCCCAATTATCCATTTCAATATCGATTCACAGATGAAGATTTTCAAAAGAAATTTACTGACATAAATTTGATTAGCCGATTGGCAGGAATTTTTGCTGGCCTGGCCATTGTCATTACTTGTTTAGGACTATTTGGGTTGGCAGCCTTCACAGCCGAGCAGCGCACCAAGGAAGTTGGTATTCGCAAAGTGATGGGCGCGTCTGTGGCCAGTTTGGTTATGCTCATCTCCAAAGATTTTTCGCGATTAGTCATCATAGCGTTCGCCATTGCTGCACCTTTCGCCTGGTGGTTTTTAAATGGTTTTCTAGAGCAGTATGATTATCGTATTGAGGTAGCTTGGTGGGTATTAGGAGCTGTAGGTGCCTTTGCGTTGCTACTGGCTTTGATGATAGTAAGTGCACAAGCATTGAAGGCAGCCGTTACAAATCCCAGCAACAGTCTGAGAAGTGAGTAAGAAATATATTTTCAATAAGTAGACAGAACTATTAACCAGGATGAGGCAATCTCGTTTGCACTTGCTGCTCAAATTGAATGGTGGATACTGAATTCATTTTTGAACATTATTCAAATCGCCCTAACTTTCCCTATGGGGCATTTGAGTCGCAGGCGCTTAACACTACCATTCGTGGTGGGCATTATCAGAACGCTAGTGGATGGATTTCAAAAATGGCTAATCCCTACGGTTTTTGCGCTTAAAATTAAATCGTAAGATTGTAGTGCTTTAGGCAAAGTATGAATCCCATCAAAAGAATTGCCCTCATCCTTACGATCATTTTTCTCATACCCGTACTTTTCTTTTCGGTGTATGAGATCTCTTCGCTTAACAAGGATGAAAAAATGATCGAAGACATATATAACAAGCAATTGGAGGCAATCCTCTTTTCGGTCAACCAACATGCAGATAACGCATTGGAGAACTGGGTAGCAAAAGCGCAACGCGGCTTAGAAAATCGATCTATTGAAAAAGAAATTCCATCTTCTATACAGGCATTGCTTACCAACGCTGCCGTGAAAATGGTTTTTTTCGTGGATAGTTTGGATGATTCTTCCATTCGGGAATACACCCAAGATAGTCTGCTAATTGACTCACTTCGTCCTTTCATCATAAACGCATTGAAAAAAAACAGCAAGCAAATCGATAAACTAATTGGCTATAAGAAAAGTGGGTTTCAAAAAATAGAAGTGATCCAAAGTGGTTGGCAGGGTGATAACAATGGTCAGATGCTAATTTTTATAGCCGATGGCGTGGGTTCTCCTTTTCGAATTGCCGGACTTATCGTAGACCCTTCTGCCGTAATCGAAGATATTGTAGGCCCACGTCTCCAGGTAATTGCCAAAGATCAATTTATCTTGTCTGTATTCTCAAAATCATCGATCAACCCCATTTACTCGACCCAGCAAGGTGATACCACTCGCCTAAACTCCGATGCATTCACGAAAGAACTTTGGATATTTCCCGATTACTCCCTCGGCATACGCACTAAAGGAGCATCGCTACAACAAATTGTTAAAGAACGCACAACGACCAATCTAATTTTCCTTGTTGGGCTAGATATCGTACTCATCATCGCCCTCGTTCTTGTTTTTAGAAACATAAAAAAAGAAGTTCAACTCGCACAAAACAAATCCGACTTCGTTTCTAATGTTTCGCACGAAATTCGTACACCGTTGGCCTTGATCAGTATGTTTGCCGAAACTCTTGAAATGGGACGCGCAAAAACTGAAGAGAAAAAACAAGAGTACTATTCAATCATCACCAAAGAAACGCAACGCCTTTCAGCTATCGTGAACAAAATATTAAACTTCAGCCAAGCCGAAGCTGGTAAGAAAAAGCTTAATATTGAATCTATTGAACTAACTAAAGAGATCCAGGCAATTCTAAAAACCTATGACTTCCATTTGAAAAATAAAGGGTTTGAATATCATTTTGAACCGCGAGAGCCCCTTTTGGTTAGAGCCGACAAAGAAGCGATTACGGAAATGATCATCAACCTAATCGATAATGCAATCAAATACAGCAGCACTCAAAAGAAAATTGAAATCACTGTAGGGCATGATGTTAACTTTGGATGGGTGACTGTAAAAGACCTTGGGTTGGGAATTGCCAAGGATGATCAGAAACATGTATTCGATAAATTCTATCGCGTTTCGAGCGGCAATTTGGCCAAAAACCAAGGCACAGGACTTGGGCTTTCCATTGTTAAAGAATTGATTGAGCAGCAGCATGGAAAAATATCTGTCAATAGCGAACTAGGCAAAGGATCAACATTTACTCTTTACTTTCCACTCACATAGAAAATGGCAAAATTACTAATCATTGAAGACGAACCTTCCATGCAACTCGGGTTAAAGGACAACATGATATTAGAGGGATATCTGGTAGAAACGGCAAGCGATGGCGAAGAAGGTTTGTCTAAAATAAAAACCAACTCGTTCGATCTGATTTTATTGGATGTGATGCTGCCTAAACTCTCCGGCTTTGATGTTTGCAAAGCTGCCAGATCATCCGGCATCGGCACTCCGATCGTTCTATTAACTGCGCGCGGAGAAGAAATCGATAAAATATTGGGTCTTGAGTTTGGAGCTGATGACTACATCACCAAACCATTTAGTGTTCGCGAGTTATTGGCGCGGGTAAAAGCAATTTTAAGACGCAGTCAACTTCAGCCTGTAAAAGACACTGCCAGAACTACAATCGGCAGGCTCCATATTGATTTCGAGTCCTTTCACGCCACAGAAAATCAGACGGAAATAAAGCTATCCCATAAAGAGTTTGAAATCTTATCTTATTTGAATCAACATAAAAACCAAGTAGTAAGCCGTTACGATCTATTGGAAAAAGTATGGGGTTATGATGAACAACCCACCACCCGAACGGTTGACAACTTTATCGTTCGCCTTCGGCAAAAAGTAGAATTTAATCCCAACCAACCAAGATTCATTTTAACTGTACACGGCACCGGTTACAAACTCGTTATTTAGTCGTTAGTCGACAGCCCCTAATCTATGGCTGGCAAGTAATCGGCCTTGGTCAATCGACCAATCACAAGCAGTTACATCTTGTTACAAACCTTTACCGCATGGTGACATCTTCACCCGGTGACCTCCCGTTATTTGTAGTGTGAATCAAATTATAAAAACACTAAACAACTAATATCATGAAAACAAAAATCATCATCGCGGGCGTTATCGTAGCAACCATCAGTGTTATGACATTGAGAAATGCTCAAGCACAAAATCAACAAGATCTTTCAGTAAAAATAATTCCTACCGCACAAAAGGACATCATCAAAGTTATCTACGCCTACAACTCAGAGGAAGCAGTGAGTGTAAAGTTCAGCAATCGGGAAGAAGTTCTTAAAACAGACAAAATCTCTGCGAAAGATTTTCAAGGAGGTTTTTCAAAAAAATATGATGTCGAGAGAATGGATAATAAACCATTTTGGGTAGAAATAAGCAACTCTACTCTATCCGTAACCTATAGAATGAAATCGTTAAACGGTAGGTGGTCTGCGCAACTTGAAAAAACAACTAACAACAATCCAATAGTAGCAATGAATTAGGGTTCGTTTGAGAAAGGTGACGTAGCTTTTGATCAGGCTACTCACCTTCACTCAAACATTTGTAATTTTACAACACTGATAAATTATTTCCTTTGAAAACAGGCATTATTCTTTTCCTACTTTCCCTTCTTCCAATCGATTCTATTTTTTCGCAAGTAATCCGTCTCAATGGAGACTGGAAATTTCATATTGGAGATCGCTCAGGATGGTCTGCTACTGATTATCAAGATGGAAGTTGGGAGTCGATTCGAGTACCCGCTCATTGGGAAGATGAAGGATTCAATGGTTATGACGGATTTGCGTGGTACCGAAAAAGTTTTGACGGTACTATATTAGTAAAGGAAGAAAACTACTATCTCAACGTAGGTTTTATTGATGATTGTGATGAAGTCTACTTAAATGGAGTGCTCGTTGGTCTTTCCGGTTCAATGCCACCGAAATTTAAAACTGCCTATAATACCGAACGAAAATATACACTGCCCAGTGAACTGATCAACTTCAAGGGTATGAACAGCATCGCTATCCGGGTATATGATGTTACTCAGGGTGGTGGCGTCATTGATGGTAAATTGGGCATCTATCGTTCTCCGAAAAGTAGAATGCTGGTAGACCTGCAAGGATTATGGTCATTTACTACTAGCAAAGACTGGCAACCGATAAAAGATGATCGGGAATGGAAAAAAATAATGGTTCCTTCGAATTGGGAGCGTCAGGGTTATTCAAGATATGATGGGTTTGCCTGGTACAGAAAAACATTTACGCTTGATATAAAGTCCATTTCGAATGACGAGGATTTAGTTCTATTGCTTGGTAAAATAGATGACTTCGACAGAACTTATCTCAACGGTAAGCAAATTGGAAAAACGCACGATGGACAACCATATGGAGAAAGTCGATCATTCGACCAACTCCGTGTCTACACCATTCCAATTGGATGGTTGAAAAAAGACGGCCTGAATACAATCGAAGTAATGGTGGAAGATATGGGTAATGATGGTGGAATCTATCAAGGACCTGTGGGAATTACCACGAGAACATCTTTTGAAAGATATTATCGTTGACGATTATTACTTTCTACTTGCTTGGAAGAGAAGTTAATTCGTTCTATTTTGGAGCTACTAAAAACATGTTTCGAATTATTCTCTTCTTGCTTTTCGTCAGTTCTTATTCCCACCTAAGCATTGCACAAACAGAGAAAAAATCGATCAAAGGCAAAGTCATTGATGCTACCACAAAAGAACCACTGCCTTTTGTTAACGTGTTCTTAGCGAACACCACTATTGGTACTAGCACTAGTATTGACGGAAGCTTTGTTATCTCCGGGGTTCCTGCAGGAAAATATGATTTAATTGTTTCTACGATAGGATATCTTCCATTTTCTCAGCAAGTCGATTTTTCTGAGATGACACAAGGATATACAAAAGAGCTAAATATCAATATTGAGCTAAATCAAGAAACAAAAGTACTAAATGAGATTATCGTTAAACCTGACACCATTAACTGGGCTCGAAATTTTGCCTATTTTAAAAGGCATTTCCTGGGAGAAACACACCTCTCATCAAAATGTAAAATTCTTAACCCAAAAGTTCTTCATTTTTATTTAGATACGTTAGATGGTGTGTTAGTGGCACATGCCAAACAACCTATTGAAATAGAAAATCTCGGTTTAGGTTATAAGATCATCTATTATTTATACCAATTCGAATATAAATACAGAGAAGGTGCCCTTTTTGTTTATGGTCTTCCTCGCTATGAGGAATTAAAAGCGACTAAAGAGAAAGACCTGAAAAAGTGGAAGAAGGAACGAGAAAATGCTTATCGAGGGTCGGTCATGCATTTTATGAGAAGTCTTCGTGAAAATTCAATTACTTCAAACAAATTTTCTATTCGAAAAATCTATCATGTAAAAAATAGAAAACGTCCTGCGGATAGCCTGATTAACAAGAAAATTCAAGCGCTAATGAAAGACAAAAAAACAATAGTTATTGATTATTCCAATAACCCAAAAGACAGCCTATCCTACTATTTACGTTTAAAGTCTCAGCCAAAAGAGATTGATAGTATTCCATCAAACTTTTATTCTGGTAGAGAATTCTGGAATGAATCAAGTAATACGTTTGAAAATATTAAAGGAAGGTATGAAGTCATATATGATGAAAAAGAAGAAGTTGAATACCTTTGGGTAGCTGGAAGGAATCATACTACAAAGCAAAAAAGTACATTCCAATTCTTACAAGATTCTCTCAAAATTTTTGAGAACGGATACTATGAAGATGTTCGTTGCCTCTTCGTAGAAGGGTATCTTTCATGGCACGAGAAATTATCCACCTTGATGCCTTTAGAGTATTCTTCAGAAGTGTCCGATAGCGAACGCGAATGACTTAATTCGAACGTTTCTTTTAACGAAAAACGCCTTTACAAGCTAGATTTACATTATCACCTAGATGGCATTGTTCTTGGATATCCAAGACTGAATCAATGCTAACGAATTACTATACAGTCCCTGTTGTCATAAGTCAAAAGCAAAAATCAAAATAATATGCTACACAGCTTAAAAATCGTGTTCCGCCACCTTGGCCGTCAAAAGCTCAATAGCTCCTTGCACATTATAGGCCTTACACTTGGCCTGAGTGTTTGTCTGGTAATTGGGCTTTTCATCCGGTATGAATTGAGTTTTGATGGCTACCATGAAAAAGCAGACCGCACCTATCGAATTATTTCAAAGTGGACACAAAATGGTAAATCCGATTACCACTTTTCTACTCCCTTTCCATTAGCAAATGTAATTCGTACTGAAGCAACAGGACTTGAGCATGTGAGTTTTGCACATCCCGTTTATACCAAAATTGTAGAAGTAAGCCCACAAAAGAAATTTATTGATGAGCGCATCATGGCGGTAGAGCCAGAGTTTCTCGATATTTTTAAAGTAGAAACTCTAAAAGGTGACCTATACAAAACACTTCGCACTCCGTATCAAGCCGCACTTACAGAATCTACTGCCAAAAAACTTTTTGGCAGTGAAGACCCCATCGGAAAAACAATAAGTTTTACTGTTCGCGATAAATTCGAATTTACTGTTGGGGCTCTCATCAAAGACTTCCCTTCTAACACGCATCTGCCAGCTTCCATGCTAGTGTCGTATTCGTATGCAGAAAAATTTCTGCAACCCAATTTAGATGGATGGACGTATGTTTCCGGAACGGAGACATTGATCGTGGTTCCAGAAAATGCTGATATGAAGCTTATACTAGCTCAAATCAAAACGATTGGTGACAAGCATATCAATGCAAAAGAAAATTTACCTGAATTCAAAAGCGAACTTGAAATTCAGCCACTGAGCGAAGTTCATTTTAATAGCTCGTTTGCAGGCGGTGGCAATTGGGTAAAAGCTGTATCAGTCAGTTGGTTGTGGTTTTTTGGCATCATTGGTATAGCCGTATTAGTGTTGGCATGTATTAACTTCATCAACTTATCTACTGCTCAAGCGCTGACACGCGCAAAAGAAGTAGGTGTGCGTAAGTCCGTTGGAGCAGGAAGATTCAATCTGATAGCTCAATTTTTATCAGAGGCTTGGATACTGACGTTTGTATCAGGAATATTTGCAGTTGCCATTGCCCAATTGGTAATGCCCAATATCAATACATTATTGGATAAAAATATCCCCTTCGATCTCACCAAATCACCCATGTTACTTCTTTTTATTTTAGGAGCAGTGATCTTTATTGGATTGATGGCTGGAATTTATCCGGCTTGGGTAATTTCGAAATTCAATCCATCACTTACATTAAAGGCTGGATCAACTTCATCGGGAGATCATGGCTCTGCCTGGTTACGCAAAGGACTAGTGGTAACTCAATTCAGTCTTTCAATTGGCCTGTTAATGGTTGTACTCTTGATTGCCCAACAAGTTAATTTTCTTCGCAATAAGAATCTAGGATTTACGAAAGACAATATTGTAAATGTTGAAATTCAACCACGTGCTCTCCAACATAATCTGTTTAAAAACGAACTTGAAAAAATAAATCAAGTGAAAGATGTTTCATTTGCCACTGCTACTCCCAGCAGCCAAGGCCATTGGGGAACCATCATGAATCGAACCGGCAGAGAAGATCCATCCAGAAAAGAAGTGACCCTAATTTTCGCTGATGATCGCTTTTGCAAAATGTACGGATTGGAATTGCTGGCAGGTCGATTTCTTGAAGCCTCCGACACCAACTACGTGGCTACGTCAGTAGCTGAAAAAGATCAAATTATGAAGGCTGTAGTCAATGAGCAGCTGATCAAGGAACTGGCGTATAAATCAAATGAAGAAGCGATTGGCCAACGCATATGGGTTGGTTGGAATAGTGGCAACTTAGAAATCGTAGGTGTGGTTCGTGATTTTAACACTGGATCATTACATGAAGCTATCAAATCAGCATTGATCACTCCAAATCCAAGAGACTACGAGCAGGCAGGAATAAAAATCGAGGCGAATAGCAATGTACCTGAAACAATAGCCGCCATAGAAACTGCTTGGAAAACAACTTATCCCGAAGGAATTTTTACTTACAAATTCTTAGACGAACAGATAGATAGTTTTTATAAGGCAGAAGAAAGACTTTTTAATCTCTTCAAAATATTCGCTGGCCTTGCCATGTTTATTTCCTGTTTAGGTCTATGGGGGTTGGCTACGTTCTCGGCTCAGTCAAGAACCAAAGAAATCGGAATTCGGAAAGTTCTTGGAGCGTCCGTAGATAAAATTGTGTTGTTACTTTCAAAAGATTTTTTGCTGCTAGTTTTAATTGCATTGGTGATTGCCACTCCACTAGCATGGTACGGCATGAATCAATGGTTACAAAACTATGCTTTCCGTACAGAAATTACTTGGTGGATATTTGGATTTTCGGGAATGATAGCAATAACAATTGCTATCATAACAGTGAGTTTTCAAGCCGTCAAAGCAGCAATTAGTAATCCTGTAGAAAGTTTGAGAAGCGAATAATATGTCGTTGTAGGTTGATTGTTATTGGATGCTCATAATTT
Source organism: Cyclobacteriaceae bacterium (assembly GCA_031430395.1). Lineage (GTDB taxonomy): Bacteria > Bacteroidota > Bacteroidia > Cytophagales > Cyclobacteriaceae > ELB16-189. The sequence goes on from JANPBK010000073.1 coordinate 30,179, forward strand.
ATGACGAACAATGAATAAGGAACTAAAGATATGCTAAAGAGTTATTTAAAAATCGCCCTTCGTTCTTTGATCAAGAACAAAACCTATTCTTTCATTAACATTGCAGGGCTATCGGTTGGCATTGCCGTAAGCCTTATCATTTTTCTCTATGTAGTGCATGAATACAGTTATGATAAATTTCACGCTAAGGGCGATAACATCTATCGCATTCTGTGTAAAATAAACTATGGAGGGCAGGAAATTCAAACGACCGCCATGTCGGCTCAGTTTGGCCCGATACTAAAAGAGAACAATGCCGATGTAGAAAATTACGTTCGTGTTTACGGCATAGGAAGAACGCTAATGAAGTCGGACGATAACCATGTCAATTTTGAAAACCAAATCGCTTTCTCTGATACTTCATTCTTCTCAGTTTTTTCCTTCCCTCTCATTCAGGGTGACTATCGTTTATTGACAAGACCCAGCACAGTAATCATCACAGAAAAAACAGCTATTAAATATTTTGGAAGTAAAGATGCCATTGGCAAAACAATTACTTACGACAAAAAATATCCGCTTGAGGTCATTGCTATTGCAAAGGACTTTCCTTCCAATTCCTCCCTACAAGTAGACTTCGTCATTTCCTTTAACACGATGGGTATCATTCCGGAAAATAAATCTGCCTATGAACATAAACTAGCAAGCCTAGGCTCTATCCCAACCTACGTAGTTGTAAATGACGAACAATCTATTTCCAAAATAATTTCTTCTATTCCCAAGTTTGCCAAAACATCCGTAGATGAAAAATACAGGTTAGAAAAATTTGTGGGTACCCATTTTGGGAACAATATGGGAGATTCTTCTAATCTCACCTATCTATACCTTTTTATGGCCGTAGCTATTATTATTCTAGTACTAGCACTTATCAATTATATGAACCTTACCACAGCTCGCGCCACCTTGCGCGGCAAAGAGGTAGGTGTGCGCAAAGTAGTGGGTGCACGCCAGAGTAATCTTGCTTCTCAATTTTATTTTGAATCCGCTTTAATGACATTGACTGCATTCGCGCTAGCTGCTGTCTGGATAGAACTGTCTTTACCCATTTTCTTAAACATCCTGCAAATTCAAATAGACAAATCATTTCTAACAAGTACTTGGTTCTTGAGCGTGATGGCTTCGCTATTGATTAGTTGCATTCTCCTGGCAGGTAGCTATCCTACATTAGTGCTTTCCAGATTTAAACCAGCAGAAGTTTTAAAAGGGAAAGCAACTAAAGCAATAGGTAGCAGCGCATGGATACGCAAAGGATTTACTGTTTTTCAGTTCGCTGCCTCTATTGGCCTAATATTGGTAACACTTGGCATTCAGCATCAGCTAGGGTATTTACGCAATCAAAAAATTGGCCTGAACAAAGAACAAGTGATGGTCGTGAATTTAGATGCCGAAAGTGCTACTTACTACAACACATTGAAAAATGAATTGCGTGCACTGAGCGGAATCAAAGAGGTAGCTGCCGCTTCGATTCCACTTTATACAACAGGGTTCAATGCTATGTTTGTAAAAACCCCTACTACGAATGAAGATGTGTTTATCCTGGACTTGTCTGTCGATGAGAATTTTATTTCCACACTTGGGATAGAATGGGTAGAAAAACCAGATGCAATTAATAGGCCTGGTCTTATTATCAATGAAGCTGCGTTGGAAGAACTAAAAATTAAAAAAACAGATATTGGTGTTAAGTTAAACGATCAACCCATCAACGGTATCGTAAAGAATTTTAATTATCAATCGCTTCGTCAAAAAATAAATGGAATGGTTTTATCTATCCAATCTGATACATCCTCAAGTTTGACGAAGTATGGCGCATCACTTTATTTGCGAATGGATCCCAAAGCTAACCTCACTGATAGAGTTGCTACCGTACAATCCATATTCAAAAAATACCAAGGGAATAGACCATTTGAATATTATTTTTTAGATGATGCGTTCGATCAGCTTTATAAATCAGAAGATAGGCTTTCGCAGATTTTTAACATTTTCACCATCATCGCCATAGTAATCGCCTGCCTTGGCTTATTTGGATTGATCACATTTACTGCTGAGATGCGAACGAAAGAGATCGGCATTCGAAAAGTACTTGGCGCCAGCATTCAAAATATTTTCACACTGTTATCGAAAGATTTCATCATTCTTGTACTTGCCGGAGTTGTGTTCGCAATACCCGCTGCATGGTGGTACTTACAAAGTTGGTTACAACAGTTCTCATACAAAGCTGAGATACCTTGGTGGTTTGGATTGTTGGCAGCATGTGCAGCATTACTAATTTCTTTCCTAACGATATGCACACAGGCTATCAAGGCTGCGGTAAGCAATCCGGTGGAGAGCTTAAGAAGCGAGTAGTTGCCATGCAACCAAAGCAATTAAAAGGTCGTCTAATTGATAAGGAGATAAACCGATGTTTATGAAAAGTATATTAATCGTACTATTATCGTTAGTATCAATCACGAGCAACGCTCAAAATGATGATCTAATTAACAAGTTGATTCTTACAACTAAAGAAGGCCTTCAGCAAAAGAAAGAAGTTACCTTCGATAATCAATCAACTAGTTTACAGGTTGGCGAATGGATTATTCCTGTTTCAAAAAATACGTTGGTTAAAATCGAGTTTGAAAACGGCTACCATGAAGTCGAATTTAATTTACAAAAAGGAACTGTTATAAGAAGCACCGCTGACTCCAATTGGAGAAGAGCTTCATTCGCTTTATCTTTCAAGTCGCGGAAAGCTGCAAAGAATTTCATTCATTTATTCCGAGAAATAACAGAAAAAGAAAACGTAAACTAAGAAACTCAACCATCGGCCAAAATGCTAACGAATTATCTCAAAATTGCTTTGCGCAATATATTGCGGAATAAATCTTTCAGTTTAATCAATATCGCTGGGCTTAGCATTGGGTTAACCACCTTCTTGGCAATCAGCTTGTATGTGGTTGACGAGTTTTCATATGATCGCTTCCACGAAAAGAAAGACCGTATTTACAGAGCGGTTATTAGCGCAAACTTTGGTGGGCAAACAAACAAATGGGGTGGTGCACCTAATCTATTGGGGCCCACTTCCATGAAAGAAATACCAGAAGTTGAAAAGGCAACACGCGTCTTTCATCATAACTTTGGAGAACTGGGATTTGTGGCCACCGAGACTGAAAAATTCTCGGAGAAAGAGCTCTTCTACGCAGACCCTGAGGTTTTTGATGTCTTTACTATTCCCTTCCTAAAAGGAAACAGCAAAACTGCATTGGCCAGACCTAACACCATTGTAATTAGCGAAAGCGCAGCCTTAAAATATTTTAATGGTGTAGATCCTATTGGTAAAGTGCTTACAATCGACAATGATAAACCACTTGAAGTAACCGGTGTGTACAAAGACTTCCCGTCCAATTCTTTTCTTCAATGCAAATTAATTGCTTCTTTCTCTTCTAATTGGTTTGGTCAAGACGTGAATCAAAATTGGGGCAACGCCAGTTTTGATACGTTCTTTTTACTAAACAAAGATGCCTCTCAAGAACAAGTGGATAAAAAAATAGAAGCAATGTTGGCAAAGAATATTGCAAAGGATAATCGCTGGTTCACTATTGCTTTGCAGCCCTTGTTGGATATAAGGCTTTCTTCTGGTGACCTGAATGCCACATTTGATCGCAGGCCGTACGGAGATTTAAACCAAGTGAAAATTTTGATTGCCTTAGCATTGATTGTCATTCTTATTGCAGCCATCAATTACATGAACCTGACTACTGCCCAATCGCAAAAAAGAAACAAAGAAGTGGGCATTGCTAAAACATTAGGTGCAACATTCGGTCAGCTAAATGGCAAATTTTATTTTGAAGCCTCTGTGTTTGTACTGCTCTCCATGCTTGCGAGTCTGGTATTGTTTACATTTGTGCTGCCCCTCTTTAATACTCTTTCAGGAAAATCTATTACTATGCAGTTTGCAAGCAACGGTTATTTCTGGATTGCCTTTGTAGGCATTTGGTTGATCTTAACTTTTCTATCAGGTTTTTATCCAGCATTGTACCTCTCATCTTTCTCACCTAAATCAGCTTTACAAAGAACTTCATCTGGGGGTGGACAGGCCTTTATACGAAAGGGATTAGTCGTATTTCAATTTGCCGTATCAATTGTTCTAATTATTTGCTCTATCGGTTTTTATAAGCAAATGAATTTTATCCGTGATAAAAAATTAGGCTATCAGCCAGAACAAGTGATAGCGATAATGGTGACAGGGTCCAAAGATCGCGACCAAGTGATGAGCCTGAAAACAGAATATGAAACCCTCAGCGATGTAGTGTCCGTTGGCCGCAGTCAATCGTACCCAGGCATGGGCACTAGCATGCGCAATATATTACTCGATGCCGAAGAAGGTGAAGGTACCGCATTACTTACGACACGTGCGAGTAGTGAAGTCTTGGATGTACTCAACATTAAACTGCTCGCTGGCAAAACATTGCCCGAAACAAAGGACCCCAAAGATACCACCGTGCAAGTGGTGATCAACAAAGCTACTGCCGACTACCTGCAACTTTCGCCTGAGGAATTGATTGGGAAGCGCGTGCAGATACAAGGTTTTGATGGCCCGACTGAAGTAGTGGGTGTAACAGAAGATTTTCATTTTACTTCACTGCATCAAAAAATAGGCGCTTTTTGTTTTCACAATGCTAGAACAGAACCGCTTACTTTTTTATTGGTAAAAGTGAATACAGGAAACTTAACGGCCACCGTTAAGCAATTAGAAAACTTATTTAAGAAAAAGATTCCTTCCGCTTTCGAATACGAATTTTTAGATCAGCACCTCGATAATTTATATAAATCAGAACACACATTAGCTAATGTAGTATTGCTATTCGCCAGTCTTGCTATTTTTGTTGCCTGCTTAGGTCTTTATGCATTAGCCGCTTTCACTGCAGAACAACGTACAAAAGAAATCGGTATCCGCAAAGTAATGGGTGCTTCTGTACCGCACTTAGTGGGTATGCTATCCAAAGATTTTATCATGCTTGTCCTGATCGCTTTTGTCATTGGCATTCCCGCAGGTTATTATGCAATGAACTATTGGCTGGAAGATTTTGCCTATAAAACTACTATAGGCGTATCCGTATTTGCCTTAGCTGGACTAGTCAGTCTTGTTATTGCCTGGTTGACCGTGAGCTTTGAATCATATAAATCCGCCATAAGCAATCCCGTGAAGAGTTTAAGAAGCGAATAGTATGTAATTAATGGGAGGCAAAAACAGGGATTCATCATTAATATGTAAGAACTAGGCTTTTGGTTATCGTTGAAATGAAATATTCCTGTAATATTTCACGTAAGGTTTTGCCTCTTTATTCAATTTTTCTTCAAATAGTATCTTCTACATTGCCTATTCAACTTAACTATTAAGTTAATACAGGCACGCATGTTACGGAGCAATTTAAAATTAATGCTGAGGCAAATACGTAACGTATATTCATTTCTTAACCTCACTGGACTAATCATTGGATTCACTGCGCTTATCCTCATTTTTATTTGGATTAACGAAGAGCTTAGCTATGACCGATTCCATCCTCATCATGAAACTATTTTCAGGGTGGTCAGCACTCAATTCAATGAAAAGGGAGAAGCCCATCCGGTAGCCATTACGCCTGCCCCACTGGCTGAATACCTTGCGAGCAATTTTGAAGAAGTTGAAAGTAGCTGCAGATTAAGATTGGTAGAGTTCTTCCTCAAATTTGAAGAGGTAGGATTTTATAAAGGTGGATTGGCTGCTGACCCGTCTTTTTTCAACCTTTTCTCTTTTCCTTTAACACGGGGCACAGTTTCAAACTATTATGAGGGCGTTGATAAAATAATTATCAGCGAACGATTGGCCCAAACCTATTTTGGTGTAAATGATCCGATCGGTAAGGTATTTGTAATTGGCGGCCGTGATGTAATGGTAACAGCAGTCATGAATAATATTCCTACTAATTCTCACCTTCAGTTTGATTTTGTCATGCCGATAAAGTTCTTAGAAGCCGTGTCTATTACCACCCTGGATAGATGGGATATATTCCAATGTTTCACATACTTTAAAACAAAAGAAAATGTAGATGAATCCTTATTAGAGAAAAAGATTAAAAATGTAGTTATTAAAAATGACCCACAATCTACTTCCTTGCTTAGTCTTCAACCCCTTACAGACATTCATCTAAAATCTAATCATCTAAGCAATGATTTGAAATATGAAAACAGTGATACAATTAGTCCGGGAAATTCGCTGTATGTTAACATGTTTTCATTCTTAGCCATTTTTGTATTGATTATTGCCAGCATCAATTATTCCAATTTAGCAGCAGCACGATCCATCAGGCGTTCAAAAGAAACAGGTATGCGGAAAGTATTAGGTTCAAGTCGATTACAATTGGCAGGCTATTTCTTTTCAGAATCACTCATTTATTGTACCCTCTCATTGAGCATAGCCATGCTTATCAGTTGGCTCCTACTCCCTTCTTTTAACGAGTTGTGCGGCAAACAACTTGGATTTCACTTTTCATCAGAGATGATCATTTACCTCCTCCTTTCCACATTGTTATGCTCATTGCTAGGTGCTTATCCTACCTTGCTATTAGCAAAACAAAATCCGGTCAACGTATTGAAGGGAGTGGCCAAAGCAAGCAATAAAACAATTTCTCTCAGAAGAGTATTAGTGGCAGTTCAATTTACCCTCAGTATCAGTTTACTAACGGGAACACTTATTATTCAACGCCAATTGAATTATATCAATTCAAAAGATTTAGGTTATGATAAGAGTCAGATGATTTCTTACGAAACTACCAGAAAAGTTCGCGCACAATATCCTGTGATTAAAGAGGAGTTGCTCACCTTACCGGCAGTAATGCATGTGACGGCCAGTAATTATAGTATTTCCTTTGCTGATTACTGGACAGACGGTTTAGAATGGGAAGGCAAAAACCCTACCTCTAAAATTATTTTTCAACAACTAGTGGTAGATCATGATTTTATAAAGACCTACTCTATCGCACTTTCATTGGGTCGTGATTTTTCAATGTCCATCGCCTCGGACTCGTTAGCCATTTTACTAAATGAGGAAGCTGTAATTCAAATGGGATTTACAGATCCGATCAACAAAGTAATCACGCTTCATGAAAATAAATACCACGTCATTGGTATTGTTAAAAATTTTCATTTCAAATCAATCCATAATAAAATCGAGCCATTAGTTATTTATATTGATCCCTCATCACTATATCAAATTTCAATAAAGCTTAATGCCGGTAATTTTTCAGAACAGATTAAAGAAATCGAAAGCATATTTAAAAAAGTGATGCCCGATCGACCCTTTGACTACACGTTCTTAGAGGGCAACATTCAAAAATTATACCTAACGGAAAACAGAACCAGCAAAATCTTTCAATATCTATCCGGCCTTTCCATTTTTGTTTCCTGTTTAGGATTATTGGGTATCATTATGTTTGTGACTGAGCAACGTGCTAAAGAATTGGCAATTCGCAAAGTAATGGGGGCGCCAGTACCTACTTTGATGTTCATGGTTTCCGCAGAATATCTATTCATGGTCCTTATTGCTTTTTTCTTTTCAGCCCCAATGGTATATTTTGTCATGCGTAAATGGCTTGCCAATTTCGCCTATAGAATTGAGATGGATTTATTTATTTTCGCAATCGCAGGCTTCCTATGCTTTTTATTTGCCTGGCTTACAGTTGTGTATCGTTCGTACAAAGTAGCAGTGACCAATCCAGTGGAAAGTTTGAGAAACGAATAACTAGTTCAAGTGTTCATGAAAGTTTCAAAGTATTAGAAGTTGCTTAACTTCGAATGCTTAATTTTTACGATGACAAAAATATACACGATCCCTGAACAAACTAAAATTGGCCATGTCCACTTGAAAGTAGCAGATATCGACCGAGCATTAAAATTTTATGTTGAACTATTGGGGTTTGAAATAACCACAAAGTTTGGAAACGATGCGGTTTTCATCTCTGCCGGTGGCTATCATCATCATATTGGATTGAATACATGGTACAGTAAAAATGCGACCCCTTCGTCAACGAGAAGCACCGGTCTTTTTCACACTGCCATTCTCTATCCCTCCCGAAAAGACCTGGCTATTGCCTATAAGAGATTGCTTCAGGCAGATTATCCAATAACTGGAGCAGCCGATCATGGCGTTTCCGAAGCTTTGTATCTCAACGACCCTGATCAAAATGGAGTTGAATTATACTGGGATAGACCAAAGGAAGATTGGCCCCAACATGCAGATGGCTCCTTAGAGATGTATACCCATCCTATTGACTTAGAAGAACTACTTCAACTTGCGAATTAGTCTTTCATTACCGAAAACTTATAAATCGTTTTTTGCTTATATGTTTCTCCCGGTTTCAACACTGTACTAGGAAATTCGGGATGATTAGGCGAATCTGGAAAGTGCTGTGCTTCCAAGCACAACGCATAACGGTACTCATATTTTTTATTTTTCTTGCCAATATCCGTTCCATCTAAAAAATTGCCTGAATAAAATTGTAAGCCAGGTTCTGTCGTCCATACCTCCATTTTTCTTCCACTTTGTGACTCCTGTACGCTAGCGGCAAGCGTTAGATCATCAATCTTATTCTTCTTGAGTACCCAAGTATGATCGAACCCATTGCCAACTTTCAACTGTTCATCCGTTTGATTAATGCGGTCCCCTATGGCGACCAATTTGTTAAAATTAAAGGGGGTGTTAGATACTGATCTTAATTCGCCAGTTGGAATTAGATCACTATTGATGACACAAAATTGATCCGCATTAATTTGGAGCTGATGGTCAAGAATATTTCCATTGCCTTCACCAGCCAGATTGAAAAAGGAATGATGTGTCAAATTAATGATCGTGGTTTTATCTGTGGTAGCTTCATAGTCAATCACCAATTCATTCTGATTGGTAAGCGTATAGGTAACTTTCACATTGAGATTTCCAGGATATCCTTCCTCCATATCAGCACTGTGATAATAAAGTTCCAATGCCTGGTTTCCGCTGAGAAGAACTTCTTCCACTCTCCATATCACATTATGGAAACCCATTTCCCCACCATGTAGGGCATTTGCCCCATTATTTTTAAGCAAATGGTAATCCTTCCCCTGCAAAGTAAATGTACCATCAGCAATCCGATTACCGTATCGCCCTATGATGGCGCCAAAATAAGGATTCCCATTTATGTATTGGTCAACACTATCATATCCTAATACAATGTCTGACGCCAATCCGTTTTTGTCCGGGACGAATAGCGATATAATTTTTCCTCCATACCCTGTCATTTTCAACGTAATGCCATGAGTGTTTGAAATCGAGTGTATTGATGTAGACATAGACGAGCTTATTTTCAAACGACCAGTAGTGTCCCAAGGGTGAACGTGCTTTTCCGATTTAGGCGAAGAGCATGCCAAAGCAATTGCTAAGATACCCATGCTCGCTACTTTCATCAGCCGAAAAGTAATCAAAAACCACGAATTCAGTACTTCATAAGTAGAAGCTAATAAAAAGATGAAGATAGAATCCTACGGAAGCTCTTGATCTTTTGTCTGGTTTGTATTTACTTTGATCAACTTAAACATTACCAATATGTCAAAAGGTCAAGACAAAAAAAAGGAAACTAAGAAAGAGCCAAAAAAAACAGAGGCTGAAAAAAGAGCTGAAAAGAAATCAAGAAAAGAGAATCCTAAATATTGATTTCCTTCAACAGGCCAATTCTGCAAATTTTGAGTTGGCCTGTTCTTTTTATTGACCCGGATGATAGGTACGCTCAGCCTTTTTCATCACATCTTCTTTGTAAAAAAGCACGTCCTTAAAATGAGCCTCACAATAAATTGCTGCCTGATCTCTGAAATGTAGCGATGCCGGGTTATTACTTACTCCTCCGGCCAATACAGATTTAGCTTTAACCTTTGGACCAAACTCTACTGCAGCGACAAAACTATTGCCAACATAACCATACATTTTTTTTGTTCCAGGGTATTTCTTGCTCCCAAAAGCAGCCAACGACCCCCAAAAGGAAGAAGCAAAAGGAACAGGTAGACTAGGCTTTTGATCATCGTATACTTCATTGATTTTTCCTGTCAGGCGTTGGAAGCGATTCAAGTCTCCCCAAGGCATTTTCCAAGTCCCAAAATCATGTTGCAATTCGTCTATGACGTTGCCTAACGCTTTGACCTTCACTTGTGCCGGTGTTTTAATCAGTAGTTCGATAATATCTAGCTGACCAATACCAGAAGGAATTTGACCCGCTATTTGTAGCCGCAGCTCTTGTCCCAAGTACACGACCAGGGTCATTGGTACGGAAGATACCGAATATTTTTTATCCCATTCTTTTAAAAGCGCAATTGGTTCATTCAGTTTTTTTCGAATTCCTTCATCTGTTTTCGCTATGAAAGAATAGGCTTCAATAACGGAGGGAATCAATTTTTCAAAACCCGGAAGATAGGGATCATAAGCGGCCATAATTAATTTATCAAGCGTAAACGAAGACTCACGACTTAATACTTCTACCGCATGAAGTCCCCTTGCATTTTCAAAATCAGGTGCCATATAAGCAGGATAGTTGCTCTTTTCCGGACTACTCTTTCCCGCAGCGGTAAAAGGTGTTGAATTGCAATTCTGTATCCAACCATTCGCTGGATTCACTAGTTGAATTATTTCCCCTACCGGGTGCAGTCCTTTCCACTCCGTTTCAGGATCACTTCCATCTACCGGAAAATTATAATTGAAAGCAGGGTTTCGTTTAGGCATGTAATTGCCATGCCAGTAGGCAATGTTACCCCGATCATCTGCAAATACGGTATTATTGGACGTGTTGGTTTTCATTTCCATTACATTCTTAAAGTCACTCAACCCGGATGCCTTCGTGCGCAAAAATGATTGCGTGAGAGCCAACATGGGCTCTTGCATCATCCTGATACTGATCCATTCATTTACTGATTTGGCCACTACAGGACCGTGATGGGTAAAATATACAGTAAACTCACGTTTCATTTTTCCTTTATCCGTTTTATAAGTCAGTACAATTTTCCTCATCGATAGGGGGCGAACTTCCGATCCATATTTGTAAAAAAAAGAATCTTCCTTTTTAATAATGACTTCTTTGTATTCATCGATGGCATCCGCCTGACTAGTGGTATGCATCCATCCACAGTGTTCATTGAACCCTTGATAAATGAAAAATTGTCCCCATGTCACCGCGCCATAAGCACTCCACCCCTCCCCGCTTGTCATTTGAATTTCCGGGCGGAAGTAAAAAGAAGTATGAGGGTTAATCATAAAAAGTGAATTTCCTGTAGCACTTCTGGAAGGCGCAATGGCAAAACCATTAGATCCTTTTGGCTCAGGTTCTAAGCCATCGTCCAAATTAATTTGTTCAATTTTCGTGGCATCTTTTCCACCTCCATAAAACTCTTTCAATTTGGTCAGCGAGATGGCTTCGATATCTCCGCCAATACTACCTTCACTAAATAGGAGTGGCATCCAAGGTTGATACCGTTTTATCAGTAGAGGCTTTTTATCCGGATGCGTGTAAATAAAATAATTCAAGCCATCGGCAAAAGCAAGCATGAGTTTCTTCATTTCCCCCTGACTGCTATTAAAGATAGAGATCGCCAACGTGCTATCTTGAAATATTCTTGTTCTTAAATCATTATACAGTTTACCTTCTCCCTCTACTTCTGCTAAACGACCCAGCGCGTTGATATAGTTCAACTCTACCCTTTCAAAATCATCTTCAGATTGGGCAAATAGCATCCCAAAAACTGCGTCCGCATCCGTTTTCCCATAAACATGGGCAATTCCCCAATTGTCACGGATAATTTCAATCCCCTCCGCTTGCTTCTTCCATCTAGCAATTTCTTCTGTTGTAAATTTTTGGGCATAAAGTGAACTCGAAACCAGGAGCAATAAAATAAGGTTTTTCATTTTAGTGTACTTTTACGAAGACGTTAATATAATAATTCAATTCACAAAGTTTGGATTGTTTTACACTAAAGGAACTTACTTTACGTCTTTGAAGTTATTTGAACCTGATTTTACCCCATGTCACAACCGAAGCCTAAATCAAAAGTTACCATTGGCCATGTATTTAAAACTATTATCTGGCCGAGGAAAAACATACTTTTTGTTGGATTACTGCTAATAATAATAAGCCGGGCTGCTGGTCTAGTTCCACCTTGGGCTACCAAGCCATTTATGGACGATATCCTCGTTCGTAGAGACCTCGATAAGCTCCCGGAACTACTAATTTGGGTGACTGTGGCAATATTAATTCAAGCTGTCACCTCCTTTTTGTTGACGAAAATCTTGAGTGTAGAAGCACAGCGTTTGATCTCTATACTACGATCAAATGTGCAGAAACATCTGTTACGACTTCCTACTCGCTTTTTTGACAATCAAAAATCTGGCGCTTTAGTATCCAGAGTCATGAATGATGTGGAAGGAGTTAGAAATCTGGTTGGTACAGGGCTAGTACAATTGGTTGGGGGCGTTTTGACGGCCGTTATCTCTGTCATCTTTTTAATCAGTATCAATCCATTAATGACTTTGTTCATTTTGTTGCCCATGTCAATTTTCGGCATAATCACATTGAAAGCTTTCTCTATCATCCGCCCTGTTTTTCGGGAACGTGGTAAAATAACGGCAGAAGTGACAGGGCGCTTAACCGAAACTTTAAATGGTGTTCGGGTAATCAAGGGTTTTAATGCTGAACAACAAGAAATAAAAGTTTTTGAAAAAGGAGTTGAACAACTTTTTCTAAACGTCAAGAAAAGTCTTACCTCCACTAGTTTCGTTACTAGTTCAGGAACATTTTTGGTCGGACTAGCCAGTGTCGGCATCATGGGGCTGAGTGGCTATTTCAATTTAACTGCCGGTGATTTCCTTCAGTTCACGATGTTCATGGTTTTCATGATCGCACCTATTGTACAAATGAGCAATATTGGAAGTCAGTTAACCGAAGCTTTCGCGGGACTTGATCGTACGGAAGAACTGATGAACATGCCCATCGAAGATGATGGAATATTGAGAACGATCAGTATGAACCAAATCAAAGGAAACATTGAGTTCAACGATGTTTCATTCGCCTATGAAGAAGGGAAAGCAGTCTTAAAAAATATTAGTTTCTCCTCTCCTGCAGGATCGGTGACTGCCTTGGTAGGCACTTCCGGATCTGGTAAGACAACCATTGCCGGCCTGGCGGCTACTTTCTTAAATCCAGAAAGTGGTTCCATCACAATTGACGGTATAGATATAGAAAAAGTATCATTGAATAGTTACCGAAGTCAATTAGGTGTAGTTCTTCAAGATGATTTTCTTTTTGAAGGTACCATTCGTGAAAACATTCTATTCCCCCGACCAAATGCGACTGACGATGAGCTTCAAAAAGCGGTAAGAGCTGCTTTTGTTCATGAGTTTACGGATCGTTTCGAGAAAGGACTAGAAACAGTGATTGGTGAAAGAGGTGTAAAATTATCCGGAGGTCAACGCCAACGTATTGCCATTGCACGAGCGATCTTGGCGAATCCAAGAATCTTAATTTTAGATGAAGCCACTTCCAATCTGGATACTGAAAGTGAAAGCTTCATACAGGACAGCTTAAAAACTTTGATGAAGGGGCGAACAACGTTCGTGATTGCTCATCGCTTGAGTACCATTCGGCAGGCGGATCAAATTTTAGTTGTTGAAGAAGGTCAAATTCAGGAACGTGGTAAACATGAAGAATTGATAGAAAAGAAAGGGAGATACTTTCAATTGTATACCTATCAGGCAAGAATATAATAATCTAGCATCCAATGTGGTCTATTATCTCTATCGTGAAGAAAATTAGCTTGTGTCAATCTGTAAAAGCTACTTGTGATGAGATTTCCTCATTTGTCACTCGTTACTAATTTCAATAATATGAACGCATCTTATAGGTTCTCCCTTTTCAGTTACTCCTTCTGCAACCAATCTATATTTGCCAGCCACATCGGAAGCGTAAAATGAAATAGTTGCTCTTCCCGTTATTGCATCTGTTTTCACCATGGGATTCCAGTATACGGTAGACCTACATTTACTATCCATTCCGACCGGACTCGTAGCTGAATAATTCAGATAATTAAATTTTCGAGGCCTGGAATAACCTATAACTTTCATCATTGTTGGACTATTGATAAGCGTTGATTCTTGATTCCCAATATCTTTTCGCGTGTAGATAGCAACAATGCCATTGCCTCCGAGTGACCCATATAAGACATTAATACCCGTTTTGACTTCCACGGATTCAACCGTGTTTGGATCAATAGCCGACAAAATCTGTTCAGGTTTCCCGGTGACCACCACATCATTGATGGTGACGAGTACTTCAACAGGGTTTAAAAAAGAACTGCTACCAGATTTGTTAAGATACACAAACCAGGCGATGCCTTCGCCCCGATTATTTACCTGTCTGACTATCAGTCCGGGAATTTTACCTTGCAATGTTTGCAACAAATTACCATAACTAGTATTTATGTCTTTTCTTCGAAGAATGAAATCTGGTCGACCGTATGGGCGAGTTACTCTGTCTACAGGTTTTTCGACTTCTACTTTAGCTGCTCGTATTTCAATTCCCTCTAACTCTCGCGTCCCCTTAATTGAAACAGGGCCTATGCAATCACGTGGTGAAAGATTTGTAGTAAGATTTGGAACAATGAGATCTTGTTCATTAAAATCAATGAAGGGGGATTCATGACTCTTTAACTCAGTCCTTCCATCTTTTTCTGCAGTCGTAGCCGGCCTTAATAAAAAACGGGTAGTATCATAAAACACCAAACCGTTTACAGTAAATATTCCTTCCCGATTACTTTGGGTCATTGTATAATTAGGTGGATCCAATTGCACTACTTGCAATAATGTTCCAATTGGCTTATTTTGAATGTTCATAAATTTGCCAGAAAAATTTATTCCAAATTCCACCGGGTAACGAAGTTTTGCTTTTAATAAATCTGCATCCAGGATTCTCAGCGGATAAGAATTTAATATAGTTTTTGAAATTTCCAATGGAGCAACTTGAGAAAGATCAGTTATTGCTACAGAAAAATTAGATGCTAGCGGTTCATCATCATCGCTCAAATTGAATATGAGTTTAATTTCTTCTTTTGGCTTATACGATTTTTTAATTGATTGGATGCGAAATATCTTTCCTTCTGTCCCCACATCAACCTCTAGTTCATTTGCTATTACGCGATTATCCATTTTAATAATTGGAATCGGTTTAACATATAGATTGTGATCTCCAAAATTTCGATTTAAAAGAGTATATGCTCTTAAATAAATATTTCCTTCTATAAGGGTATTCGGTACAACAAAATCGTTGTGAAAAAACCCGCTGTCGATTCTAATTATTTTTGAACTTAGAATTGCCTTTTTAGTACGATCGATCAATTCAACATAGACCGTACGGCTTAAAGAGTCCCGCCAAGCCGGCATATGATAATTCATATATCCTTTAAACCAGATCGTTTCACCCGGATAATAGTACGGCTTATCGGTCTGAATATAAATTTGCTCATGATAAAAAGACAAATCTGATTGTTCTAAAACATTTTGTCCTCTGGTAGGATGATAATCTAATGGAAGCATATTTGCAACTCTTCCAATACTCATATCTCCGGAGACAACAACATCAGATGGGTTTTTTGGAAAACCATCCTGATTAACAACTACAAAATCTTTGTTTATGGAAATCCAACTTACCGGCCCAGATACATCTGCGTAGATAGGTATATTGGCGCGTTCCTTATTATAGTGAATTTCTACCCGGCCTTTCAGATAAATTTTATAGAAACGATCCTTAATAATAGGCACTACCATCCCGTTTGTATCGTAGTTCATCATCGTCTTGCCTAATTCAGAATAAAATGATGCGGATCTCGTTGTGGCCTTTTCAAATCCGGCCGATTCAGTAAATAAATTAAAACCCTCGGACTTAATTCTATTTTGTATAATAGATTTAAATAAATGATGGGGAGAGTGATCGTAAGATCGCTGCCTGTTCAATTGCCATTTCATGGATTCTTTCAAATCGCTGCTTTCTATTTCCGTAAAGCGTGCATCTCCGGCAATTACATATGCATTGCGCGTTGATCGAAAGTCGGCTAAATAGAAAATAACTTTATAACCGAGTGCACGGTTAGTGATTTCTATTGGTGCATTCGCTTTTGCCTCGAACACATCTTTCGAACGCGATGTTGGGAAATCTATAACCCAAGGATTTTCTATCGTGCTTAGTGCTGCCTGTTTATCTTCTCCTAAAAATATCTTCCTGAATTTTTTCAATTTCTTCTCCCATTCCTTATCACGTGTTGCTGAAACGGCTACTTCTCCAAGCTGCACTTCTAACGGTATCAATTTGATATCACCGACATTGATAACCGTACCAAGGAAATTGATTTTCGTTTTATGCGATTCGTATCCTACAAAAGAAAAAACAACCTCATATCCTCCCGGTTCACTCATCCCCATAAGTACAAAATCGCCCTGCGCATCTGTGACGGTGCCGATCGTAGTATTGTTTAGGAATATGTTAGCAAATGGAAGAGGTTCCAAGGTTTTGGCATCCTTCACACGGCCAGTTATTTTTTGGGCTTCTGTAGAAATGGAAGCTATCGCTACTATAAGAATAGAAATGTATATGATATTCCAGTTGCCTTTTTTCATCAACTTATTGCACAAAAAATTAATTCGTTTAAGCATTACTTAGAAGATAATTTTTATCTAAAGGAAAATTATCCTCTCTTACCGCATCATAAGAATTAAATTGGATTCTTTTCATGATACTTGATCCCAAACAAATTTAGGTAAAAGTCCAGGCTATAAAAACTTCAAAGAAAGAAAGGCCACAATGATGTGGCCTTTCTTAGCCATTACTTCGCTAAACCATTTTACAATTCAATCTACTGCC
This sequence comes from Cyclobacteriaceae bacterium, assembly GCA_031430395.1. Lineage (GTDB taxonomy): Bacteria > Bacteroidota > Bacteroidia > Cytophagales > Cyclobacteriaceae > ELB16-189. Next base: position 47,143 of record JANPBK010000073.1, read on the forward strand.
TTTTCAATGGTTGATAATTGATAAATGGAGAGATAGTCACTTTCTCCATCACGCTACGATATCCTAGCCATGTCCTTTCATAAAATCCGTTGACCCGCTGGATCAGTTTATTGATTTGTTGTTCCGCTTGCTGAAATACGCGTTGATCCGTAGCACTAACAGGATCCTTTGACGAACTAATAAAAAATTGCGCGGTTCCGATATAGGAGATCGGAGTTGGGTCAGGCTGCCTTACTATCCCTTGTCGTTTGTCTTCTTTACCAACAATATAATCCATGATAGCCACAATGGAATCTTTGATCACTTTGGTTTTATCCGTTGCCTCTTTCAAATCATCTCTTTTTGTGTCCTTCATTTTCTTTTCAAATTCCTCCGCGATTTCTTTCGACTCACGCAAACGATCCATCGCTTGCGAACCCAACGCTGTCATTTTTTGCAAATCCTTAATCATATTATAACGAGCGATGATGGTTGCCTCTATATTTGAATAGCGTGGATCTGATTTCACATTGATCATCGCTGAATCTTTCACTCCTCCAAAAGTCATTCTAAGTTTGTAAGTGCCGGGTAGAACTTGAGTACCGGATGGTTCTGCTGCTCCTGCTTTGGTTTTTTCTCTAGATGCCTGACGTACTCCCTTTTCGTTCAGCGACCAGGTAGTGCGATTAAGTCCATTGTCTTCCGGAGTCTTTTGCTTGATGGTTCGAATTTTTTCGCCTTTGCTATTGAAGACTTCGAGCATAAGTGAATCGTATTTCGGTTTCTTATCATCCTTTACTTCCTCCTTTTTTTCATCCTTCTTTTCAACCGATTTTACATCCTTCTTGGTGTCAGTTTTCTTTGCGTCCGATTTGGTATCCGTTGATTTTGATTCTTCCTTTTTTACATCTGGTTTATTGATCACAAACGAAATCATCGCGCCTGTTGTTCGGTTTTCGCCTTGAAACATCGCATTACCGGGGAACAAAATTCCAGCAGGATCTTGCGTCACCACTTGATACGCATCGGGGGCATCGAAAACGTGAATTGTTTTATTCAAGACTTGTGTTCCCTCTTTCACCATCTCTCGCAAGGGACGAATGTCATCCAGGATGTAAAGAGCTCGCCCAAAAGTACCAATGGCCAAATCGTGTTCACGAGGATGAATTACTAAATCCATAGTCGGCACTCCTGCAGGATAGCCACTTGTCCAACGAGTATAATTCTTACATTCATCTAAACTCACCCACATGCCATTTTCAGTCCCCAGAAAAATAAGTTTAGGCTCAAGTAAATCTTGTACTACCGAAAGGGTATAATTGTTTTCCCCCAATTGACTGGATGGAGCCATGTTCTCCCATGTTTGGCCATAATCTTTAGAATGAAATAGATAGGGTTTAAAATCAAATTGTCTGTAATTATTTACCACCACAAATACTTCTGCTGCATTGTAGGTTGAAGCTTGCACTTGAGGAATCCATGCCCCCTTTGGCATGCCTGTAATTTTAGAAGTCAGGTTAGTCCATGTTTTTCCTGCATCTCTGGAAAGTTGCACTTGTCCATCATCGGTGCCCACCCACAATACACCCTTTTCTTTAGGGCTCGGGGCGATTGCTAAAATCGTACAATGGTTCTCTGCACCTGTTGCATCCATCGTGATACCACCACTCTCATGTTGCTTCTGCTTTTCTTTATCATTGGTAGAAAGGTCACCTGAAATAATCTCCCAAGTCGTTCCTTTGTCAGTTGACTTGTGAACAAATTGACTTCCATAATAAATAGTCGCCTTATCAAATGGATCCAATGCCAGAGCCGAGTTCCAATTGAATCGCAACTTGAATGTTGCCTCGGGATGGGTTGGTCTTATAATCTTTGTATGGCCCGTCTTGCGATCATACCTTCCTAAGAATCCACCTTGCGACATCGAATATCCATATCGATTATCTTCCGGATCTGCCTGCACATCAAAACCATCACCAAACATCACAGTCTGCCAATAGGTGTTTTGAATTCCACCGTCTTTCCAGGTATAGGCCGGCCCTACCCATGATCCATTGTCTTGCAATCCACCGTACACATTATAGGGTTGATCCATGTCTACACTCACATGATAAAACTGACCTACCGGTATGTTTTCTACAAATCGCCAATTCTTTCCGTAGTCATGGGTAATGTTTAATCCACCATCATTCCCATCTACCATAAACGATGGATCTTCAGGGCTGATCCACCAGGCGTGATGATCGGGGTGAACACCTGAGTAAGGCAATAATTTCTGAAATGATTTTCCACCATCTTCACTCACATTCACTTCAGAATAGATCGTGTACAATCTGTTTTCATTCTTAGGATCTGCATGGATTTCGCAATAGTAAAAAGGTCGATCTCCAATTTCATTCATCTTGTCATTGATCATCGACCATTTAAATCCCCCGTCTGAAGATTTATAGAGCGCATTTTTCTTATTTTCAATTAATGCATAAACTACGTCTGGTTTATTCGCGGAGATTGCCAAACCCATGCGTCCTAATTCGCCTTCCGGCAAACCGTCTTTATCTGATTTCTTTGTCCACGTCTTACCGCCATCAAAAGTGATGTGAAGGCCCGAACCCGGTCCACCTGATTTAAATGTCCATGGCCAACGCTTGTGCTGCCACATAGCAGCAATCAATTTATTCGGATTGGATGGATCCATCACTAAATCGGCACATCCGGTTTTATCATCTACAAATAATACTCTTTCCCAATTCGCACCTCCATCTATAGACTTGTAAACACCCCGCTCAGGATGCTCACCCCAGGGCGAACCGATGGCAGCAACATAAATGATGTTTGAATTCTTAGGATCAATAATGATACGATGGATATTGCGGGTTTTCTCCAAGCCCATCACTTTCCAATTCTTACCACCATCTAAACTTTTATAAATACCATAACCACCGTTCAGGCTATTGCGTGGATTTCCTTCACCGGTTCCCACCCATAACACAGATGGATTATCTTGCTGAATCGCAACCGCACCAATCGAAATCACATTTTCTTTATCGAAGATAGGCTCCCAGCTTATACCTGCGCTAGTTGTTTTCCAAAGTCCACCGGAAGCCGAACCGGCATACATGATATCTGTATTCGAATGAACTACATCTATAGCAGTAATACGTCCACTCATTCCTGCTGGTCCAATCGAGCGAGGCTTCATGCCCTTTAGCTTATCCATATCCAGCTTTTGTGCAAACGAGATAAGGCTTAAATGTGCCATTATTAACGTAATAAGAAAGGGTATATATTTTTTCATTCCTTTAGATTTTTAGGTAGCCAAATATAGATTATTGAAAGTATCATTATGGATAGACATTGATGAATGCATTGTCTTTTTGATGAATGGCAAACTGCCTAAAACGCGGCTAAAATATCTGCCTACAATCCTAATAAAGCAGACCTTGAATAGCCTTTGAATCTAAATCCACGAAATGAGCGAGAATCTGGGATCCTCTTGATAGCGATAAAAAATAAATTATAACACAAGAAAATCGCTCAAATACGGTTATTTTTGACATTCAAAATGGTAATAGACCTATACTAAATCATAAATCGAAATGGCTGAGATAGTACGCATGCCCAAGATGAGCGACACCATGATCGAAGGGGTGATTGCAAAATGGCATAAAAAAGTAGGTGACTCTGTGAAAACGGGAGAGCTAATGGCTGAAATCGAAACCGATAAAGCCACCATGGATTATGAATCATTTAATGCAGGCACTGTATTGTACCTGGGAGCAAAAGAGGGCGAACCCGTTCAAATAAATGGTGTGCTTGCCATAGTGGGAAATAAAGGCGAAGACTATTCGGCACTTTTAGCTGGGGCTAACTCAGCAGCGGCAACTGGTGGCGCAAAGGCCGAACAGCCGAAACAAGAAGTAAAAGCAGAAGCATCATCAGTATCCATTGACACCATGGGTATTAAAGCTGAAATCGCTTTGATGCCTAAGATGAGCGACACAATGAGTGAAGGAGTTATTGCCGCTTGGCATAAAAAAGTAGGCGATCAAGTAAAGACTGGAGAGTTATTGGCTGAAATCGAGACGGACAAAGCTACGATGGACTACGAATCCTACAGCACCGGGACTCTACTCTACGTTGGCGCAAACGCGAAAGAGGCGGTAAAGATCAACGGTGTTCTCGCCATTGTCGGAGAAAAAGGCGCTGACTGGCAAACATTATTGAAAGCCCATGAGCAAAAAAATTCAGTGGTAACTACAGCTGCTGCCTCGTCACCCAAAGCTGTTTCTGTTTCTGCTCCTGCGGCAAACGCCTCCAACGGCACATCAGATTCTTCGACCAATGGAAGAGTAAAAGCCTCTCCTCTCGCCAAAAGCATCGCGAAAGAACTAGGTTACGATATTAGCAAGATTACTGGCACGGGAGATAGTGGACGAGTTACCAAACAGGATGTAGAAAACTACAAACCTTCTGCTCAAACGGCTACTGCCGCTCCATCAAAATCATCAGCAGCACCTGTTGTGTTGCCGCAAGTAGTGGGCAAAGAAAGCTTTGAAGAAATTCCGGTTTCTCAGATGAGAAAAACCATCGCGAAGAGATTGGCTGAAAGCAAATTTTCTGCTCCTCATTTCTATCTCACCATGGAGATTAATATGGATAAGGCCATTGAAGCGCGCAAAAGCATGAATGAAATTGCTCCTGTGAAGATTTCGTTTAATGATATGGTAATCAAGGCTGTGGCCGCTGCCCTTCGTCAAAACCCGGATGTGAATGTGAGTTGGCTGGGCGATAAGATGCGTAAGAATCATCACATCCACATTGGCGTGGCTGTTGCTGTCAAAGATGGATTACTCGTTCCCGTCATTCGCTTTGCCGATAATAAATCACTCTCACACATTGCCGTAGAGGTAAAAGACTTAGCGCAAAAAGCACACGATAAAAAACTACAACCAAGCGATTGGGAAGGAAGCACTTTTACTATCTCGAATTTGGGAATGTTTGGCATTGAAGATTTTACGGCCATCATCAACCCACCGGATGCTTGTATTCTTGCAATTGGCGGAATTAAAGAAACTGCTATTGTTAAAAATGGCCAACTCGTTCCGGGTAGTGTGATGAAAGTGACGATGTCATGTGATCACAGAGCCGTAGATGGTGCGGTAGGTGCTGCGTTTCTTAAAACATTGAAGGGTTTACTTGAAGATCCGGTGCGGATTCTGATTTAATCAATAATTATACATGGATAAAATTCATGCTACCACCATTCTTGCCGTACAACATAATGGTCAGGTAGCCATCGGTGGTGATGGACAAGCAACCATGGGTAATACCATTGCAAAGAGTAACGTAAAAAAAATACGAAGGCTCCAAGAAGGAAAAGTGTTAACAGGATTTGCCGGATCCACTGCGGATGCCTTTACCTTACTAGATCGGTTTGATGAAAAACTCAATGCCTACGGAGGTAATATGAAACGCGCTGCCATTGAACTTGCCAAAGATTGGCGCACAGATCGTTTTCTTCGCAGATTAGAAGCGATGTTAATCGCAGTGAACAAAGATGAAATTTTAGTTATTTCAGGAACGGGCGATGTATTAGAACCCGACCATCAGGTGGCTGCCATCGGCTCCGGTTCCATGTATGCCCAATCGGCCGCATTAGCCTTAAAGAAACACGCCCCTCATTTGACTGCCGAAGAGATGGTACGCGAAAGCTTAACGATAGCCGCTGACATCTGTATTTATACGAATCATAATTTAATAGTAGAGAAAATTAATTAATTCGATTCATCTATTTCTTCAGCAGCAAGTTCACCAGGCTTATCCTCCAACAAAATCACGAATGGTTTTAATGAAGTTGAATAAGACAATAGAATTTTTAAAATTCCAACGGCTGGAACTGCTAAAATCATTCCTGCAATCCCCCAAATTTTTCCACCAACCAGTAATGCAACGATCGCTGCTAATGCATTGATACTAATTTTTGAGCCAGTAATTTTGGGCGTAATCAAATTGCCTTCTAAAAACTGCACGAAAGCATGCACACCAATGACACCTACCGCATACCACGCGCTATCTTTTGTTAAGAGTGCAATAATGGTTGGTAACGTAGCACCTATCGTTATCCCTACATAGGGGATCATGGTCAACAGGCCAGATAGAAACCCAAAGAAGATTGCATGTTCAATTCCCAACAACAACAAGCCAATGCTATTCATGACAGCTGCAATCAATGTGACTAAAGTCAGCCCTGATATATATCCCCGCACTACGACTTGAATTTCGTCTTTCCATTTAAGGTCCGAGTTAGGTATGATGGCCAATAAAAAATCTTTAAATCGATCACGGTACAGGAGAAAAAGAAAAATGTAAATAGGCACTTGAACGAATAAATAAGCGAAATAAGAAGTTGAAAGAAGAAGGCTGCCGAAATAAACAGAAAAGTTTTTCAATTCATCCATCGCTATTTGAGTTTGTTCAGCTGTATTGATTTTAAGTAATTCACTCACCTGCTGACTAAACGTATTCACCAAAATATTGAACCTACCTTCTAAATCAGGCAAACTTGAAGTCAAACTTGCCAATTGCTCTACTACTAACCAAGAAATCAATACCATCACTAGAAGCACTATTGTTAATACCATTGCTATCGACAAAATACGCCCCATCTTTTTTTCAAAACGCTTTACCAATGGCAACAAGACGACTGAAAGTAATGCTGAAAATGCAATCGGCATAGCAATGTCCTTCGTGAGAATAAGTCCTGTTATGACAAGTGCTATTACAATCAAAGATTTGTAGATGGTGTCCAGTTTAGTGGTAGTGGAGGTCATAGAGAAGAGGAACGTTTGGAATTAAATCAATAAAGTTTTATTATGAATTTTCAATGGCTTTTATAATAATTGCGCAGGCCACTCTGATTTCAGATTCTGTAATGGTGAGCGGGGGTGCGATTCTAAAACTATTGGGATGTGATAGAAACCAATAACAAATGACGCCATGCTCTTTGGCATACGCTACAATACGATTTACTCTTTCTACCGTGTCAAAATCAAAGGCGAATAACAACCCAATTCTTCTTGCTTCTTTTATTTTAGGATGGCGTAACAACTCTTCAATGAGCTTACCTTTTACTTCTACGCCTTCCAATAAATTCTCTTCTTCGATGACTTCTAATACAGCCAACGCAGAAGCGCAACATACCGGATTACCTCCAAACGTAGTGATATGTCCTAACATTGGGTTTGACGAAAGTGTCTGCATTTTTTCATAGCTCGAAATAAATGCACCGATGGGCAATCCTCCACCAAATGCTTTCGCAAGGGTTAAAATATCAGGAACTACATCAAAATGTTCAAAGGCGAAAAGCTTACCGGTACGGCCCATGCCACATTGTATCTCATCGAAGATCAGCAAAGCTCCCGTTTCGGTACATTTTTTTCTTATCGCTTGCATATACTCTTTACTTGGAATACGCACCCCTGCATCTCCTTGTATGGGTTCCATAATCACGCAAGCGGTTTGCTCAGTGATGCGCTCTAAATCAGCAATGTTATTGAAGTCAATAAATGTAACATCTGGAAGAAGCGGGCGAAAAGATCTTTTCTTCAATTCATTACCGGAAACACTTAACGAACCGTGCGTACTGCCATGATAACTCTTGCGGAAGGAAATCATTTCTGTTCTGCCTGTGACGCGCTTAGCTAATTTCAATGCAGCTTCATTCGCCTCTGTGCCCGAATTAACGAAATAACAACAATCTAAATTTGCTGGAAGAAGGGCGGTCAATTTCGCTGCTAATAGATTGGAGGGAGATTGGATATACTCTCCATACACCATCACATGCAAATACTTATCTACCTGATCTTTAATTGCTTTTACCACTTTTGGATGTCGATGGCCAACATTCGTAACCGCGATACCGGAAATCATATCTATGTATTTCTTGCCGGTTGGGCTATAAAGATAAACACCTTCTGCCCGCTCAATGGAAATCAAAAATGGATCGGGAGAAGTAGGAGCCAACTTCTTGAAAAATGTATCTTCACTAAAATCCATTGGGTAAATCTACTCTTCAAATTGTGAAAAAGTAAATGAATAAAAAAAAGCCCCGATGAAAATTCACCGAGGCTCTACACTAAACACCCTTTCTTTAAATTACTCTCTACTGTCTCCCGTCTTTCTTTCGTTGATTTGGGCCGTAAGTATTGGTTTACTATTGATGCGAACATACGAAGGAGCATCAACTTCTGCTTGTGGTTTATACTTAGGCTTCGATTTTAAAAATGAAAACAAAGGCTTTTTAGGCTCTTGTGTTCTCTTTTTGGCCAAAATGGTGCAGACTTTATCGTTATTTTTAATTTGAATTTTGTACTTGCTTTTAAAATGTTTCGCATTTGATCTATGGTAACTCTGCGCTTGTGTAGCATGCGAAATGACAATACCTGCCAAAATAACGGCTAGCATCACTAAAATTTGGATGAGTCTACTTCTTAAATTGATATTCGATAAACCTTTCGCTTCTTCCATAATTTGTCTCTTTAGTGATACAAATTTGAGGGTTGCAGGGTAGTTTATTTTACAAAAGTAGGTCGAAACCCTACATCAGTAAAGTAAGCTTTGAAATAGCCAGCTGTTACTAATTACGTATAAAATGTGGGTTTTGGATTTAGAAAAAGGGTAGAATGTCGGATCTACCCTATATTTTGCATTTTTAGAAAATCAATTACTTCCTTTCTTACATCCTCTGGAGATGAGGGATCGAATTCTGTTGTGGCTATGGATTTGAATAGATCTCCCACTAAACTGCTTTTAAAGCCTAATCGGGTAGCATACATGGAAGCTAATTCCAGCTCTACATCTTCAACAATTTGATCCAAATAGATCATGTGGACCAAATGATAAATGGATTCTAGCTTTTCAACTTCATCAAGTGGAAGTGCGAAAGAAGGGTTATTAAGCCCTTTCCCTAAACCATCCAATTCTTCCGGGCTAATGCCCAATTGAATACCCCATTTAATAAGGTACTTAGCATGGGAAGATTTGATTCTTTCTTGCTCAAAAAGTGCTGCCAATAAATTAAAATAACTCGCTTTAATCTGCTGATTACTTTTCGTTTGATTATTAATACTCATAAAGTTTCAATACTTAGACAAAAGCAAGTTAGTTCAAAAAAATGGTTTTTGACAACATAACCACAAGCCAAGTTGTCGGGTGTACGACTGGAATTGTTAGCGCATTTGTAGACTTTTACACTAAACGAATATTCTCATGAAATATAAATGGATGGCCGTTGCGCTGCTGGGTTGTTTTTCTTGTATTGGTATTGATACGAAAGACGACACGATTCGAGATCCGGTCATTACAATGCTGGCTTCCGGCAAGTTGATGACTGTAGATAAAAGTGGAATGGTACAACCTCAAGGATCCATTGGCATCCTTGCCCTTTCCATTGGCCAGAAACAACTTATTACCTTCAATTATTTTAATAAATATGGTGTTAAAGAAACACCTCAATTAACCTGGGAAATAGAAAAGCCTACTGTAGCGAGTGTTACCAATAATGAAATAACCGGGCTTACTGCGGGCACCACTCAAATCGGTATTTCCGGAAACGGTACATCAGCAAGCATAAGCTTAACAGTCGTTGCAAATTCTACTGCCGTTGCCTCTGTACTCATATCCCCTCCATCTACCACTAATTTGCAATTGAATCAAACCATTCAGCTAGTGGCCACAGCAAAAGATATCAACAATGGAATACTGGTTGGAAAATCATATGAGTGGTTCACAGAAAACGCCAGCATCGCTTCTGTCTCTGCCACAGGACTCGTTACTGCTATCGCTGACGGTACGGCTGAAGTACATACCAAAGTGGAGGGCGTAAAAAGCAATTCCATCATCTTCCAGGTAGGAGCAGCCGGAATAAGAACCGGAACGTTTCAAAGTGCGGGGGGCTACTCTACTGTTGGGTCAGTTACCGCAGAGGAAATGGGGGGTAAACTGGTGGTTAAATTAAGCAGTAATTTTCAGGCAAGTGTTGCATTGGGCACTTATATCTATCTCGCCAATACAACTTCCGGAGGGAACGTGAAATCTGCCGGATTGGAGTTGGGGCCGTGGAGCAGTGGGGCTCGTACATTTGAAGTCCCGGGCATTTCACTCAATCAATATAAATATGTAGTTGTACTTTGTAAGCCGGCCGGTATCACATTTGGATTTGCAGAATTGAAACCCTAATTTTTTTATGATAAAGCATATCACTCTTAGTTTATTTTTATGCGTTGCCCTCAATCAAGCAATTGCCGGAGGCGGCTGGCCACAACCAAAAGGGAAAGGCTACTTTAAATTGTCGCAATCATTCTTAATGTCACCCAGGTACTTTGACGGCAACGGAAATATCATTGAACTATCTCCATCCTACGGATATTTTTCGACCAGTTTTTATGGTGAATTTGGATTTACTGACCGACTCACCGGAATAATCTATGTGCCGTTTTTTGCGAGGGCCGTTAAAAATGAATTACGATTTAATCAATCCGGAATTGTTGATCCGGGAGCTTCACTCAATTCATTTGGCGATACAGATATTGCTATTAAATATGGTCTTATTGTGAATAAGCCGATCGTAGTAAGTGCCACTTTATTATTTGGACTACCCTTAGGCGACAATGGCGCTACCAATAGCAGTGCTTTACAAACTGGGGATGGTGAGTTCAATCAAATGCTGCGAATTGATGCGAGTCATTCTTTCTACCCTAAAAAGTTTTATGTTTCAGCATATGCAGCCTTCAACAATAGAACAAAGGGTTTTTCTGACGAGGTACGCTTTGGGGCTGAGGTTGGATTAACCTTGAATAAATTCATACCTATTTTTAAAGTAAGCTCGGTGCATTCACTATTTAATGGCGATGTAGGCATAGTACAAAATAGTATTTTCTCAAATAATACGGAGTTCATTTCACCTTCGCTCGAATTAAATTACCAACTGACGGAAAAAATAGGTGTCTCCGGTTCGATTGCCACTGCATTGGCAGCTAGAAATATTTTGGCTTCACCCAACTTTGGGATTGGAGTCTATATGAAGCTTTGAAATATTACCAACATCATAAGCAATAGCTATAAACAGATCATAGATCAGCAATGGGTATCAATTCATTGTTGATTTAAATTATTATCTTTCATTGAACAAATAAAAGATATTATGAAAACGATCGCAACGATTGCTCTACTATTTTGCTTCAACATCAGCCTTGCTCAGATTCTGGTCAATGATGTCGATATCAATTCACTGCCGGATCTACGATATATCCAATTATCATATGTAGAGGTGCCTGTTGCGTTCAGTCAAAAGAATGCTAAGGGAACTTTACGAATTGACTATGGACAAGATTTTAAAAAAGTAAGAGAACTAATTGTTAAAGATAAGGAAGGGAAAGTGATAGAATTCAATTCGCATATTGATGTATTAAACTTTTTTTACAAAAATGGCTGGAGTTTATTCTCCTCCTATACTTTTCCGAGCACAAATAATTATGTGTCGATAAGCACTATTTTGGAAAGGAGACAATAAAAACTTTGGAGGGCAGGAGGCAATTACAAATTGGAACAATTCGAAATCATACTTGACATCGGACAATAAAAAACCGTTTGACTCTATACGAATCAAACGGCCTTTAAATACTCTTTAGGTTTATTTTAATTTGGCTAATTCTTGTACCAGGTCAATGAGTTTATTTGAATACCCCCACTCATTGTCATACCATGCAACTACTTTCACGAATTTGTCATTGAGAGCAATTCCTGCTTTGGCATCAAAGATGGACGTACGTGCATCGCCTAAGAAATCTTGCGATACTACATCATCTTCAGTATAACCGAGGATGCCTTTTAGTTCACCTTCAGAAGCTTCTTTCATCGCGGCTTTAACTTGCTCATAGGTAGCAGGTTTATCCAACCGAACAACTAAGTCAACGACTGATACATCGGATACCGGCACCCGGAAAGACATACCTGTCAGTTTTCCTTTTAATTCAGGCAACACCAAACCTACTGCTTTTGCCGCACCCGTTGAAGACGGAATAATATTTGAGAAGCCCCCACGACCACCTCTCCAATCTTTATTGGAAGGACTATCTACCGTCTTTTGAGTAGCGGTCACTGCATGCACTGTGCTCATCAATCCTTCTACGATACCGAATTTATCATTCAATACTTTGGCAATTGGTGCCAGGCAATTGGTCGTGCAAGATGCGTTTGAAACGATGGTATGTTGAGCGGTTAATTTCTTATGGTTAACACCCATTACAAAAGTGGGGGTATCATCTTTAGCAGGGGCTGACATCACTACTTTTTTTGCTCCGGCTGTGATATGTTTTTGCGCATCAACCAAGGTAAGGAACAATCCTGTAGACTCTATAATAATTTCTGCTCCTACTTCATTCCACTTTAGGTTGGCAGGATCTTTTTCTGCGGTCACGCGGATGGTTTTGCCATTGACCACCAGATGTTTGTCTTTTACTTCTACGGTGCCATCAAATCTACCATGAGTGGAATCATACTTAAGCATGTAGGCCATGTAGTCAGGCTCTACTAAATCATTGATGCCCACTACTTCAATGTCTTTACGTTCCATGGCTGTGCGGAACGCGAGGCGACCGATACGCCCAAAACCGTTGATTCCAATCTTTGTCATGATGAGTTGATTTAAAATTTAAGTGTCAAAAATATACTTCTGTCAAGCGAAAACCAATGTAATAAGTTCAGGTATAGAACTTTTTTATAACCAAGGTTTGCAATTCAAGGGTAGGAATCTATCTTTGCGCCTCTTTACAGAAAGACGGTCCGTTCGTCTAGGGGTTAGGACACCAGATTTTCATTCTGGTAACACGGGTTCGATTCCCGTACGGACTACAATAAATGCTTAAAAAGCCTCAATTAGAGGCTTTTTTTGTTTACTGCGTATACTTAACCCGCGCTTGCTCATTTACAATTCTTAATTTCACACCCTACTCTTAAAGCTGTACTAATTAAATAAAACTCAAAAGAATGGCATAGCCTTGAGACGAAACTATTGAGTGCTGCTGATAATCTAAGATTTATTTCGAAAAAGAGCTAAATTTATATACCCAATAAACGTATATAGGAGACTCGGTCTACTATAGACAAGAGCTGGGTGCAAGTGCATAAAGAGCTAAGCGAGAATTCCGACTAAATGCGCGAAATGATTTAGGTAATGGCATGAAATAAGATTCACATGAGACTGACTGCATTCTTAATGATTACCGGGATTCTGACTGTTTTTTCTTGTAAGGAAAATAATCCCTCTCTGAATCCAAATAAAATATCTCCGAGGAAAGACAATGTATCACCGAACTTGGACGAATATCGAATATCTAAAATTTTAAATTTTTCGAATTCAACTTCTACTTCACCGGGAGGTGGACTTGAATATACCTACGACTCCAAAGGAAATTTAATCAAGGAGATATTAATTGATTATCCAAATAAGCTTTATATGTACAAAGTTTATGAAAACACGAATAACAAGAAATCAAGAGAAGAAGTTTATGACGGAGAAGTAGGGAATCTTACGTTGGGAGCCTATACAGATTATTTCTACACGAATGACAAACTAACAAAGGAGGAATTTCATTCGACTAAAGGGACATTAAATTACTCAACGATTTATCAATATGATGGAGATAAATTAATTAACACATACAAAGATGGGGCAGGTCTTGGAATACATCATCAATATAAATATACATTTGACGATAAAGATAGACTGATATTGGAACAAGTATTTATGTATGACCGTGAATTGAGTGAATTCACGAAATACATTTACGATAACAATGACAGATTAATTAAAACGGAATTATATAATCATAACAGCACCTTAACATCTTACGTTAAGAATGTGTACGAAGGAGCGAATGATCTTCCAACGAAAGAATTGCATTACGACAATAATGATTCACTGACTTACACCAGAGAGTTGACCTATGATAAATGGGGTAATCTGATCGAAGCTAATTATAATGGAACTTGTACGATATTTAAGAGAAAGTATAACGGTCGCCTTTTAACTGAAGACATTAAGTTTGCTACAACTAAAGGTTGTGAAGAGTGGACTGTTAGCAGATATGAATATGTTAAGAAGTGAGAGGTAGCACCAGTGCCCACCAAATGTTGAAGCAATGGCGCGGTGAAGTATAGGTTATTAGGTTTTGTCTTCGTTCTTCGTTTAGTTTCAGGGAAAGGACGCTGCTTCGAAAGCGCGCCACAGCAGACAATCGTTATTGGGAATGTGGCCGGCAAAAAATTCAACTAACAGGGTGTTACATTACTAGCAAACATTTCAGCACAGGGACAAACGACCGACTTCAAAGACGACTGAGAAAATTTTGAATTGACAGACATATAAAATAGTAGTGGCAGCGGACGGTGTCGACCAACTCGACAACTTTTGGTTCACGCGCAAAACTTGGACGACTTTACCCAATCGAATTTATTTTATCACTAAGACAATATTTTCCACGCGGTGGAGAAAGAGTATCTCGCGACAGCGTGATTTTATTCGATTTGAGAAATGCTATTTAGAAAAATAGAATTAAGAAAAATTCAAGTACCGTAGTGCTATTTGGGGTACCACATACTACTACTCTCCTCCCCCTCCAGACTGAATTTCATAAGAAGTGAGCATGGCCCCAAAATATTCACGATTCATACGGGCAATGTTTGCGACTTTGATTCCTTTTGGACATTCAGCTTCGCAGGCATAGGTATTCGTGCAAGACCCAAATCCTTCGGCATCCATTTGTGCCACCATTTTTTCGGCACGCTCCTTCCGCTCAACTTGACCTTGGGGCAACAAAGCAAACTGTGAAACTTTGGCACTGACAAATAACATAGCCGAGGCATTTTTACAAGCCGCTACACAAGCTCCACAACCAATACAAGAAGCCGCATCAAAAGCCTCCTCCGCAATTCGCTTGGGGATAAGAATCTCGTTCGCATCAGGAACACCACCTGTGTTCACATTTACAAATCCACCTGATTGTTGAATACGATCAAAAGCTGTACGATCTACTACTAAATCTTTAAGCACCGGAAACGCTTTTGCACGCCAAGGCTCAACCGTAATTGTTTCTCCATCCTTAAACGAACGCATATGAAGTTGGCAAGTAGTCGTTTGCAGCGGCCCATGTGGATGGCCGTTAATATATAAACTGCACATGCCACAAATACCTTCCCGACAATCATGATCAAAGGCAATGGACTCTTCTCCCTTTTTGATCAGATCTGTATTTAAAACATCGATCATTTCCAAAAAAGACATATCGGGAGATGCATGATCTACCTTGTAGGTCTTAAAGGCTCCCTTTGAATCCCTATTTTTTTGTCTCCAAACTTTGAGTGTGATCTTCATAGTTAATTTCTTTTGTTAGTTTTTAAAACAATGAATTTTAAACTCATTACTTATTTATAGCTACGTTGAGTTAGTTTCACATTCTCAAATCGCAATTCTTCTTTATGCAATTCTTCGGGCTGGTTTTCACCTTTAAACTGCCAAGCTGAAACAAAAGCAAATTCATCGTCCTTACGCATGGCCTCCCCTTCCGGAGTTTGAGATTCTTCTCTGAAGTGACCTCCGCATGACTCTTCGCGAGCGAGTGCGTCATCCACCATTAATTCACCTAATTCAATAAAATCAGCAACACGATTTGCTTTCTCTAATTCTTGATTAAGCTCAGAAGTAGTGCCCAGCACATTGACGTTCGTCCAAAATTCTTTCTTAATATCTTGAATGATTTGTTTTGCTTTTTTCAAACCTTGCTCGCTGCGGGACATCCCACAATACTCCCACATGGTAAGTCCCAGATGACGATGAAATTCATCCACAGTTTTCTTGCCTCTAATGTTAACCAGTTTATTCATCCGTTCAGTGGCACTGTCCATCGCTTCTTTGAAAGCAGGATGATCAGTACCTACTTTATCATTCCACCCAATATTGGCGAGATAGTCTCCAATCGTGTATGGAATCACAAAATAACCATCGGCCAACCCTTGCATCAGAGCACTCGCTCCTAATCGGTTAGCCCCATGGTCAGAAAAATTAGCTTCACCGAGTGCATAGAGTCCGGGAACATTCGTCATTAAATTATAGTCTACCCACAAGCCACCCATGGTATAATGTACAGCGGGGTAAATCATCATGGGTCCTTTGTATGGATTGTCGCCCGTGATTTGAGCATACATATCGAACAGGTTGCCGTATTTAGCCCGGATAGTGCTTTCTCCATCGCGCTTAATGGCATCCGTAAAGTCCAGGAATACTGCTAACCCTGATCCAACACCTCTACCCTCATCGCAAACAATCTTCGCATTGCGTGAAGCCACATCGCGTGGCACTAAGTTTCCAAAGGAAGGATATTTTCGCTCTAAGAAATAATCACGATCTGCTTCCGGCACCTTCATGGCATCTGCTCCTTTTAAACCAGGAATAGCTTTCTTAGGCACCCATACACGGCCGTCATTTCGCAACGACTCTGACATCAGCGTAAGCTTAGATTGATGGTCGCCCGAAACAGGAATACAAGTCGGGTGAATCTGTGTGAAGCAAGGATTACCGAACAAAGCTCCCTTCTTGTGCGCACGCCAAGCGGCCGTTACGTTAGAGCCTTTTGCGTTGGTTGATAAGTAAAATACATTTCCATA
Source organism: Cyclobacteriaceae bacterium (assembly GCA_031430395.1). Classification (GTDB taxonomy): domain Bacteria; phylum Bacteroidota; class Bacteroidia; order Cytophagales; family Cyclobacteriaceae; genus ELB16-189. The sequence continues at coordinate 63,841 of JANPBK010000073.1, forward strand.
TCCTCCTGTGCAAAGGAGTACCGCATGGGCACTGTGTGATTCAATTTTTCCGGTTAATAAATCCCGTGTAATGATACCGCGTGTCTTTCCGTCAACGATCACCACATCAAGCATTTCTGTGCGGTTATACATTTTAACTTTGCCATTGGCAATTTGACGATTCAAGGCGCTATAAGCACCTAATAATAATTGTTGTCCGGTTTGCCCACGTGCATAAAATGTTCTGGAGACTTGCGCTCCTCCAAAAGAACGATTGGCAAGCATGCCACCGTACTCACGAGCGAAGGGAACACCTTGCGCCACGCATTGGTCAATAATGCTGACACTAGCTTCTGCTAGTCGATGAACATTCCCTTCTCGTGCCCGATAATCGCCTCCTTTGATAGTATCATAGAACAATCGATAAATACTATCGCCATCATTTTGATAATTCTTTGCGGCATTGATTCCCCCTTGCGCAGCAATGCTATGTGCCCTGCGAGGACTATCCTGAAAACAAAAAGCTTTCACATTATAACCCAATTCACCGAGAGAGGCTGCTGCTGAGGCGCCTGCCAATCCGGTACCCACTACTATCACATCATACTTCCTTTTATTGGAAGGGTTGACCAATTTTAAATTGAACTTATGCTTGGTCCATTTTTCCGCTAAAGGTCCTTCCGGGATTTTTGAGTCGAGCTTCATTTTATATGATTAATAAATTAGTCAAAAAGGATTAAAATCTTAAACAAAAAACATGACAATTGGAATTAAAGCAAAAAGAGCAGGAACTACGATTGAAAATGTTTTCCCCACAAAGTTTATAACAGGATTATACTTCATATGGTTTATACCGAGCGTTTGGAAAGCGCTCACGAATCCGTGCCATAAATGAAAGGCAATAGCCACCATACTGATACAATACAATGCTACATACCAATTCTGCGTAAAGGCAGCTCCCACTACCGTGTAAAGATCTTTTACTTCTTTCCCATCATAAGTTTTTGTTGGCATATTTCCGAAATGCATTTCCCCCCAAAAGTCTTTCATATGAATAACCAGGAAAACCAAGATGATAGTCCCTAATATTCCCATATTACGAGAAGACCAAATCGCAGATTTAGAAGTAGTGACCGCATAGCTTACACTACCTCGTGCTTGTCGATTTTTGAACGTGAGCATCAATGCCCAAGCGATATGAAAAAGGAAGAATGCATAATTTACATACGACACCATTTTGATGAGTGGATTGTGTGTCATGAAGTACGCATACACATTAAAAGCTTCTCCTCCATCGTCTTTTAATAACTGAAGATTGCCGATCAGGTGAACGGCAAGAAACAGTATGATGAACAGGCCTGTCAGCGCCATCACAACTTTACGCCCAAGGGAACTAGAGAAAAGATCAATAAGCCATTTCATGGAAGAATATTTTGATGCGAACCAAAATTACTCCGCAAAGGATTACTAAACAATTAGAATCTTTTATAAGATCAAGAGAAACTGACTACAAATTGGACTTGCCATAAGAAGGGTACATATAAAAAAAGGCACCAAACTCGATCGTCTGATGCCTCACCAACCACCGCCTAGACAGGCTAAACTAATTATGTCTATTTAATTTCAATCAGAGTAGTTCAAATAGTATTACGATTAGTGTAATCGTGACCATCATCACCAAAAGGAACCATTGCTTTTGGACAAAGAACAATACTCTACTTAACTTGGATTTCATATGATTTAAGTTGAACATGATAGGTATTAGTCCAATAGGATGCCCAATACATAATATATTGATATACTGCTATTTACATAGATGAACTTGCTGGATTTTGTTACTTATTGGGAAGCGATTCCAAAAATGGGACGGTTGTTGCGTTGCCCACGATGTCCTACTTTTACAAGCAACAACCACTTGATTATACATGTATTTAATTTTTGATTCGGAAACCACCGGTCTTCCGAGAAACAAAACTGCGCCCATTACTGACCTTGATAATTGGCCGCGATTAGTGCAAATCGCCTGGCAACTGCATGATAGAAAAGGCGGTCTTATATCGAATCACAATTATATAGTACAACCTGAAGGATTTGACATTCCATTCAAAGCCGAACAAGTTCACGGCATTTCAACCAAAAGAGCCATAGAAGAAGGAGATAGACTGGAGAAGGTATTAGAAATATTTATTGGAGATCTTACGAATACCAAGGCACTTGTTGGACACAATATTGACTTTGATATTTCTATACTTGGCGCAGAGTTTATAAGAAAGAATATTTCTCCGGATGCTTTTTTGTCGCTTCCTAAAATAGACACCTGCACGGCATCCATTGACTTTTGTAAACTTCCAGGAGGACCCGGAGGGAGGATGAAAATGCCGCGACTCACGGAGCTCTATAAAAAGCTCTTTGATCAGGAAATGGCAGATGCCCATGATGCAGCGTATGATGTGGAGGCGACAGCCAAATCATTTTTTGAACTGATTCAAAAAAATATCATCAAGCCCATTGATACTACTCTTGTTAATGATATCAAATATGTAACGCCTAATCTTAAAGTCGGCAATGCATCTAAAAGAGAAAAAACAAAGAAAGTAGATTTCGGTACGGTTGCACATGAAGAACTCATTGTAAATCCTTTCGATCACCTGCACGTACATTCACAATACTCCGTGCTACAAGCAGTGCCTGACGTCATCGAGCTAATTGCCAAAGCAAAAGCCGAGAACATGACCGCCATCGCATTAACTGACTTTGGCAATATGTATGGTGCTTTTAAATTCGTCAGTGAAGCGCTTAAACATGATATCAAACCGATTGTTGGCTGCGAATTTTTTGTGGCCGAAGAAAGAAAGAAGAATAAGTTTACAAAGGATAATCCTGACAAAAGATTTTCGCAGGTACTTTTAGCGAAAAATAAAAATGGATATCAAAATCTAGCTAAGCTAAGCTCCTTAGGTTTTACGGAAGGACTCTATGGGATTCACCCTCGCATTGACAAAGAATTAATTATTCAATATAAAGCAGATTTAATAGCAACGACAGGAAGTTTGAGTAGCGAAATTGCTTATCTCATCCTTCACGTGGGTGAAAAACAGGCAGAAGAAGTATTTTGCTGGTGGGTACAATTATTTGGCGATGACTTCTATGTAGAGTTAAATCGCCACGATATGCGCGAAGAGGATCGTGTGAATGAGACCTTACTTAAGTTTGCCAAGAAACATAATGTCAAATATTTCGCAGCTAACGAGTGCTTCTACCTGGAAAAGGAAGAATCCAATGCACACGATGTATTGCTTTGTATCAAAGAAGGTGAATTCCAATCTACTCCAATCGGGACTGGCAGAGGTACACGTTACGGATTGCCCAACAATCAATTCTATTTCAAATCACAGCATGAGATGAAATCGCTTTTTCGAGATTTGCCGGAGGCCATTGAAACAATCAGTGAAATTGTTGCTAAAGTGGAGAGGTATGAATTAAAACGTGATGTACTACTACCCAAATTTGTTATCCCAAAAGAATTTAGCTCAGAAGATGACTACTTAAAATATCTCGCCTTCGAAGGAGCAAAAAAGAGATATCCTGAATTGACTTCAGAAATTAAAGAGCGCCTTGATTTTGAATTGGAGACGATCAAAAAAACGGGGTATCCCGGCTACTTTTTAATTGTGCAGGACTTCACCTCAAAAGCACGTGAGATGGGCGTCTCGGTCGGCCCCGGTCGTGGGTCTGCCGCAGGCTCGGCTGTTGCATATTGCATTGGTATTACCAATGTCGATCCCATCGTTTATGATTTACTTTTTGAAAGATTCCTAAATCCGGATCGGGTATCGTTGCCGGATATTGATATTGATTTTGATGATGAAGGACGGGATAAAGTATTAAAATATGTCATCGAAAAATACGGACACAATCAAGTAGCACAAATTATCACTTATGGCACAATGGCCGCCAAGTCTTCTATCCGCGATTGTGCACGTGTGATGGAACTTCCCCTGACGGATGCTAATAACATGGCGAAATTAGTTCCTGAACGTCCGGGCACGACATTGGCAAAAGCATTTGAGGAAGTCAAAGAGTTAAGCGAGTTAAGAAAGGGAACGGATCTAAAAGCACAAGTCCTAAAGCAAGCCGTAGTATTAGAAGGGTCACTTCGAAATACCGGAACACATGCCTGTGGGGTAATTATCACTCCCGATGACCTCACCAAATTTGTACCTGTTTCAACTGCCAAAGACTCTGATATGCTGGTTACCCAGTTTGATAATAGCGTGGTAGAGAATGCAGGAATGCTAAAGATGGACTTTTTGGGATTGACTACCCTGACCATCATTACAACAGCCCTCAAGAATATTAAAAAGAGAAAAGGAATTGATATTGTGATAGATGACATTCCGCTTACTGATTTAAAAACCTATCAATTATACCAACGGGGAGAAACAACCGGAACTTTTCAATTTGAGTCGGACGGAATGCAAAGTTATTTGCGTGGCTTGAAGCCTGATAAATTTGAAGACCTCATTGCCATGAATGCATTGTATCGTCCAGGTCCAATGGAATACATCCCCAATTTTATCGCACGCAAAAATGGGCGGGAAGCCATCAAATACGATTTACCAGAGATGGAAGAATACTTGAAAGACACCTACGGGATTACGGTCTATCAAGAGCAGGTGATGTTGCTTTCACAGAAACTCGCCAACTTTTCAAAAGGTGATGCTGACGTTTTGAGAAAGGCCATGGGCAAGAAACAAAAAGATGTGCTCGATAAGATGAAGAGCAAATTCATTGAAGGTTGTAAAAAGAACAATCACGATGAGCGCATTGCCGAAAAAATTTGGAAAGATTGGGAAGCCTTTGCTCAATATGCATTTAACAAATCACACTCTACATGCTATTCGCTCATTGCCTATCATACCGCTTACTTAAAAGCCAACTTCCCTGCGGAATATATGTCTGCTGTGCTCACTCACTCACAAAATAATCTGGATAGCGTTACCTATTTTATTGAGGCATGCCGTAAACAGAACATTGAAGTGTTGGGACCGCATGTGAATGAGTCCGGGGTATATTTTGAAGTAAATAAAGATGGACAAATTCGTTTCGGACTAGGTGCTATAAAAGGTGCCGGAGATGCAGCCGTTGAAGCAATTATTGAGGAGCGCAATGCGCACGGCCCCTATAAAGATCTCTTTGAATTTGCCAAGCGACTTAATCAGCGCACCGTAAACAAAAAAACATTTGAGTGTTTAGCGCTATCTGGAGGGTTTGATTGTTTTACCGAATATCATCGCAGGCAATACATTGCAGCCAAAGAGGGAGATATTACGCTGACAGAAAAAGTGATTAAGTACTCGGCTAAAATGCAGCAAGAATCACAGAGTGCACAAGCGAGTCTTTTTGGAAACTCAACAGGTACCCAAATGCCACTCCCGAAAGTAGATCCCATAGAACCTTTTAGTGAAATTGAAAAACTACATTTCGAAAAAGAAGTGGTAGGGGTTTATATTTCCGGGCATCCTTTAGACAACTTTAAATTTGAGATGGAAACATTCTGTAATACCCCCGTTGCCGGACTTGTTGAGCTAGATGGCAACGATGGTAAGGAATGTAAACTTGGAGGAATCGTAGCATCTGTGGAGCATAGAATGACTAAAACGGGCAGACCGTTTGGAAAATTATTTTTAGAAGATTATAGTGGAAAAGGAGAGATTGTCTTATGGAGTGATGACTATCTTAAATTTAAATCATTCTTAATGCCCGGTCTCTTTTTATTTATTGAAGGCATTATAGCAAGAAAGCCATGGGGTGACCAAAGTCTGGAATTCAAAATCAAGAATATTGATTTATTGAATGAACTATCTGCCAAACGTGTACAAGGTCTTGCGCTTCGCTTTGCCGCGCAAGCAGTCAACGCGGATTTCATAGATTCATTGGAAAAGCTATGCAAGAAAAACTCCGGCACTGCTGCTTTAAGAATGTACTTAACAGACGATTTCAGTCCTTTACAATCTGAGTTGCTCGCGCGATCCAGTCGCATTAAGCCAAGCAATCAATTCATCAACGAATTACAAAAACTAGCTGAAGTAGGCGTGGTGACTGATCGACAAGACGTCCGGTGGTTATCAGAGCAGGCATCAAAAACAAATCAAAAACCGGAAGTTGGAACATTTTCTCCTACCTTTGTGTTGGATCCTATAGAAACATAAAACCTCAATAAATATCATGGGAAAAACTTTAGAACTTACTGATGCTACTTTTGACGAAACGCTCAAAAGCGACATGCCTGTATTAGTCGATTTTTGGGCTGAATGGTGCGGACCATGCAAAATGATCGGCCCTGTAGTAGAAGAATTAGCAGCTGACTATGAAGGTAAAGCAGTTGTCGCTAAACTGAATGTAGATGAGAATCCGCAGATCACCGCTCGATTTGGAGTTCGCTCTATTCCTACTCTATTAGTATTCAAAAATGGTCAAATTGTTGACAAGCAAGTGGGTGCTGTGCCAAAGTCTGTGCTTGCTTCCAAGCTAGAAGCACAAGTAGCTTAACATTCTACTAGTTCCTTCTTATTAACAGAGAACGGAATTTAAAACCAATATTAAAATAGCCTCTGATCCAGATTAGAGGCTATTTTTTTTGAAATCAACGATTCGATTCGAAATAAGGTACAATTTTGATTTTGAATTCTCCCGTTTCCCAAGATTGCCCCTACGATCGTATTTATAACGATTGGGAAATTTTCATTAAATTACCATGAAGTCAATGCGATGGCACATACCTTCATTCAAATTGGATTTGCGCTACTAGGGTTAGTATCCATTGGCTTGCTCTACAACGAAATCAGAAAAGCGGTTAACTCCTCTCAAGATCTCATTAACTCAAGATTCCTACCCATTGCGTCCTTTGGTATCATTGGCTGGGTTCTTTTTGTAAGTATTTGGTCAATTAGTGGGGTGATGGCCGATTTCTCTTTGTTCCCATTCAATGTGGTCCTTGTGCTGATCATTCCATTTCTTTCCATACTCTACTTTACACTTTCGAAAATCGTAAAAGAAATTCTTTCCCGAATTCCAATCGAAAAAATAATTCAACTCAATGCATTCAGACTATTTGTTGAACTCTTGCTGTGGGCATTGTATCTAGAAAATCAAGTTCCCATTCAAATGACATTTGAAGGAAGAAACTTAGATGTACTCAGTGGACTAAGTGCTCCTGTGATTGCTTTTCTTTACACTAAGGGAAAAATTTCAAAGACCGGTTTAATGGTTTGGAACCTCCTCTGCTTGGGGTTACTCCTTAACATTGTGCTTACTGCTATTCTTTCAATGCCCACGCCCATTAGAATTTTTATGAACGAGCCCTCCAACACGATTGTCACACAATTTCCTATATCCTGGTTGCCTGGATTGCTAGTGCCAGTGGCATATGCTTTACATTTCTTTTCAATTCGTCAGTTAAGTATAAAAGGGAATAAATAACTTATGGAATAGCTTTCATTCGTTCAACCATTTCCAGCACGGCCGGACAGACCAACGTATTTTGATATGTCAACTCCAAAATCTGAACCATTTTTTTACGGTTAGTGTGTGGATATTCACGACAAGCTTTTGGTCGGTCACTATATACAGAACAATAGTTATCAGCATCCAAGAAAGGACAGGGCGCAGATTTTAACACATAATCCTTGTCCTCATCAATTTTCAAATATTTTTCTATGAAATCACCGGGCCTCATGCGCAACGATTTAGCCATACGCTCTATATCCGTCTGATAAAAAATAGGGCTCGTAGTTTTACAACAGTTCGCGCAAGTTAGACAGTCGATTTCCTCAAATACTTGGTCGTGCAGTTGATGAAACATATTATCCACTTTACGCGCATCCTTATTTTTCAATCGAAGAAGAAATTTTTTATTCTCTACCGCGCGTTGATGAGCATTGGTCTTAAAGGATTTTAAGTCCATTGCTACGCTGAGTTTCTGGCCGCATTAATGATTCCGAACATACTTCTGATAATCAGCTTGCGATAGCGAACCTCATACATCTTATTTTGCTCATTTAAATTTCTCAAATTCATCAGAGCAAATTGCTGAATAGCAATCAATGGAAGAACGATCCTTTCTCGAAGGTGAACAGATTGCTTGATATTCGGATTATTGCCCATTAACTCGCTCAATCCGGAAACAGCTAGAGTCTTTGATTTTGAAAGTTGATATTCTGCATACATTTTTTTCCAAAATTCTCCGAACTCCGGATCCTTGCCTAAATAAATGGTTGCCTCATAATAGGTTTTTGTCAATGACATCATGCTGTTTCCCAATAACGTGCGAAAAAACAAAGAGCTTTGATACAAATTTTTAAGTTCATCTCCTCTTCCATTTTTTTCTAGTGCTTGCATAGCACTACCCACCCCATAAAAACCAGGAATGTTCTGTTTCATCATGGCCCATGAGCCCACGAACGGTATGGCCCGCAAATCTTCAAACTTTAATCCTTCGGTAGCACTTCGTTTAACCGGTCTCGATCCAATATTTGTATCGCCAAAGAATGAAAGAGGCGTTACTTTTTCCAGATAGGGCACAAATTGAGGATGATGTTTCAGGTCTAAGTAGGCTTTGTACCCTTCCTCTGCCAATTCATCTAGCAGTAATTTCGATGCTTCCGTCAATTGATTTTCATTCCTCTTAAAAACAACTCCCTCTAGTCCAGCCGAAATCAATTGCTCTAAATTATACTTGCATGAAGCTACCTTTCCAAAATTAGAACTGATGGTTTGACCTTGAATAGTAATCTGCACTTCTTCATTTTCAATCGTATCGCCTAAAGAGGCATAGAAGTCATGAGTATTCCCTCCACCCCGAGCAGGTGGACCTCCACGACCATCAAAAAAGATTGCCTTTAACCCATATTTACGAGAGACTACACTCAGATTTTCCTTAGCCCGAAAGATCGACCAATTGGCTCGTAAATAGCCACCATCTTTGGTTCCATCCGAGTACCCCAACATAATCGTTTGATGATTCCCTCTACTTTCCAGATGTTGACGATACTCCGGAATTGAATACAATTCTTCCATGATAGCGGGTGCATGAGCCAAGTCGTCTATCGTTTCAAAAAGAGGAATGATATCCAACTCCAACTTGTGGTCTTTGCCAATGAGCAACTTCGCTAAGACAAATACTTCAATTACGTGCAACGCATGCTGACAATTACTGATTACGTAGCGATGGCTTCCTGCAATGCCATTCTCTTTTTGAATTTTATCTATTGCCAAAATGCTTTGAATCGTTTCGTTCACTAAATCATCATCGAAATCAACGAAGATCAAATTGGACTTTAGTGATAACAAATAGTTGATTTGGGCTGCGGGGTCTTTCTTGTCAAATTCATTCCAAGAAATACTATTCCGTTGTCCACTTAATTTTTCTAAAATTGATTTCCAAACCTGATCATGCTTACGGCTATCTTGTCGGATATCAAGTGCTGCAAAATGAAATCCGAAAATCTTTACTTTTAAAATAAACGAATCCAACAACTCCAAAAATAAACCATTATGATCTGCGATCAGTTTAGTTCGGACTTCATTCAACTCTTTTACAAGTTCCATTGAAGTGTTATAATTCCTTTCTTTTCTGAATACTAGTCCATAGATCTTTTGCTCAATCGAAGTAATCCGTTCACTGGTTCCATGAAAGGTTAATCGTCTGCGGAGTAAACGCGCATCCCGGTAATAACATTTTAAAATTGTTTCCTGAAGTTTGGAAGCTACCTTCAATGTAATTTCACTGGTAACAAATGGGTTCCCATCGCGGTCTCCACCGGGCCAAAAGCCAATGACAATTAATCGATCATTCTTCCACTCCGATAAATTCAACTCAATCCCTGATGCTAATGACTGAATTATGGATGGGATAGAATGATAGAAAACATTTTCCAAATACCAGCAGAGGCTAAGTGCCTCGTCATAAGGCGTTGGCTTATTTTGATTTATGAAACCTGTTTTTCCTAACTGCTGAAGCAATAAGTTGATTTGTGAAAGATCATTCTGTCGGATTGCGTTTTCTAAATCAGTGAGAATACCCAAAACATGACCCGGATAAAATTGGGTGGGATGGGCCGTTAAAACGATGCGTAAACTAAATTCCTCCAGTTTGGCCTTTAATTCCTCTGTTTTGCTTTCATACTTTGTTCGTAACAATAGAGCCGGGACTGTACCCTTGCCATTTAAATCATTGATCTGTTCAAAAGCAGAGTCCTCAATAGAATCAAATAAAGCTACCTGTCGCTCGATATACTGGATAAAATTAAATAGCAGGTCAAATTGTTCTTCCTGATTGGCATGGGGTACGAGTTCCTTAAAAAATAAATGAGCTATTTCATTAGCCGAATCGCCCCGTTGAAAACCATCTATACAATACTGCTGAAGCAAGGGTAACAAATTACCGGTGCGGGATACCGCCCTAAATGGTAGGTTTAGGAACAGGCTATTATAGATATGATAGCGTGAACCTACACTTTGATCATAATTTGACATCTTCTTTTTGACTTGGTTATGCAGCGATTGACAACATACTATCCTTCACACTTGTACTTCGTTTCAATTTAGCTTAACTTTTCAATCAATATCCAACAGCCTATGAAGAATATCTGCCTGTATGCATTGTTACTTGCATTACTCACTTCTTGCTTTGGCTATAAGGAATTGCCCGTTGAATACGATTATAGTTACCACGGCAATTTCAAACGATACCGGACATTCAGTATAATGAAACCCCTTGGTATTGTAGACTCAACCATGACCAATGAAGTAATCGAAAAATCAATCATTTCGAGGATGAAATTTTTAGGATATAAACAATCCACCAATCGCCCCCACTTGATTGTCGGATTTAAAATGTTTTCAGATAGTTTAAAATTTAACGGCTATAATCAGCCAGCCATCGAAGAATGGGTAAAAAGTCAAGATGAAAGCCTTGGATACAACCCAAAAAAGCTAAATATGCAAAGTGGCACTCTATTAATCCAGTTATACGATAGGCGCCAAAACAGATCCGTGTGGCAAGGCTACGCTACCACTTTATATGGCGGCATTGATTTTAATAACCAACGTCACCTTCGAAATGCCGTTATCTCTATTTTAGATAAGTACCGTTTTTGGGCCGAAGGCTTTGTAGAGGGACAAAACCAGACAAAAGAGACCGAATTGTAGGAGTCTGGGATTAACCTATAAATCATCTAAAAAGGCTCAAAATTCAGTTTTCCCGATTGAAAATTAATTTTACCTTTGCACACCTTTTTAAGGGATACATTGTCCTATGGTGTAATGGTAACACAGCAGATTTTGATTCTGCTTTTCTAGGTTCGAATCCTAGTAGGACAACTAAAAAAACCGCATCCTAATTTGTGCGTGTTTATAAGTAGAACATGTCAGTAAAAATCTTTTCCGGGCGCGCCACTACCTATTTGGCAGAAAAAATTGCCCATGCATATGGGGAAAGGCTGGGTACTGTAGATTATCAGCAATTCAGCGATGGAGAAATGTCTCCCCTCATCGGAGAGTCAGTACGTGGCCATGATGTATTCATAGTGCAATCCACTTTTGCTCCATCTGAGAATTTTATGGAGTTGTTGTTGATGATTGATGCCGCAAAAAGAGCAAGTGCCCTTAACGTCAATGTGATTATCCCTTACTTTGGCTATGCCCGCCAAGATCGTAAAGACAAACCAAGGGTGGCCATTGCAGCCAAACTAATTGCCAATTTACTTTCTGCCGCAGGTGCGAACCGCATTATGACCTGCGATCTTCATGCTGATCAAATCCAAGGCTTCTTTGATATACCGGTAGACCACCTTGATGGCAACTATATTTTTGTCCCTTATTTAAAATCATTGAACCTTCCTAACATTATGTTTGCATCGCCTGATGTAGGAGGAATAAAAAGGGCGCGCAGTTTCGCCAAGTTTTTTAATGCCGAATTAGCCGTTTGCGATAAATATCGAAAAGAAGCTAATAAGATTGAATCCATGAGACTGATTGGGGAAGTTGAAGGGAAAGATGTGATTTTAGTGGATGACTTGGTTGATACGGCCGGCACCATTTGCAAAGCTGCCGCATTACTTAAAGAGAAGGGCGCTAATTCGGTAAGAGCCGTATGCACTCACCCTGTTCTTTCCGGGAACGCGTACGAAACCATTCAAAACTCTGTCTTAGAAGAAATCGCAGTCTCCGATACGATTCCCCTAAAGCAACTGACTTCTAAGATCAAAGTGCTATCTGTTTCTGACCTATTCGCGAAAGCAATTCGAAAGATACACGATCACGAATCGATCAGTTCTTTATTCATCCGTTTGTAAACTATTTCAAATTAAACCAATAAACAATTATGAAAACCATCGAGATTATAGGGTATCGAAGAGCAAATCTCGGCAAGAATGACTCTCAAAAAATCCGTGAAGAAGGCAATGTGCCATGTGTGCTTTACGGAGGCGACAATCAGATTCATTTTTACTCACCCGTTATTTTATTCCGCGATCTAGTGTACACGAATGAAGCCCATTTTGTGCATTTGAACATTGAAGGCGAAGAATGCCAGGCCATTATGCAGGAGATTCAATTTCATCCTGTGAGTGAGATCATTCTTCACGTAGATTTCTTGCGCATTACAGACGCTAGAAAAATTAAAATGGACATTCCAGTACGCCTTGTTGGACAAGCACCAGGTGTTGCTAAAGGTGGTGCATTGGTTCGTAAACGAGCTGCATTAAAAGTTTATGGCTTTGCGAAAGATATGCCAGATCATATTGATGTGGATTGCTCATCTCTAGATTTTCACCATGCTGTGAAAGTAGAGGATATGAAAATGCCAAACCTCGAGTTCTTAGATCCAAAGATGGCTGCTATTGCTTCTGTAGAAGTACCTCGTTCTGCTAAATTAGCCGAGGAAACTGCTGCCGCTGCTGCTGCTGCCGCACCTGCTGCTGGAGCTGCTGCACCTGCTGCCGGAACTGCTGCGCCTGCTGCTGCTGATGCTAAAAAGGCAGACGCCCCTAAAAAAGAAGAGAAAGGGAAAAAATAATTTAAAATCAATTGCAAAAAGTCCCGTCCTCCGATATTCATCGGGACGGGATTTTTTGTTTCTTTATATGTATGAAGTATTTGATAGCCGGGCTCGGCAATATGGGGCCTGAATATGAACTTAGCCGCCACAACATTGGGTTCCTTACGCTGGATCGCATTGCCGATAAACATAACATTCAATTTACCACCAACCGATTAGCGGATAAAGCAGAATTAAAATACAAGGGCAGATACCTTCACTTCATTAAGCCAAACACCTACATGAACTTGAGTGGGAAAGCAATCTCCTTTTGGATGCAGGATTTAAAAATACCTAAAGAAAATCTATTGGTTATTGTGGATGATTTAGCGTTGCCTTTTGGTAGTTTACGAATGCGTACAAAAGGAAGCGCGGCAGGACATAATGGATTGAAAAATATAGAACTACTTTTGGGGGGACAGGAATATACCCGTCTACGGTTGGGTATAGGCAATGACTTCTCTCAAGGCGGGCAAGTCGATTTTGTGCTCAGTAATTTTAGTCAGGAAGAATTTAAACAATTGCCAGCCGTGATGGACAAAGCCGCAGACATGGCGCTCTCTTTCTGCACAATAGGCGCAGAACGAACAATGAATTTTTTTAATAAATAAATTAATATGAACTGGATAGAGATGATTGGTCTGGCAGGAGCCTTTTTAAGCAGTATTACCTTTATTCCTCAGGTATATAAAGTGTGGAAAACTAAAAGCGTTGGAGATTTAAGTTTGATGATGATGTTAATTGTATCATCCAGTACGATCATTTGGCTTGTGTACGGAATTGCCTTACTGCTTTGGCCAGTCATTCTGGCCAATGGAATAATCTTTTGCTTAAGTCTATTGTTGATCTATTTTAAGTTCGCGTACGATAAAAAAAGTAATCAGTAATAGTTTTCGATTGCATCGTTTGCCGAATCCCGATTACTGATTACTCCATATGTATTTACTTCTTCCTGATGATTATATCGCCATTGTAATTCTTTATACTAAATTCCGGCCCACCACCGTTGATTTCACCTTTTACCCATTCATCAATTACTACTTTATAGGTACCTGATTTAGTATCCTTCTTTTGGATGGGTCCGCTCTTGATCATGGCCATATCAAATCCACTCAGTATCTCTCCTTGCTCAGTCTTCATTTTGAAAGTCGCCTTTAAAGAGGCTGGAAAAGTAAGATCAATATCTCCATTAAATGTCGAGAAGGACATGGGGGTTGCTTCCGTTACTTTATCGAAGGTGACTTTTATTTCACCATTATATGTAGTAGCTACCACTGAACCGGAAATATTCTCGGCATTGATTTCACCATTGTAATTGTTAATTTCCAATTCACCCTGGATGTTGCTGATCACTAAATCCCCATCGTTATAGGTACTTACATTTAAATCAAAGCCCGAAGGCAATTCGATTTCAAGTTTTAATTTATTTGACCAGGAGTCAGAATTTACTCTTACTGAATTATCATTTTCAGTTACTTCCAGATCCATTGTTCCACCAGATATTTTCTTTAGCCCCGCATTCTTACCGTCAGAACCTGAATTCGTTTTCGTATTGATACGAGGCAACGGCTTTAATCTCTTTTCTTCGTCTCTGTCGTCATCGTCTTCTTCTCCCTCTGCAATTGCTTTGTATTTTACCAATACATCTTTGCGTGGTGAGCCTTTGATTGTAATTGAACCATAATTGAGGTGAGCTTTTAATTTTCCTCTTTTATTAGGGTCGGTTAATGGAACAACAAACTCTCCTGCATTTTGCGCAAAGGCAGTAGATAAAGTGATAAAAAATAATATTGCTATGATTATAAGTTGCTTTTTCATTTTAAATTATTTAAATGTGTTAATAATTAATTTATTTCTATGTGTTACTGAAAATTTTGGCCCCTAGAACAGCTAGTCAATTATTGTGTTCTCTCCTTTAGATAGACATTGCCGTTAAACGTCTCAAAATCCAGCAGTGGGCCACCGCTTCCAATTTTAAATCGATTTCCATTCAGTTTGTATTTTGTCTCTGCAGCGCCTCGCTCCTTTTCCACTTGGACTGGCAATGATTCTAACTGTTTCACATTACTGTAAAATTCTCCATTAAAGCTTTTAAAATTTGTGTTAGCCGTCAATCCTTTTTGAAACCAGGCATTGATGTCTCCGTTAAGCGTATAAAATCTACAAGCCTTTTCCGGATTTTTTGCATATTCTATATCGACATTGCCGTTGATGGTAGTCGCAAAAGCTTCGCGAGTTATATTTTTGAGAATAATGCTACCGTTGATATTCTCCACTTTCAGCGCGCCATTTACATTCTCAACTTTAATATCTCCATCATTGATTGTGCTGAGGATCAGATTTACCGAGAAGGGTACTTTGATAGTAAAATCAAGTGTGAAATCATATTTTGAAATGCACTCATTACTACCCTCCCAATTATACGCCCATTTATTTCGAGTGCCAAAATTTCGGGATTTCAAATTTCTCTCACTAAATGCATGGCAGCCATCAATGAGATAAAAAATCAAAGTATCCGCCCGATCAATCACACCTAATTGAATTTCACTTTTACCTAACTCCAACCCTTGTTGCGTTTTGGCTGTGATTTTTTTTGACACTTCCAGTAATACGCTAGTACCTTCATACCCTTGCACATGGATGTCACCATTGATGTTACTTACAAATACGGTGTTCTCCAATCCCACTTTTTCAAAAGTCAATTCCTTCGTAATCGTTTCATTGAAGGTTTGAGCTTCCACTACATTTATCAATGCCATGCAGAGAATAAAACAAATATTTTTTTTCATTTTATTAGATTAAAACGTCAATACTCTTTTCAATTTTTCCTTTCACTTCCTTGGCGGTCTTTTCATTTCTTAGCAGTTTTTTTAGTTCAGACACTGACTTTTTCTCTTGCAATGCTACCATCAATTCGGCTAAGGCAATTTGTACCAACGGGGAATCTTGAATTGAAATAGACTTGATTAACTCTGCCCGTACGTCACTGTCTTTGGCGTAATTCATTAACACATCCAATGCAGCTAAACGCACATTCACATTTTCATCGCTATTGAGGGTTTTAATCAGCGCAGATGTTACCTTCTGGCTCACCTGATTCATATCTGAGGAGAGGCTAACTGCTTTTAACCGCTCAGTAGCCGACTCCTTTTCCAACATTGATAACATCATCATTTCCTTTAATTCCCCTACCTGTTGGGTCAATAGTTTTACAGACGTATCCTCTGTAGGACTCTTCAGAAAAAAGCCACCCACCAAACCCACCAGGAGAAAGGAAGTAGCTAAGGCAAACCGAGGAAATAAATTACCCCATTCAATTTTTGGAATTGAAGTTGTTTTAGAAATATGATGATTCCTCTCGACTGCTAATAATTTGTAAAATTGATCATCTAATCGTCTAGAAGGTGAGCCAGCATCTAATTTTGATACTTGTTGATCCAAGTTTTCCAATACAATCAATTGATCCAATTCTATTGACCCGGACTCAATCAATTGCTCGATGGCTTGTATTTCTTTGGGGTTAGCTACACCTCCATTGAATTTAGAAATCAATTCAGCGATCAGATTCTTTTCCATATCACATTCGTTTTTCTAATTGACGATACACTTCTTTCAACTCTTGCAAAGCCCTGAAAACCTTCACTTTTACTGCACCTTCCGAGCAACCTAAAATCTCCCCGATCTCCTGATACTTCTTCTCTTGATATTTACTCAACAGCAATACCTCTCGCTTATCCAAGGGTAGTCTTTCCATGGCCATAGAAAGCAGTTGGTGTTCATCCGCTCGTTGCATTTCTGTCGAGCTGTTTTCTTGATGCCCTAGTTTGTCTTGCCAATCTTCTAATTCCTCTTTGGCGTTGATTCTTTTTTTGCGGTAATGATCATTGTTCACGTTTCTAGCAATGTGAAACATCCAAGCCCTAAAGTCACCCTCTCCGCGAAAGAGGTGCTTATATTTCAATATTCGCAAGAATGTATTCTGTACTAAATCTTCACTCAAATCCTTTTCACGCGTGAGCCCATAGAAAAAACCATACAACGGTTTTTTATATCGCTCGAACAAGAGACCAAGTGGGTCCGGAGCCCCATCTCTTACTTTTAGCATTAAAGAATTATCTGAAAGCGCTTCCAAATTCTCAATTTAGGTTTGCAAGAAGGGAAACTGTAGTCTTCTCCATAGGTTACAGGAATAATCATAAATTTATTGAACACTCAATATAAGAACATAAAACCCCATTCTCTCCCCCCACCTGACTAGATCTAGCAATCCTTCAGGGGCCACCATCGAGAGCCTCTTTTGACGCTTACCCGACATAAAGTGCTATTCTTCCAAACCAGAATACCAAACAGAACGTATATTTGATAACAATACTTTTAACATGATGAAGACGATTTATTTTGCCCTTACTGTGACATTAAGTTTTATGCTGTTTTCATGCCAAGGACAGGCCGGTAAAAAGCAAACTGATAAAAAAATAAGTTTGATTCCTCCCACTGGAAAGGCGGTAGCAGCATTTGCTGAAGGTTGTTTTTGGTGCTCTGAACATATTTTTGAAGCGGTGGTTGGTGTGGATTCTGCTGTATCCGGTTATGCCGGT
>JANPBK010000074.1:0-33445 GCA_031430395.1 Cyclobacteriaceae bacterium
CGCCAATCTTTGTATCGTAGGCATCACTCAAATCAATTTTTCCGTTATTCAATTTTGCAATGGGGTGAGGGTAATCCATCACAGAAGAAAGATTTTCTGAACTAGAAGAATAGGCGTGTGACAATCCTAATGTGTGCCCAACTTCATGTGCTGCTAATTGTCTCAGCCGAGCCAGAGCCATTTGTTCCATTTCTTTTGAAACCGGCTTCCCCTCTTCATACGGAGCTAGCAATCCTTCTGCAATCAAATAATCCTGGCGTACGCGCAGCGAACCCAATACTACATGGCCTTTGATTATTTCGCCTGTTCGTGGATCTGTCACTCCTCCTCCATACGACCAGCCTCGGGTGGAGCGATGTACCCAATTAATCATATTGTAGCGGACATCCATAGGATCGGCATCTTCTGGAAGAAGTTCTACCCGAAAGGCATCTTTGTATCCAGCCGCTTCATACGCTTGATTCCACCAACGAGCACCATCCATTAAAGCAGAACGAATTGGTTCAGGTGCACCCGGATCCATGTAATAGATAATGGGCTTCACTGGCTCACTGATTGCGGCCGTTGGGTCTTTCTTTATTAACCGATGGCGAGTAATAAATCGCTTTTCAAGCGGCTCGCTAATGGGAGTCGCATAATCATAAAATGAGGTAGGGTAATATCCTGAACGAGGGTCAAACTTTCTCATCTTATAGTTAGCATCCGGTAATTGTACGAATGAATGATGCTCACGTACTGTTACGATCGAAGAAGTAGGTGTGACGCTTCTTATATATCCACCGGTAGGTTGCCCAGTGAATGTAAGGGTGACTTCAAACTCAGAATTCTGTGGGAAATTTTTGGTGCGCGGCAAGTAAAAAGCCGAACGTGATTTATCTAATGAATAAGATCCCTGCTTAGTTTCTTTCAATTTTCCAATCACATCATGTGCGTCTTGCAACAAAAAATCAGTAGCGTCTACTAACACCTTACCAGCCTCCTCTACTTCGATCTTGAAACCCCACAATACAGATTGAGCAAATGATTCTTCTACTGCCTTGCGTTCGGCAGTGCTGGTGCTAATGGCACGATAAAAATAATTAGGCTGTGTCATTAATACTTTGGGGCCTCTTCGCTCAAACTTTACGATGCGCTCACCTCCTAATTGATTGCGATCCAGCCCAATGTCATTTGAGCCCACTCCAGCCGTGATGGACTCTACGTAGATAAACTCGGTATCCCATTTGTCGATCAGCAGAAAAACTTTATCCTGCTTTTCATCATAATAAAAATCAAAGAAGCCGGCAAATTTCTTCATTGAACTTACCTTGCTATCAATAGTGGTATCCAAAGGTATTGCCGAAGCAACCGGTGCTTCTTGCTTTTTCTTTTGCGCAAAAAGGTTCGATGAAAATAAAACAACCAGGAGTAGAGGTATTCTGTACATAGGAAAAGTATTTGATCGTAAGATAAAAAATATTTAGTAACGTGAATAAGGAAGTTGATGGAAGGTCAAATCCTCATCACAGAAAACCATTTACCTTGTTTCTCTCACCAAAATATGCGCTTGGAAAGATCGTAGCAAGCCTTAAACGTTGGCCTTTATTCTATAAATCCTTACTGGATTGTTGTCAAACGTAGTGTGTTTAAAAACACTTAACTTGTTTTTCGTGGCTACCTTCTGTGATTCCACATTCTTTTCATGAATGATTGAAATTAATGAATCACGCCATTGATTAGTGAAGGCAACGTCAATGCATTTTTTGGCTGCTTCTGATGCATAGCCTTTTCCTCTTTGTTGAGGCATCATCGAGTAGGCCACTTCCAGTTCCTCAATTCCGTCCACCGTTTGAATCAAAAGACCACATTGACCTATAAATTCACCAGAAAGTTTGTCGATCAGCACATTCATTCCTCCTAAATTATTCTCATACCGATGGAAATTTTTATCAAACCACTGTTGGCAATGCTCATCAGGTGTTTGCTTTTTCATGGTCCAGTATTTAGACCATAATGGATCCTTAAAAAATTGAAGCCAGACTTGATTGTCACTTACTTCCAGTTTCCTAAAAAGCAAGCGGGACGACTCTTCTCCGGTCAGGAGGTACTTCATCGCTTTAAATAGTTTGTTCTCTTAGTCGTTTTCAAGTCGATGACTTCAAATTTTCTTGCTTCATTAAACGACCCAATTTCAGTATCACTATTGATATGGATAGCGCCAAACAGAATAAGGTATTTGCAATTATAAATCGTCCCTGCTACCAATTCTTCAATTCGCTGGTCAATGGCTTCATAAATGACTTCAGTAGCTTCTTTCAATGGAAGCGTAGCCGACAAAATTCTCTCTTTTTGATTAAATAGAATTTGCTCTATCGTATTCATCTGATAATCGATGTCGGTGACGTTACCTTTCTTGATCAGGTTATTCTTTAATTTATTTAATGCGCCTTTTGCAGCCCCGCAACAACCACTATTCTTTGCTTGTCCACGTCTGTGAATTTCTCCAATGGTTCCGTCTTTTGTAATCCCGATATGAGGTCCATAATAAATGGCAACGGCTCCTTCGTCTGGCACATGGCTGGCAAATGCTCCCATTCCGGTAAGACCTGTAAATGGAAATCCATCAAGGCCCCCCATTTTAAATGGACCTAAAAATTCTTGTGTTCTTGCGGGGTATTGTATGCTGTTCACATCGTCACTACAAATACTGTCGGCTAACATCACTTGCGCGGGTTCCAAATCCAATTCACTTTCTACAAAATCAATGAATTGATTAACGCTGTCAATGGTGGTCATAGCATTGGGATAATGCTGATGGATGATGGCGAGTTTATCTTTTTTCTTCATGACTATTTGATTTTATTACAACAAGACATCATTGAACGGTTCTATCTTTGGAGGAAGATTGGTTTCGTCCAGCATTTCTAAGATGTCTATTTCAATGTTGCGACAGATGGTAGATATAGGGATATCATTTAATCCATTGTCAAACGGATTTTCACTGGCTTCTCCAATTTGTTCCATCGTCATAAAAACCCAGGAGATCAACAATGAGAAAGGAATGGTTAGCCACAATCCGTAACCACCCAACTTACTCATCTCATTGAGCAATGCAAATGGCAAAAGGAAGATGAATAACTCCACAAAGATTCTACTAAAAAGGCTGTACTGTCGAAACAAAGGGGTTGTTTTAATGCGTTCACATCCGCCCTGCAGATTATACAATTCACCTAACAATTTAGTGAGGTCGCTGTGCTCATACTCATCCAGTATTTTGTCGCGTTTTAATTTTGTGAGCACATTAAATTGATACTTCAACGTGTAGCTAGCAATATTTCCCTTGCTTTTTACTCTCTCAAATATTTCCTTCTTATCAAGGTGGTCAAACAAGGCTGCGATGGCCGAATCAAATTCCTTTATCTCTTCCGAAGCAGATACGATTTGCTGATGGTAGTCTTCGTTGTTACTGGCCCAGGGAATTGTTTTGCGAAGTTGCAACCGCAAAATATTGACATACGCAATGTGCCGCAGCAAAAAAGCTCTTTGCTTTTCTTTGTCTTCCACTAGCGAGATAAACGATGCCGCCAGTGTTCGACTGGTGTTCGTGATGCCACCCCACAATTTTCTGGCTTCCCATAGCCGATCGTAGGCTTGGTTATTTTTAAAACCCACATAAAAGGCAACAGCTGTACCAATGGTTGCTACGGGTAAAAACGGAATAGCGATACCATGGAGATCAAAGAAGTAATAAAGCCCCACTACAGCGCTGCTTAAGATCAATGTCTTGATAAGGTTCTTTCTGGCAAATAGCCAGATCGCAGCAAAAGTCATTTTTTTTCCTATGTACATCGCTTTACTGTTTACGGTTAGTGGAGTGGTTATTTAATGGCTGGTGCAAGATCGATCATTTAACTTTAACTATTTACCTGAATAGTTTCGATTCTGTGTCTGACTGACCGCAGAGGATTTGTTAATCATCCAATCCTTTTCCATTTAGAATATGTGGAATAGATTTTTCAATCCTGGATTCTCTTGTTTTGGATTTTTTGGGTGCCGAAAAATGAAGTAAGTATCCTCTCTGCCTGCCGGGTGTTAATTTATTGAAGGCCGTTTTCAATTCGGGCATATCGGCCAAGACTTTTTTAAATTCGGCAGGTACTTTGAACGCTGCTGTCTTTTTCAGTTCAACTTTCAGACCGGCCTTTTCTACTTCGATTGCTTCTTTAATGTAAGCTTTGATGATTGATTTCAAGTTTACAATCTCTTTCGCATTGGTGAATCTAATTTGTCGCGCGGCCTGAACGTTCTCTGTTTGCTGAACTAGTAAACCTTTAGGATCTTTCAATAAGACACCTTTGTGGAATAATAGTGCGCAGTATTCTTTAAAAGTGTGAATCAAAACCACATTGTTGTTCTGAAATGTGTAACAAGGAACTCCCCATTTCAATTCTTCTTCCAGTCCACACTCAAGAACAATCTTTCTCAATTTCGCTAACTCTTCTTGCCATTTGGCTTTATTAAAATAAAAGTCAACTTTGGGGTTCATATTAAATGATATTGCTCAAGACTTATACAAGTAATCTCAATCAAAGCTACTAATAGTGTTGATATTACTAATTTGACCTTTTCATTTACTGATCACTTACCATTATTTTAAATTGGTTTCTGGCTCTGACAACACAACTTGAAGGATAGATGTATGTTTTCTTCATTTAGATATTTTCTCAGGTGTTTAGTCAAAATTCAATAGGTGAAAGATGCCGTGGAGAAGAAATTTTTTATACCTCTTGTTGCGCGCTGGGTTTATTATTTTCCGTTTTTGATAGACCGTAAATTATGAATCCCAATCCAACTAGAACGAAAGGAATACTCAGCAATTGTCCCATATCGAGTTGCATTTGTTCTTCGAATGGCACTTGTCTTTCTTTTACAAATTCAATAAAGAAGCGGGCTATAAAAATCAGTGAAATTGATAATCCAAAAAAGAATCCATTTTGCAACCTGTATCGTTTTGATCTGTATAAATAAAAAATAAGTCCAAAAATCACCAGATAGGAAATTGCCTCATATAACTGAGCAGGGTGTCGCGGTAAATTGTCCTCACGCACAAAAATAAATGCCCAAGGTACATTTGTCGGAATCCCAAGAATTTCTGAATTCATCAGATTTGCAAGTCTAATAAAGCAGCAGCCTAATGGCGTCACCACAGCAATCAAGTCAATCGTTTTGATAATAGATTCCTTTGTCTTTTTTGCATAAATAATCAAGGCCATGATTAATCCTATTGCCCCGCCATGACTTGCCAATCCTAGATAGCCAACAAATTTATATCCTCCATCCCCGGTAGGTTGAATTGGCAAAAACATTTCTAATGGATGGCTTAGATAATAGGAAGGATCATAAAGTAGACAGTGCCCTAGTCTTGCACCTACAAAAATTCCAATCATGCCATAGATTGAGAGCGTATCCAATTTGTCAAGGGATATATTCTCATTTTTAAATATCCAATGGAGAATAGAAATACAAAGAATCAACCCTCCTACAAACAAAACTCCATAATACCTGAGTGAAATCCCAAACACATTAAAAATTTCAGGGTCAATATTCCAGTTTATGTAACTCAATATCATATTCTTACAAGTTAAGTTGATATTTTAGTCTGTTCGACAAGTCCTAAATATACATTACCCGATTCTAAAAGTTTTCACCTATCCACCCATAAATGGTAGGTTCTATTAAAGTTTCATAGAAAGCAAAACTCAAAAGTTAAAAGAAAAGTGTGGTGCTGGCCTCGGCCAGGGATAGTAGCGGAAAGCCCACAGCGATCCCGATAGCTATCGGGAGAGCGAGGACTTGTAGCGAATAGCCCGGCCATGACGTTTCGGTCATGGGGCCGCACCTACAACAATGTTCCAGTGGCAGGTTATCTACTATTTGTGACTTATCTTATTCCTTTGCATTATTACTACGTGTTATGAAGCTGTTGCGAAGTTGTAGACTGTAAACCGCCTACCGATGTCGGAAGCTGAAATCCGGAAAGAGCAGGAAGTGATCGAAAGATCAAAACAAGACCCGAAGGCGTTTGGCGAAATCTATGAGCATTACTTTGAACGTATTTACAATTACCTCTACCGTCAAACGGATGATGAAGAACTAGCGGGTGACTTGTGTTCGCAAACTTTTGTGAATGCGCTCAACCACTTGGGCAAGTATGAGTTTCGGGGGTTTCCGTTTTCGGCCTGGCTGTATAAAATTGCGGGCAATGAGGTAAATAAACACTACCGCAAGAACAAAGGAAAAAAAGTTTTTAGCATTGAGGAGCTAAAAGTAAAAGAGCTGGTTGAGCAAAGTGATGGCGGCTGGGACGAAGAGTTGGTTACTCAAGTAATCAATTACATGAACGAGCTGCCCACAGACATGGTGCAAGTCTTGGAACTTCGATTTTTCGAAGACAAGGACTTTAAGGAAATTGCATTTATATTAGACATGACAGAGAGTGGTGCGAAAATGCGGACGTACAGGGCGTTGGATAAATTGCGCACTCAGTTTAACATCAAAGTAAAGTACAATGGGTAAGCACGAAATACGTATGCGCAGGCAGCGACTGACGGCCCGGGGCACAGATCGGTTTAAGAACTATGGTGCCGTGCTAAAACAACACGAAGAGGGTAAGCGCATGAAAAAAATTGTGAAAGTATTTACTTTCTTCTTGCTGATTTTAGTGGTCATTATTTTGATTGTGATGGTGAACAGGTGGGAGAAGAAGACGAATAATAAAGGTACAAAGGTAGAAGTACGAGGTATGAAGGTAGAAGGACGGGGTATGAAGTTGGAGGTTAGAAGTTGAAAGCTGAAAGTTGAAAGCTGAAAGCTTAAAAGTAGAAATTCTCAGGTCTTACGTCTCATGTCTTATGTCTTGTGTCTCCTGTCTTCGATCTGAAAATAATTTGTGACTCCATCTTCGATCTTGCATTAAGAGAGCAACTTAAACATGATGAAGTATGGAAGCAAAGAAAAATCCCAGCAAAGATTTAAGCCTTCAACGAAATAAATTTTTCTTGATTGGCTTAACTATTAGTTTCAGTCTTGCGATCACTGCGTTTGAATGGCGAACGGTGAAGACGAAGCCAATTGTTCCTGATTTGAACCCGATTGAAACAGGTACTCTACTGATTATTCCTATTACGACTATTGACCCTCCTTCTGCTCACCAGCCGATGAAAAAGTTAGAACCTAAATCACCATCTCTATCACCTAGTACTTTTGTTGAGGTCGGAAATGATAAACCAGCCGATGATAAGATTCCTCTGATAGATGTAGGAAGTGAACCCGGACCTACTCCTGTATTCATTCCATTTGAAGCTGAAGTCGATACCTTATTTGTGATCGCAGAACAAAATCCAGCACCAGTCAACGGATACAAATTATTCTACGACCAATTAAACAAGAATATCAAATATCCAAGACAAGCAAGTCGTATTGGCATAGAAGGAAAAGTTTTTGTGGAATTTGTAGTGAATAGGAATGGCGAGGCCTCTGATTTAAAAATAATTCGTGGTATTGGCTCAGGTTGTGATGAAGAAGCCATGCGTGTGCTAGCGCTCACTAAATGGGAACCAGGCAAGCAACGAGGTAAACCCGTGCGGGTAAAGATGTCGATGCAAATAAATTTTAAATTGAACTAGAAGTTCAAACTAACAGATGCGGTCATGCACCTTCCGTAGCCATCAATGCCCGAAGCATAGACACGATAGGCTTTGTCGAATATGTTTTGAGTGGAGACTTGAACGCTGATAAACTTATAAGAGTAACCGGCATATATATTTACAATATCCCAGGCAGGCATTGCCTCATCAATTAAACGGATATTAATTCGCACATCAGACTTGTCGCCTGCGGCCAAACGATCTTGCTTTCCGGCCATAGCCCACTCTGTACGGAACCAAACGCCACAAGGATGCGCATAGCGAAAGCCAACTCTTCCGAACATAGGAGGAATCCTTCGCATGGGTTCCTTCTTGGTTTCATTTTCTCCATGGGTGTAGGTAACATTTCCAAAGAGGGTAAACGAACTCCCCACCATCGCTTCGATATCTGCCTCCACGCCCCTCACCAACGCCTCGCCTACATTTTGCTTTTGATAAACGGTTCTACCATCAAAAGTAGGAGAACCATTATAGCTGGTTGTCAGACGATCAATTAAATCAGTCAACTTTGTTTGGTAAGCAGTGATCGTCCATGACAATTTTGAGCTGCTGTATTTAATGCCCGTCTCGAGATTGAAAGAACGTTCTGGCGAAAGACTGCTGCCCGGAATTTCAAACACATTTGCTTCAAGTGTGCCAAACTTACTCAGGTCGTCCACATTGGGTGCGCGAAAGCCAGAATTGACGGTACCGATCATACGCAACTTCGAGCTGATCTTATAAATTACGCCTGCACTTCCCACCACTGCATTCGGATTGATTTGTTGATTGCCAAATATATTGTCCAAGATTGAAACGGTTACACTATTAAATCGAGCGCCTGCGGAAAATTGAAATTTTTTCCAATCCAGTTGGTGGTTAGTGAAAAAAGCGAAGTTAGAAATAGTAGAGCCATCAGCATAGGATCCGCGCTGTGAGGTCTCAGTATTGGTGGTTGTATTTAAAACGTTGGTGTTGCTATTTACTTTGTCGAAATAATACTCAATTCCAGATTGGATATGCCAATTGGCAGTAGGGCTTGATTGAAACTCTGCAGTGAGCCCAAGTGTGTTTACTTCATCTAATTGTCTTTTTAATTCAACCGAATTATTCTTTTGAGAAATAGTCCCTTCAACAGATCGGTTAAGTGAACCTGTTATCCGGAAGGACTTTAGCCACTGAATCTTTGTCGAAGACTCCCAACGTAAATAACTCAACTGGCGAGTTTGAGGCTCAAACTCATACAAGCTAAATCCGCCTTGCACCACTTGGTCGTAGCGCGGGACATGATTTTGAGTGGTCTGTTGAAAAGCAGCTGTGAGTATTCCGTTGAATCCTGTTCGCAGTAATAGTTTGGCATCGCCAGATCGCTCTTGGTATCCGGTGGGTGCCAACACGCCTAAGTTTGCACCAGCCACCGCATTCCCAAAATTGCGAACTGACAAGCCTCCCAAAAAAGCGATCTGCCTTCCCCGCAATTCAACCTCCGGACGAATGCTCTGTTCCATACCGGCACTCATCCATTTTGTTTGAATACGACTTCCAACTTTCAACCCCGTTAAAGAAAAAGAGGGCGTGGCAGATATCACTTGTACTACTCCACCCAAAGCATCGCTTCCATACAAAACTGATCCGCTTCCTCTATTGACTTCTATCCGATCAAATATTCCTGGATCGATCGTGGAAAGATATTGATTAGGACCGTAACGATAAGTAGCATTGTTCAAACGGATTCCATCTACTACCAATAATATCTGATTGCCCACCAACCCTCTGATAATAGGCGAGCCGCCCCCATGATTTGTTTTTTGAACCCATACTCCGGTTTCATTCATTAAAGCTTCTGGTGTGGTGCGAGGCGCAAGTTCGGCCAGTTGAGTGGAGGATAGTGAAGATGTTGATGGCGCCACATCAAAAGACAACCGCTCGCTGCGTTGTGCGGTGATAGTCACAGCATTGTTGAGAAGAATGAAAGAAGGTATCAACTCGATGAAATATTCCTTTTCCTTCACCATTACATACTCTAGGGTCGAATAGCCAATCGCGCTGATGCGAAGGCGGAGTGAATCGGAAGTCGCATCACCTAACGCAAAATTGCCTGCTTTATCGGTCACAGTGCCGAACGAAGAATCAATAATCGCTATATGAACATCGGCCAATGGCTGCCGTGTTTTTTGATCAATCACACTACCCTTAAATTGCGAAAAGACTAACTGAGTCCCTGTCGAAAAAAGTAGTATCAACAGAGACCTCACAAACATCATAGCAGACATTAAATAAACTAGTGATTCACTTTGGTCCTTCCATCATCCTTTCTTTTCGAATTCTCTTTCATGTCTTCGGGATCGTCTAATTCGGGCGAGTCGCGGAAAGCTTTCCAATCAAATTTTTCATTGAGAGGCGACATGGCCTTTGTCGGATCGAAAATTCGTGGATCAACGGACAACGCATTATACGGAGTGAAGTCAGGCTTGTTGGTGAAGCAATCGCCTAAATCATTTACACCAAAATCATATTGATTCAAATACGATGTGCCTAACACATTCCAAAACGTTTTAAAAATACTTCCAAAACTAAAATGCTGATGGCTGTTGAAGCTCTTTTTTGCATAGGGAGAAATTACCATTAAAATACTGCGGTGGGCGTCAATATGATCGCGGCCGCCTTGTGCATCGTCTTCCGTAACTACAATCATCATGTTCTTCCAATATTCGGTATGACTTAAAAATTCAATCACTCGACCTAACGCCAAATCATTATCCGCCATATAACTTTCGTTGAATGGAAATCCAGCAGTGGGACGTTCACCGGCTCCATGGTCGTTTAGCAATTGAAGGGACAGCATGGATGGTAAATCCTTTTTGGAGGTGATGTATTTTTCTGAGATTTCTTGAATGAATATGTCGGCCCTGAATTGATCAGGGATGGCCATATTGAACGTTGGAAATTTTCGCGAGGTGCGATCATACAGAGGACCGGGCATCGGATAGTTCACTAAGTAGCGAACGCCTCCATACTTAAAGGTAGAGTCTGCAAAACTACCCGCATCAAACTCAACGCCAAAGCCGAAATTATAAAACTCCTTCCCATGCCTCTCCAAATTTTCCCACATCGATCCATGCTGATTATAATCCTCCGGAAAAATGGCACCTGCTGCACCCGTCATTCCAAATTTACCGGGTGCTTTTGATTCCTCGCGTTGACTACGTTTTCCTCCATAGGATGCCGGATGATGTGTCTCCATCCATTGATTCGGGTACGTGTTGGTCAGCCACACGTGGCCATCGGCAGAAACGTCTGCGTCTACATAAAAATTATCGCTGATGGAAAATTGATTTGCAAGAGCCAGGTGATTGGGCATCACCGTAGCTTTTTCTACTTTCAAAGTTTTATTTTTGTTGGTGAAAGAAACGTCTGTTGCATAGTGAGCAAGAGAAGCCTCCCCCATTCCATTTTTAAGTTGACCAAATATCTCATCATATGTTCTGTTTTCTTTAGAGATGAAAACAATGTACTTGATGGGAGATTCCTTTGCCAACGGAAATGTAGGGATTGGGTTTGCATTCTCAACAGAAGTGACTTCTCTGAAACTGAAATTATTGTCTATTACTTTTTCGGTGAGGGCTTTCAATTCAGCATCCGCAGGAATATCAATAATTGAAACGGTACCCAACATCAACGCCCCGATATAACTGGCATACGGATGATCAAATGGAGGCTTGAAATCCTTTCCACCATTGGGGCCACTTCCAAATCCTTTTGCATTTGATACAATCAATTGCTTGCCATCTGGCGTTACTTTTAACTTAGACGGAAACCAACCTGTGGGAATGTGACCAAGAACTTTCTTAGTTTCTAAATCGATGACACCCACCGCGTTGATGCCCGCCTCTGCTACATAGATTCTTTTTTGGTCAGGTGAAATAGTCAATCCGAATGGAATCACACCTTTGAGATTTTTGAGACGTTCATCTAATTTCAACTCAATGCTCTCGACTACTTTATTTTTTTGCACATCGATCACTGAGATATTATCGTTGTTGCCATTGCTCACATACACAAATTGATCAGTAGCCACCATCGAGTTAGGGCTCGATCCGCCCACCGCAGAAATCCCATCAATCTCCTCTCCTACCAGCACTCCCGTTTTTACTTTTGAAGTTACTACAGGAGCCTCTTTGCTAACGTCAATACCCCATACGGAAAAAGATTCAGGAGAGTTGGGATCACCCAAGCCCGCAAATTCAATCGAATCGTTCTTCACACCTTCTTTCATTTCTTTGGAGCCATACGCAGAAGTCGGAAATTTAGCCGCGGTTTCATTTAGTTTTTTCTTATCTAAACTTTTGATATAGGAATATTCAAACATGCCCACATTGGCAACATAGACTGCTTTTTCATCAGGCGATAATGCAATGCCAAAGGGATAGCGGCCTGTTTTTACGTTGTGAATCACTTGATTGGTTTTCGTATCAATCACCATCATGCGAAAACCGATTTGATCGACTGCATAAAGTTTTGATCCGTCTTTGCTCAATACCATGTCACCTATGTAGCCATCGCTATAATCGGTGCCGTCAAATGATTTGTTGGCATTGATCTCCGATAATTTTTTATTGGTCTTCAAATCAAAAACATAAATTTTATTCTGCTGCCCACCCGCCACGTACACTTTTTGATTATCCGGTGATATGGCCAAGCCCATGAAAGTCGCTTCCAACAATCCTTTTTCCGGATTGAGCGTTTCAGGAATTTGTTTAACTACTGGCGAGGCTGAATTATAATCGGTAATGATCGAAATGGAAAATGGACCTACACCGGAATTAGCCGTGATGATGGTTTTGCCATCAGGGCTTAACGTCAACCCAAACGGATGGGGAGCAACTGTGATTTGTTTTCCTGTGGGGGTGATGATGCGTCCGTTGGGAAGAACGGTTTCACCTTCCCGATTGATTTTTGAGTATCGGTCACCAGCAGGGGAAGTTGATATCCATACCTTTTTTGAAGTCCCATTTTCTTTCGGTGAACAGGATACCACAAAAATAAATACTACTAACAGGGTTCGTCTCATCCGAATAAAATTAAAATTAAAGATAGTTCAATCTATTTAGCAAACACAGTACTGATCACCTCTCCTATTGGCTTATTGCTGGAATAGCCTAGTTTTAGCAAGGTGGCCAATGTTTTAGCAATTTGATTTTGATAAAGTTGTTGCTCACCTTTCATCTCACCGGTTGAAGGTGTATCAGGGCCTAAAAACGCTAACCAAATTTCATCCGCATAAGGCATTTTAGCACCGTGATGTTTCCAATCTTCGTCATTCACTTTTCCGCGTCCATGATCGGTGGTGATGATGAGCGTAGTTTTATTTTTGTATTGAGGTTGAGATTGAAGCCAATTCCACATTGTACTTACGAAACCATCCGTATAGTTGGCCGCGTGGAGATATTTATCATATTCTCCCTCGTGCGCCCAATGATCCGTTTCATCAAAAGAAACAAACATCACTCGGGGTTTGTTCTTTTTCAAATCTTCCATTGCATAATGAAAAGTCAATGCATCCAATCGCGTACCTCCTGTATTATTAGGAAGCTGAAACATCAATTCGTTCAATATATTTTCTGATACCGTTGTTTTGTTTTGGGCTTTCATCAATCCAGCATTAACTGGAACACCACTTCGTTTAGTGTTAATGATCCAAGGAAATGTCTCCCACGAAGTGTAGGCGCTAATTCTTCCTTTAAAATCCTTCTGTTCATTTAGAAACTCCAATACATTTTTATTAGGGTTGTCAGTAGGATCATTGCTAGTAATCTTTTCATCATCGGCAAAACCACATAGTATTTCGTTGTAGCCAGGATAGGAGAACCACATCTTGTTAGCCGTGTTCACTTTGTTTCCAAGATTTCTATTTCCATACAATTGTCCTTGCTTGGCAATGGTATTCCAAAAGAAGGGCATCAGTTTTTCACGCCTTACTTCTGATTTTTCAGTCCAAAATGTTTTGAGCAAGCCAGTAGTATCATCCGCAAATTTTTTAGTCATCAAACGCTTCTCGGCACCGCCAAATACTTCTTGCCAACGCATCCCATCGAGAGTAATGAGAATGACGTTTTCTGTTTTGGACTTTTGTGCCTGTGCGGAAAGGCCAAACACAAGTGCTAAAATAAAAATCATTATGAATTTCATGGCCAACAGGTTTAAAAAAATCCGGGACCTTTCAGAGCCCCGGAAATTGATTAAAAACACCTAGCAAGTATTATTTATTGATCCATAGTTGCATATTCACATCATCCAAATTAGAACCAAATTGTCTGGTCAATGCGGCATTCAAATTTGTTACGTTGTAAAATGATTCATCAGAAGGGTATAACCAACGTTTTGGTATTACACCCGTGTTGCCAGTACCTGGCCCCGCATGAAAAGTCGGAATACCTGTTCTACGGTAATTGAAGTATGCCTCCTGGCCCGAGTTTTGGAAAAACGCTAAATACTTCTGTGTAAGAATTTGATTTAATCCACTAGCATTATCTCCGGCATAAACAACGGCCGGCTGTGCTAAATAATTTGTAACAGATGCAGTTACCGTTGCAATGGTTGCATCTGTATCTTGATCTGTGACCGCAATTGACGCACCGTCTGTAATACCATAAAACGCCATAGAAGCTTTAATTCCATTCTGATAATAAGTAGCCGCACTTCCTATCGCCCAACCTCTATTAATACCCTCTGCCACATTAAAGCACAACTCCCAATAGGCCATTTGAACACCTGGCTCAAGACCTGTTAAGGTGCTGTAGTATCTTTTTTGGTTAGCAAAAGAATAAGCACCTAGACCGGCTTTAGAAGACATGTCATCTAAACTTTCGCCAGAAGGTGCGCCAACATAGGCAGCAAAATCACTTCCCAAAACACCGCTTGTAATTTTAGCTTTCGATGGATTACACACTACAAATACGCGAGGGTCATTCAATGTGGTTAGTCCCTTTACATATGTTTCAGCCATATTGTAACGTCCCTTATCAAAACCTTTGTTACCTGGATTAGTAGGATAAAGTTGCGTTGTTCCGTTATATACGTAATTCATATTATCACCATTTCCTGTCATCACAGGATACTCAGACGGGTTATTGATGATAGCCGCAAATTTAGCCTTGATG
Organism: Cyclobacteriaceae bacterium; assembly: GCA_031430395.1. GTDB lineage: Bacteria > Bacteroidota > Bacteroidia > Cytophagales > Cyclobacteriaceae > ELB16-189. Next base: position 14,825 of record JANPBK010000074.1, read on the forward strand.
TTCAAGTCTGTATCTGATTCCTTAACACTTAAACTAACAAGTACTCGAAGGGCAAATGTATTAACAGCTTTACGCCACTGAGCTAAGTTATTGCCATATAAAAAGTCTCCCTCCAATGAAATATCATTGTTAGTTATAAGCGTTTTAAGTTCCGCGTTTGATTCATCTAACCATTTAAGAATCTGAACATATATTTCCTTTTGAGTATCATAAGATGGTTCTTTATCACCTAGACCTTTCAACGCTTCCGTTACTGGGAGATCGCCTACTTTCTGCGTCATTCTGGCATACAATACAGCCTTAAAAAATTTTCCAAGTGCCCCATAAGGTGTTGCCTTTACACTTGCTTTAGCTGCCTCTTCCATTTTTAACACATTTTTCAATGTTAAAAAATTCAAGTCTGCTTTCGTCCAATACTCATTGGTTCCATAATAGTTATAGTTGCAGCACCAGAATTGGTTTTGGCGATGTTCGAGACTCCATGGTCTTTCATTCAAATCACTTTCTATCCCCCGAAGAATTAAAGAGGGCGGAACAGCCGAAGGCCTATTGGGGTTTTGTGGCAACACATCAAAGTCTCGGCACCCATAGGTACCCATACTAAATGCGGCAATTAAAATAAATACTATTAACTTTTTCATATTCGGATAATTAGAAAGTAAGATTAATATTAAAACCATAACGTCTTAAGGAAGGAGATTGTAGACTTGCATAGCCATCGGGTGAAGCGAACTGATCGTTATCCATATCACTCTTGTCAGCAAAATAAAGAAGGTTTCTTCCTACCAACGATACTGTTGCTGAGCGTAGTATAGATCCTTTCAATAGGCTAACAGGTAGTGTATATGAAATTGTCACTTCGCGAAGCTTAGCATAAGAACGGCTCATTAGGTTAGCTTCCTCTGCAGCATAATAGCGACTGATATAATCTTGCAAGAATGTAGTGGTGGTGTTAGGTGCAAATTGAAGTTCGTTGTAATTGGTAATTGCCCCTGTTACCGCATCGTATTTTATTGTTGCACCATTACTAATTACGACACCTGGACCTACCCAAGATTTAATTCCTTGTTCGTCTTGCGCACGAGCAACTCCCATTGCGCCTTGCACAGTTTCTATATGGCGGCCGCCACGGAAGGTTTGACGTTGAATATAGTTCACAATTGAACCACCTACTCTGCCATCAAATTGTACTGTTAAACCCCAATTCTTGTAACTAAACTTATTGGTTAAGCCCCAAGACCAATCTGGATTAAGATTGCCCAGCAATTGAGATACGTTGGTACGAATAGGTCTACCCCCCGCATCATTTATCAACTGACCATCAGGTGTTTTGTAGAATGCGCCTGCGTAATAACCATCCACCCTGTCACCAACTTTGTAAAAACCTTTACGTGTTTGACCTGGCGCAAATTCTTTGTATGTCTCTTGAAAAGTTGCCCAGTTCAATAATACATTCCATTTAAAATCTGCTTTATCAATGGGCTTCGCATTGATCGTTATTTCCCAACCCGTGCGTTGTGTTTTTTCACCGTTCGTCAGATATCCTGAATAACCTGTGGAAGTTGGTAAAGGTTGTGTCGAAATTTGTGGACCATCTATGTTATTAAAGTAAGTAACATCCAAGCCAATCTTGTTTTCTAACAAACGAACATCCAAGCCAAACTCGGTAGCTGTAGTTTGGTAGGTTTCAAGATTACTGTTTGTTAATGTATTTGGATAATAAGCACCTGGCTTGTTATCATAAACTAAAGGCGTGCTATACACAGCTGAATTTCTATAATCTGGTCCATCGTACGGTGAGTTATAAGTAGACCCATATCCTAACGGAAAAGCTGCACTTGGCGTAGGGCCAATATTTGAAAACGTATTCCCCTTATTAACTTGTGCAAATGAACCGCGAACCTTCAACAATGAAATTACCACTGGCAACTTGATTGCCTCTGAAAGCACCAAACTTAAGGATGCCGATGGGTAGAAACCTAAATTCTTCGAGGAAGGCAATGTTGAATTCTTATCCCAGCGACCTGTCAAAGAAAGGTTAACCCATTTCTTATAGGAAGCATCTGCGAACCAATATGCACTTAATACAGACATAGGTGCATTGTAATTGTAGGCCTTTATAGGATTTAATGAATTATCAAATGTATAAGCTCCTGGAGTAAGTGAAGAGGCTGGAACATTCAAGTAGTCAGTTGTAACATAACTTGATTGATAATCATACGTTCGAATATTTCCACCTACGGAGGCGTTAAGAGAAATATCATTAGTCAGCTTTTTATTGTATGTAGCCAGAACATCTGTATTGTTTTCAAATAAATTCCTCCTGTCCTCTCTATAATCACCCTTGGCTTGCTCACGTCCATAGACAGTAGCCGAATATGGGAATTTCTCACTTCTTAAAACATCGTAAGTAGTTATTGAGGTGCGAGCCATTAATTCTAGATCATCGGTGACTTTAAATTTCAGCGCCATATTTCCATATATATCTGTTTTGTTATGGCCACGCAACCATTCTTTTGTTAAGAAATAGGGATTATTATAACGGGTATAATCCGCATACTTCTGTTGAATACCTTCCTTACCCGGCTGCCAGTAATTCTTCATATCATCAATATTCCAGTCAGCAGCGCCCCATATGGTAATGTTATAAATCATACTATTGGGTCCATACTGTACATCTGGAATATTAGGAGTGTATTGTTTATTATAATTAATATTCGACTCTAAGCGAACACGATCTGAAAAATCAAAACCAGCAGATAAATTAAAATTATCGCTATTCAACTGCGTGTTGGGAACCTGGCCCTTCTGATAGCTATGCGTATAGGAGAAACGCAAATCATATTTATCACCACTTGCAGAAATGGCTATGTTGTTGGTTGAAAGTACTCCTGCTTCCAAAAATCGATTCAGATTATCCTTTCCGCGAGCAACCCACGGTGTTGGTTTTATGTTACCAGTAAAAGATGCACCGCTTGGAAAATTAGTAGTATAACTTGTGCCCGGTGTATACTCACCATCATATTGAGGAATAAGTTGACCATTAAACTTAGGTCCCCAAATGTCGTAGTCTGAGTCGTTTAATCCCGCACCTTTTCCGTCAGCAAAAGCATAGCGACCATGATCTCCAGGGCCGTATTCATCTTGTACTTTAGGTATTGTTAAAAAGGTATCCTCTACCATTGTAGATGAATTGAAATCAATGCTAAAACCTCTCTGGTCCTTCGAACCACGTTTGGTGGTAATAATGATTGCCCCATCAATTCCTCTAGATCCATATAAAGCAGCCGCTGCAGGCCCCTTCAATACTGTATAACTCTCAACATCATCAGGGCTGATATTCCAGGTGTCTGAAACCAATGGCACCCCATCCACTACAAAAAAGGGAGTACGACCACGGAGAGAAATAGCAGGAGCGCCTAATATCTCCGAAGATGTACCAATGTTTAGTCCAGCTACTTTACCAACTAACGAGTTAATCGCGTTGGGCTCACGCGCTTTTATCAAATCCTGGCCTTTTACATCTTGAATGGCATAGCCAATTTTTCCTTTGTCTTTTTCGATACCCAAAGCAGTCACCACAATTTCAGACAACTGCTTTGCATCGGATGCCAGCGTAACATCAAATGATGTGCGTCCACCAATTGGAACTTCTTGGGTTGTGAATCCAACAAAAGAAAAAACCAACACATCGCTTGTTGACGCGGCATTAATAGTAAAGGAACCATTGGCATCTGAAATAGTACCACTGGTTGTTCCTTTTACTAAAATGTTTACGCCCGGAAGCGGGCTTTGATCTTCTCCGGATGTAACCTTTCCGGATACCGTAAACTGTGCAAGAGCAACAGTACTCGAGAATAACACAAACCATGCTGATAGGAATGTTAGAATCAGTGTTTGTTTGTGTGATTTTTTTGGTAAAATTTTTAACATATATGATAATTGGGTTAGTGTCGCTAAGAATCTTTGATTCGACTCTTAGCTTGCACAAATAATCATTTAACAGATCACTTAAAGTTTAGTGATAGGTTATTGATCTGTTATGAATTTTGAGAATGAAAAAATTAAAATAATACTAACATAAACCAATCAGTCAATAAATCAGTACGTGTAGATAACAACCGAATGTTGCCATAACAATACGATAATAATAGATGTCCTACCTTTATTTGTCTATCGAGACATTTAATTAAGGGTTGATTGGATTCTTCGAAAATCATATGTTGTAAACTAACTAACAACTTGACTCGTCACTCAGAAGACTATAATATTAATATTGTAGGAAAATTATGATGTGCGAATCATTTATAAGAACCAAAAGAATAAAGCACTCGATAGCGCATAGTAATCAATCTGAAAATGAACCGATTTAATTGTATAGTTCATCTAAATAAAAAACCCATTCAAATTGACTATTTTACAGCTTGTTAAATTTACAAGCTGATGTGGTCAAATTTTCATACGCATAGCAATTTCTGTGATGGCAAAAGTACGTTCGAAGAGCATATCCAAAAAGCGAAAGAACTCAATTTGAAAAGTTTAGGGTTCTCTTCTCATGCCCCGGTACCTTTCAGATGCCTATGGAGCATGCAGCCAGATAAATTAGAAGAATATTTACAAGACATTCAAAAATTAAAAACAACTACATCCGGGATAGAGCTTTACGCAGGGTTAGAAGTGGATTTTGTACCTGACCTTATTTCGCCAAGTACTTATAGTGAACAGCTTGACTATACCATTGGCTCCATCCATTTTGTTGATTCATTTGAAGATGGTACTCCTTGGGAAATTGATGGGCTACATGTTGACTTCTTAAAAGGACTCGATAAAATTTTTCATGACAATTATAAAGCAGCCTTTTCGCGCTATTTCGAATTAACTCGTGAGATGATTAGTATTTCCTGCCCAACCATCATTGGTCACTTAGATAAAATGAAAATTCAAAACGCTAAAGATAGGTTCTTTTCAGAATCCGAAAGCTGGTACCAAGATCAGGTAAAAGAGACGATTCAATCAATTAAAAAGTCAGGCGCAATAGTGGAAGTAAATACACGAGGAATTTACCAGCGAAAATCATCTACAACCTATCCGAGTCCATGGATTTTAGAACTAATCCTACAAGAAAATATTCCCATTACTATCAATTCTGATGCGCACCATTTCAATGACATGACTAACCAATTTGATTCAACGGCTATGATGCTACTTCAATTAGGGTTTAAAAAACTTCATATTCTTAGCCAAGGCGAATGGAAACCATTTAACTTTAACGAAAAAGGAATAATCAATTGAAAACCGCTAACTCTAAAATCACTAACTGGCTACAGAATACCCATAGCATTTGGTTCACACTATATGCCTCCTTGGCGGCATTTTGTCTTTATACATGTGTCTATGCGTTTCGCAAAACGTTTGCAGTCGCGACTTTTGAAGGGTTAGCATTTCTGAGTATCAGCTACAAAGTTTGGCTGGTCACCTTCCAGGTTGTTGGTTACGCCCTCTCAAAATTTATTGGCATCAAAATCATTTCTGAATTAAAGTCACATTCTCGTGGCATTGGCATTTTACTAATGGTAGGCATAGCCGGAGTATCCTGGTTATTGTTTGCGTTAGTACCAGCCCCCTACAATATTATATTCTTGTTCTTCAACGGACTTCCACTCGGTATGGTTTGGGGAATGGTGTTTGGTTACTTAGAAGGAAGACGCATGACAGAAGTATTGGGGGCCTCACTATCTGTCAGTTTTATTTTTTCAGCAGGCTTGTGCCGGTCGGTGGGGGCATATCTCATTCGTGATTGGGGCATATCCGAATATTGGATGCCATTTACAGCGAGTTGCTTATTTCTTTTTCCATTGGTGTTCTTTCTTTACTTATTGAATCAACTCCCTCCTCCCTCCTCGCTAGATGAAGAATTGCGAACAAAACGGTTACCCATGAATAGTGAGGATAGAAAAAAATTTACTAAAACATTTCTTCCTGGAATTATTCTTTTTGTTTTAGCCTATGTATTACTAACAGCCTTCCGCGATTTCAGAGACAATTTTTCCGCTGAAATTTGGGAATCTTTAGGACTTGGAAATGATCCTTCCATTTATACCCGAACCGAAGTACCCATATCCATTGCTGTGTTAGTTTGTATGGGCAGCCTTATGCTTATTAAAAATAATAAGCTGGCTTTGATGATTAATCATGTACTCATTGCTTGTGGGCTGGTGCTGATTGGAGTGGCCAATTACTTTTTTGAACAATCGTTAATCAGTCCCCAACTCTGGATGATGTTAATTGGGCTTGGATTGTATCTTGGCTACATACCCTTTAACAGTATTTTCTTCGATCGACTATTAGCTGCGTTTAAATATACCGGTACCGTTGGCTTTATTATGTACGTGGCCGATTCCTTTGGTTACTTAGGCAGCGTGGGTGTTTTGTTCTTCAAAGAATTTGGCTACGCAAAACTCAGTTGGCTGAATTTTTTTATTTCCGGAGGGTATTTAGTTTCGGTAATTGGCACCTTCTTGATCGCTGGCTCGATGATCTATTTTCATTACAAACACAAGAATTGGAAATTGGTTAACGGGTAGCAACAAGACGTTGTCTTCCTCTTAGTTCGTTGCATTTCTTCACAATTGAAAAAATAGAAACCTGATCGTGAAGGCGCAATTTATTTTGACTAATAAAATCTTCCAATTCCTTCCCATACAATTGAACAAGTAACGGAAAAACGGTTGACTTAAAGCTTTTTATTTCTATCAATTCATTTCCAAACCGACAATAGAAATCATAGTCATGCCCCTCATTGGCTTCCACGGGGCTCATATTCCTTTTAAGCCTTCTCATCACTTGCACTGGGCCGTAGATCACAATCTCAAAAAATCGGTAGGCTCCATGGTGGCGCAATGAGATGAATTGTCGATTGATATTGTTGGCAGAATCGAAATACCGAAAAGAGTTTACGCGGTGAGCTGGTAATATAGCGCAGACAGCTGTGTCGGAGTTTGACTTAAAAATCACGACATCGAATGCCGTCTCAACAGCAACTTTTGCAAGAATAACCTCTTGGCGATGATTCACAACAACCCCATCATACATTTTGGGTTGGGCCGAAATCACCCAGGAAACAGCTAGCAGAAGGCTTGACAGGATAATTTTCACCTCATGTTAATAAATATTAACATGAAGTTAACAATTTAGTAATATTAAACTACACTTGCCTGTGAATTAATTATGAGGAGCACTTCTGGAATTTGGCTCATCAAATGAGTGTGGGGAACAGTTAACAAATGTTCACGTGGAAACGCACCTGTAGTGATCCCAATTACCAACCCGCATCCTGCTGCATTGCCTTCCCCAAAATCCGAAACCGTATCACCAACCTTGGCTACTCGCTTCACGTCACTTACACCGGCTAACTCCATGGCTCTGAAAATTAAATCCGGATGGGAGGGACGGCCATGAGCTACTTCATCACTCGTCATACTAGCATCAATTAATTTACTCTTTTCCCAAGCCATTCGGTGAAGAAGTGCATCAACAATTGGCCGATCAAATCCGGTATCAACAAATACCTTTATTCCAGCAGCCTTCAACTGACGAAATGTTTCTGAAACGCCTTCATTCTCCTCGACTGTCTGGTCGTTCTCGTAAAACAAAATCATATCTTCTACAAAATCGGCATGTATGGATCGAATCAAATCATCTGAAACTGGAGTGTAATTCATCGCCACTAAAAAGTTAACGAATAGCAACCGGCTTGGGAATTCCCATCACCAGATTAGCCTGCTCAATTGTAATTTCCAGTCCTACTTTGGCAAAAGACTTTTTAAGTATGCGCTTCACGTCAAAATTTTCTTTCACGGTTGTTCCGGCTAAGTCAAATACTACTAAGTCAATCATAGCTTTTCTATTTTAAAAACAAAGAATGCGAGAATGTTCGTCATATCCTCGAACCAGCATCTTAATTAACTATTTAGTAATGTCATCTCAGATCCGCTAAGTAATTATCTTGAGTACCTTCGAACTAATAAAGCTAAGAACATGAAAAGTGAAGCGATTGTAAAAGAGGTTTTCGAATTGTACGAAAGGTACGGAAACGAAGATTACATAGGTGAGCCTGTGTCACAAATAGAACACATGTCGCAAACAGCTGAGTTAGCTGAGAAAGAAGGCTATGATGATGAAGTAATTCTAGCGGCATTTTTCCATGACATTGGCCATATTTGTGTGAGCAGAAATAAAGAGAATGACATGGGAGGCTTCGGAACAAAAAGTCATGAAAAAATAGGTGCTGATTTTTTACGCAAGAAAGGATTTTCGGAACGCATCGCGAAGTTGGTTGAAAACCACGTACAGGCCAAGCGTTACCTAACCTTCAAACAACCCAACTATTTCGACAATCTTTCAGAAGCCAGTAAAAAAACTTTGGAATATCAAGGTGGGGTGATGAGCCATGATGAAGCGATCGCTTTTGAAAAAGATCCATCTTTCAATGAAAGTATTAGAATGAGGCAATGGGATGAAAAAGCGAAAGAAATAAATGCCTCTTTGGTTGACTTGGAAAAAATAAAAACCAAAGCGAATAACGCTTTGGTTTCTCATTTCAACTAATCTAATATTTTAGAGAGGAGGTATTCCAATCGGATCAAAGAGTAATGTATCATCTAATCTGAACGTACCATTTTTACCGGTAGCTACATATCCGAAATTTCCAATTCCGAATCCTACTGCACCATCTCTCGCAGCGCCACCAAATTGATTATTCAAAGCATAATATTGAATCCAAGAATCTTTCGCAGTATCATACTGCCACGTATCCGCTAAAGCGCTGCCATTGATCGATCCGCAAGAGATATACCCAAATCCATTAACAGTAAATGTGCTTGCAGACTCCCTTGCAATAGGTTGATCAATTTTAATCCCCTTGGCATCCTTTCCGGTGAGCGCAAGCTTCTGTACCCACTTGTCTAATGCTGGATCGTACTGTTCAACATTTCTGATCGTCAATCCATTGTTAGACCCTCCTATCACATATGCAAAATTACCAACCGTGAAGGCAAATCCATTTACTCGTTTAAAAGATATGCTTGTTTTCTGAACCCATGTATTAGTCCCTGGAAGATATTCCCATAAATCATTCAGCGCACTACCATTAAATCCTGCAGTCACAAACGCACGATTGCTAACAGTAAATGCAATGCAACCATATCTACCCGTCTCCGTAATAGGATCACCAATATCTTTTATTTGGCTCCATGATCCAGCTCCACTATTACCTGCTGGGTCAAATTCCCAAAAATCTTTCAACCGATTATTAGTTGTGCCAATTCCTGTACCAACATAGCCTTTTGTGCCTATTGTAAATGCAACTGCACCACTACGAGCTGGGCCAGGGAAATCAGTTTTCTTCACCCATCCATTCTTAGTGGGATCAAACTGCCACCAATCATTTAATCTATTACCAAAAGAATCAAATCCCCCTCCTACATACGCTTTATCATCTAGCACAAAGGATGCCGCGCCACTTCTGCCTACACCACTAAAATTTGCTATCTGTGCCCAAGATCCTGGTTTGGCAGGAGTCGGTGTTGTTGATGACCCTCCGCAGGATGAGAGCATTAAAGTTAGACCTACGATTGAAATGACTGATAAAAGATTTAATAGTTGTTTCACGGTTTTATTGATTTGGTACATACGAATAATGAACTTTTAATTTGATTCTATGTTGCGAATTACTTTGATCTCCAATCACGACTCGGTTAACTTCTGTCAAGATTTCCGGAGGAGAAGCTGCTATTACAAGGGGTGTTATGAAACTTGATTCAGATATTAACTCTGAAGATAAATAATTAACCATCGGAAAAGAATATTTTGTATTGATTCCAAATTCATAATCATAAGCAATATCTGCTGAGAGATATCCGCTTCTATCAAATGCCAACGCTTTATTAGATATCACATTGGATTGATCTGTTAAGTATAATGACAATGTTGAGGGGGCTTGTAGACGTGCTGAATATGTATTTTGAATTGGGGTTATTTCTAACGCAGCATCAATAAGGACAAAATTCTTGTTAGAGAAAAAACTTTTAAAAGAAGGGAATTCAACTTTAGTGGCAATGCCAACTCCAGATTGAATATAGGTTACATTGCCTGTTGAAGAAGAAGGGATCGCCTGTCGTCTTAATAAAGAGGCTAATGATGTACCACTTCGATCAGCTGATATTTGATTATACTGAACGCCAGTGTTTCCTAGTTGAAAATCAAAATACTTTTGTTTTAAAATATCACCATCCAATTGTTTGTAATATAACCTCACTCTCGCCTTAATTGCTTTAAATCCAACAATACTTGCATTGGAAGAGCCATCTGAGGTAATATGTATTCCATTAAAAAATTCACTGGCAAATAAGTTTGTATTATTAAAATAGGAAGTACTGCTGGATATTGCATCAGCTTTAGCTAGATCAAACCAATTCTGACCAAATGTATTTGATATTCTGAGATATAATGAATCCCGATGTGGGTAAAATTTAATGTTCACTGATGAAATAGGCGTTGGATTAAAATTAACGAGACTTGAATTATAGAGTCCTGGCTGACTGGCGGCAACAAAAAAAGAAATATTCTCTTCATTGCGATAAGGTAAAGGAATTCTTACCCGAGGAATACTAGTCAATTGATGAACTCGTATGTTCTGAGATTTGGTGGTGTCTCCATAAAAATACTTATCATAAGAAAGTATTAACCCAATTGAATCAAAAGAACTGCTTTGATCCGGAGCAAATTTGCTTGCGTAACCAATTTGGAAATAGGTGGAGGCAGACACTTTGCCTAAATAGGCATCCTGATAATTGCCTACTAACAAGACGCCATTTCCGGAGGTCGGCAATGAGTCTATTAAAATGGTTGAGGTTTTAATGGAAAAAGTATCTACATATACTGTCCGAAGGCTACTTCTGGTAAAATTTTTATCCCCATTCAATAAACCTGGATCCTCACAAGAAACGAGTAATATACAAGTTGTGGCAAAAAAAAGTATCCTAAACTTCTTTCCCATTTCACTAGCCTTACTTACAAAATTGATAATCACCTTCACCTAAGACTAATTTATTGATAAAAAAGTTTAAACCTCTCGGTAATAACTATCAACAACCTCATTATATTGTTGGTAGTTTAAAAAGTGAGCCTGGAGGGATTCAAACCCCCAACCTTCTGATCCGTAGTCAAATGCTCTATTCAGTTAAGCTACAGGCCCATTAATAAATAGTCGGCAAATTTAAGAGAATATATCCGTTAGGCAAGCACTGATTTTGGCTGCTGTACACTAAAAATGTATTTTTGCCGTTCCAATTATTAAAATCAATATGTTTCGTAGAGTATCTGCTTCATTAATTATAGTTTTCTTAGCACTCTCCGTGCAAGCCCAAGAAAAACAACGCAAAGTAAGAAGGCCTGATTTACCAGGCTCCTTTATAATCGAGTTTGGTTTTAATAGTGCCCAAGGAGGTACGCCTTCAAAATTTGAACAAGGTTTTTGGGGATCAAGAACGTTAAACCTTTACTATCAATACCCTATCCGAATTTGGAAAACAAAATTTAGTTTCAATCCTGGATTAGGCTTTAGCCTTGAAAGATACAAACTAACTAATAATTTTACTTTGGCACGGAAACCTGAGGCTGATGGTAGTTTTGCGTTGGTCCCTGCTAATGATCTAGATATGCCCAATACGGATAAAAGCATGTTTATTATGAACTATCTTGATTTTATGCCTGCTGAGATTCGTTTTGATACAAAACCAGAAGATCCAGCACGTAGCTTCCATGTAACTGCCGGTTTGCGGGTTGGTTTGTTATTTAATACGCATACTAAAGTTAATTTTTCTGAAGGGGGCGAGAGTAAAACCTTTAAGGATGATCAACAACATGGACTTAACTCATTTCGCTATGGTCTTTATAGTCGTATAGGAGTAGGTTCTTTGAGTCTTTTTGGTTATTACAACATGACACCTATTTTTCAAGACAACAAGGGACCAGAACAAACTAAAATGACTACCCTCACAATGGGTTTATCTCTGCGCGGATTCTGATTATCTATTTCCCAACGAAGACAGGCTTTCTTTTTTCCAGAAATGCCAGGACCCCTTCCTGATGGTCTTGGGTGGACCCTGCTATCTGCTGGCAATATGCTTCGTAGGATAACATTTCATCCAAGGTAGCATTCATTGACTTGTTGAGCATTTTCTTGATTAATCCGATCGACTTAGTAGGTGCTTTAGAAAAATAATCTGAATAATGTTGCACTGCGTGATCAAGATCAGGAGCAGGAACTACTTTATTCACCAGTCCCATTTGCAATGCTTCTTGTGCTTTTACTCGGCTGCCCATACTGCATAATTCAAACGCCTTCGCGGTTCCAATCATTCGAGGAAGAAAATAGGAGGAACCGGAATCCGGCACTAATCCAATATTAATAAAGACCTCTATCAGGATAGCTTCTTCTGAAGCAATAATCATATCACAAGCTAAAGCCAAAGAACAACCGGCACCAGCCGCTACACCATTTAACCGACATAAAATCGGTTTTGGCAAATTCCGCATGGCAGAAATAATTGGATTATATCGATTATGAAGTGAATCCAAAAAAGAACGTTTCTCCTGTTTTGCGCTGTCTTTCAAATCTTGTCCAGCACAAAAGGCTTTGCCCTCACCGGTAAGTACAACCACACGCACCTGGTCATCTTTGGCAACTACCTTCCAAACTTCTTGAAGTTCGAATGTAATAGCATCATTAAGTGCATTAAATACTTCTGGCCGATTTAGTGAAATCTGGGCAACCCCTTCTTTCACTTCATATTTCAGAAATTGATATGCCATGGCCTTATTAATTAAATTGATGTTTAGAAGAGAAGAATCATTCCACAAAATCCTACCATAAATCCAATTAGGCTACCATGCATCACCTCTCTAGGAGTATGAGCCCCCAATTTTAGTCGAGCCGCCATAACAAGACCTGCAGCACAAATAGTCAAAACCGTGGGCAAAAGTAAACGATTATCCTCGGTGATTTTATTCAACGGTAATAAAATACCAATCAACCCGGTAATGGCGAGGCTATGTATACTAATTTTATAAAATAGCGTAACAATCATAGAGATCACAATCATGGCTGTAACAATCATCATCAGCTTATTGAAATTTTGATTAAACGATAATTTATAATAGAAAAGTAAAGTTACTAGTATGTACAATATTGTAATAAAAATGAAAGGAGCGACTCGTTCTTTACGTTCAAAGAGTGAGAGCGATGTAATGTTTCCAAAATAACGAAGTACAAGTACATTCATAGCAGGAAGTATAAACGTAAACACAAATATAAGTCCAACGATCAGGTAGTTCTTTTCAGGCCTAATCATCAGCATGGAAGGAAATGAAAAGGTCAGAATGAGTACCAAATAAGTAGTCATTAATAAAGGATGTAAAACGTAGGAAATCAAATTCGCAGCAAACTTCATGTTACATTTCTTTTCTCAGTCGTGCTACCGGAATATTTAATTGTTCTCGATATTTGGCCACCGTACGTCTGGCAATATTATATCCTTTTTCATTCAAAAGGTCTTCCAGTTTATCATCGGGATAGGGCTTGTTCTTGTCTTCGCTGCCAATAATGTCTTTGATCATTTGCTTCACTTCTCGGCTACTCACTTCTTCCCCTGAATCAGTCAATATACCTTCAGAAAAAAAATATTTTAAAGGTAAAATACCAAAATCCGTTTGGACTGTCTTACTACTGGCTACCCGACTCACTGTAGAAATGTCCATATTAATAAGTTGTGCAATATCTTTTAGAATCATAGGGCGAAGTTTGGTCTCATCGCCCTCTAAGAAATAGTCAAACTGATAATCTACAATTGCACGCATTGTTCTGAGTAACGTATGCTGTCGTTGCTTGATGGCATCGATAAACCACTTCGCAGCATCTAACTTTTGTTTCACAAAGGAGACTGCCTCCTTTAATTTTTTGTCGCGCTTATCACTTTTATCATAGGCTTTAAACATATCGGAATAAGACCTACTGATGCGTAACTCTGGCGCATTTCTAGAGTTTAGCGATAGTTCCAGTTTACCATTATTATTAACCAATATAAAATCCGGGATCACATATTGGTTCTTCACATTGCCAGAACTTACTTCGCCTCCAGGTTTAGGATTTAGACGCACAATTAATTCAATTGCATCTTTAATATAGTCCTCATCATCTAAATCTAGTTTTTTAAGAATCTTGGAGTAGTGCTTTTTGGTAAACTCTTCATAACACTCTTGAAGAATGCGTTTACCCACAATCACATCAACATCTTGTCCATCGTCCATTCTTTCTAGCTGCAATAAGAGACACTCTTGCAAGTTGCGCGCTGCTATGCCGGAAGGATCAAATGATTGAATCATTTTTAATACCCCCTCCACTTCCTCTAAAGAAGTATCAAATCCTTGCGAAAAGGCAAGGTCATTAACGATCGATTCTAATTCTCTTCGGATGTAACCATCCCCTTCGATACTTCCAATCAATTGCTTCCCGATGATCGTCTGTCTTTCGCCCAGTCCCAGAAAACCCAATTGTGTCATGAGTGTTTCATGTAATGAGGTTGAAGTAGGCATGGGCATATCCTTTTCTTCATCTTCATCTCCGTCATTATAGGTCTTATAACTGGTATAATCATCATCACGCAGATAGTCGTTAATGTCAATTTCATCATTGGAATTACTTTCCTCTTGGGGGGCTTCATTCTCTGGTGGCGCCTCTCCTTCCGGTGGTTCTTCTGCTTGCTCTTCTTCTTGTTGCTCTTCCGGTCCTTCTTCCTCTCCTTGCTCCAATACAGGGTTTAGCTCGAGTTCCTCTTCGATGCGATTTTCCAATTCGGCAGTTGGAACTTGAAGTAATTTAATGAATTGTATCTGCTGAGGAGACAGTTTTTGCTGGAGGGACTGATTTAAGCCGAGGCGTTGCATCTTTTTCTTACAATGACAAAGTTATCAATTAGCAAGGTGATGCAAAACGCGCACCGAAATAAAACGCAATCAATAAGGCCAGAAAATTTTTTCCAATGGATTCATCGTCAACCACTTTGATTCAAAAATCAAAATGCCTTGTTTTGCCGTCCCATATTTTATTAATAGATGAAAAGGATTAAAATCAAAGAGCTGCTGTCCACAACCCCTTCGGGGCATCTTGTAAATGCCCAGGGTTGGGTACGCACTTTCCGCAATAATCAATTTATTGCAATGAATGATGGGTCTACGATTCATAACCTTCAAGCGGTAGTAGCACTTTCTACACTGGATGAACTTACTTTAAAAAGGATCACTACCGGTGCGTGTATTTCGGTGACTGGTGAATTAATTCCTTCCTTAGGTAAAGGCCAGGCGGTAGAAGTAAAGGTCAGCCAATTGACGATCCTTGGAGACTGTGATGCCGAAAAATTTCCGTTGCAACCCAAAAAGCACTCACTCGAGTTTCTGCGCGAGATAGCTCACTTGCGTTCACGTACAAATACCATTAGTGCTGTCATGCGTGTCAGGCATGCTATGGCTTTTGCTATTCATCAATTTTTTAATGACCGTGGGTTCTATTATATCCATACTCCAATCATCACAGGTTCGGATGCCGAAGGCGCTGGAGATATGTTTCGAGTTACCACATTGGATGTAAAGAATCCTCCGATTGACGAAAACGGGCAGATCAATCATAAAGAAGATTTTTTCGGTCGGGAGACAAACCTAACGGTATCTGGTCAACTGGAAGGCGAGACCTATGCGCTGGCATTAAGCGAGATTTATACGTTTGGGCCAACTTTCAGGGCAGAAAACTCGAATACGGCTAGGCATCTTGCTGAATTTTGGATGATCGAGCCTGAGATGGCTTTCTACGATATTCATGACAACATGCAATTGGCGACAGACCTATTGCAATACTTAGTGAAATATGCTTTAACTAACTGCGCAGATGATCTTGAATTTTTGAACAAGCGCGCACAAGAAGAAGAGGCAACGAAACCTCAAGAGCAACGCAGTGAGCTTGGGTTACTAGAAAGATTGAATTTTGTAGTGAACAATGATTTTGAAAAAGTCAGCTACACGGAAGCCATTGACATTCTTAAGAACTCAACTCCGAACAAGAAAAAGAAGTTTCAATACCTGATTGAAGAGTGGGGGGTTGATTTACAATCAGAACATGAGCGATTCCTTGTGGAAAAACATTTTAAAAAGCCCGTGATTCTGTACAACTATCCCAAAAACATCAAGGCGTTTTATATGCGCCAAAATGAAGATGGAAAAACGGTTGCCGCTATGGATGTTCTGTTTCCGGGTATCGGAGAAATCATTGGAGGATCGCAACGCGAAGAGCGTTATGACAACTTATTGAAAAGAATACAGGAGATGCATTTGCCCGAAAAAGAACTTTGGTGGTACCTTGAGTTGAGAAAATTCGGCTCAGCACCGCATAGTGGATTTGGGTTGGGCTTTGAACGTTTAATGCTGTTTGTTACCGGTATGACCAATATCCGCGATGTGATTCCATTCCCCCGATTCCCGAAGAGTGCAGAATTCTAGCCTCTCACAAAATGGAAACAATTGAGCTTTCGGGTATTATTGGAATGATTGGCTTGGCAGCACTTGCAATCAATTTTATGATTGGGATTTGCATTTGGTCATCCTTCTCTTATCAATTGCCCTACCAACTTACCTTTCTTCAATTACACAAGTTCACCGGATATACTGCTGCCATTTCAATTTTACTGCATATTGTTCTAATTCCATTAGATCCTAAATCAGGATTTAGCTGGACTGACCTATTGTTGCCTGCTTGGACAGAACACCAGCCTTTGGCAAATACCTTTGGGTCGGTTGCATTTTATTTAATTGGTGTAGTTGTGATCAGCTCTTATTTCAAAGAACAACTAAAACTCCCTGTATGGAGAACACTTCATTACGTTTCTTATTTCGCAGTTATTCCACTGATTTTGCATAGTGTAATTACGGATCCAAAATTGGAAGACCGACCCATTGATTGGTTTGACGCAGAAAAGATATTTGTGCTATTCTGTTGTTTCGTGATCATCGCCCTTTCCATGTATCGTTTTTGGATCAAATCTAAATCCAAAGCTTAAGATTACTCAATGCTTAATCTCCTATGAAAATCATCCTCTTTCTTGTTTTTTTTCTACTTTCTCATTTCATTCTTTTGGCACAAAAGAAAGATACCATCACAATTATTGGTGTTGGCGATATCATGATGGGTAGCAACTATCCAGATAATACTAAACTCCCACCCAATGACGGCCGTGACTTAATGAAAGAGGTAGAACCCATTTTAAAAAATGCAGATATCACGTTTGGAAACCTGGAAGGAGTTTTACTTAATCAAGGTGGAATTGCTAAAACCTGCCGCGACCCGAAGGTTTGCTATGCATTTCGTTCACCCGAAAAATACGTTCAAAATTTACTCAACGCGGGCTTTGATGTGATGAGTCTGGCTAACAATCATTCCGGTGACTTTGGTGATATTGGAAAGAAGAGCAGTATCAAATCTCTAGAAACAGCAGGCATAGAACACGCAGGACAATCCACCAAACCCTTCGTCATTTTTGAAAGAGCCGGAGTCAAATTTGGATTAGCTGCTTTTGCACCCAATGCTGGATGCGCCAGTATTAACGATTTAAATGAGGCAAAAAGGATCATCCGAAAATTGGATTCACTTACCGACATTATTATTGTTTCATTCCATGGTGGCGCTGAAGGTCCACAACATGAGCATGTGCCCCGCAAGACTGAAGTGTTTTATGGGGAAAATAGAGGTGATGTATACCAATTTGCACATCAATTAATTGACGAAGGAGCAGATGTTGTTTTAGGACATGGCCCACACGTGTCAAGAGCTGTTGAAGTCTACAATAATAGGTTTATCGCATATAGCATGGGTAATTTCTGCACTTATGGAGGAATCAATGTGAACGGAATCAACGGCATAGCGCCTATAGTCAAAGTGTATACCAATGGCAAGGGAGAATTCTATAAAGCTCAAATCACATCAATTAAACAAACTTTTTATGGACCGGTAACCATCGATCCTTTTAAACAAGTGCTCAAGCGAATACAACAACTATCAAAGCAAGATTTTCCTGAAAATGGTCTTCAAATTGACGACAATGGGTGGATTAAGAAATCCACAAAATAATGTCAATACCTTGTTGATAAAAAATATCTGGGGCATTGCGTACAGATTAAAGAATTGCTACTTTGCATAATGTTCAGTTACTATAATTGAATTAATAGAGGCACTTACTACTTCATGGCATACAAAGAGAAAGAAATTGAGAAGCTTTATTACTCAATCGGTGAAGTAGCCGAGCAGTTTAATGTAGCCCCGTCTTTAATCCGTTTCTGGGAATCAGAATTCGAGCTCATTCAGCCAAAAAAGAATCGCAAAGGCAATCGTCAATTCACCAAAGAAGATATTGACAATGTGCGCACCATTTTTCATCTGGTAAAAGAGAAAGGCTTTACGCTTCAAGGAGCTAAAGAAATGCTCAAAAATGATACGCAATCAGTTAGAGATAAGATCGATCT
>JANPBK010000075.1:0-9005 GCA_031430395.1 Cyclobacteriaceae bacterium
AGAGTATTATTTTACTTCAATATATGATCAGGTCAAAGATTCTTTGGTTATTTCAGAAACATTCTTGCAGCCTGATAAGCCCATTGTAAGATCAAAATCCGCCAAAAAATTTCGTATCACTTCACTTACTCCCTGTTGTCCGGCTAAAGTGAGTCCATATACATAAGGCCTTCCAATGCATACTGCTTGGGCACCCAGTGCTATTGCTTTGAAGGCATCGGCACCACCTCGGACTCCACTATCCAAGATGATAGGAATCTTCTGATTTACCACTTTTGCAATTGCCGGCAACGCCTCCAACGTACTGATCGAGCCATCCACTTGTCTTCCCCCATGATTGGAAATAATAATTCCATCCATACCAAAATCTATGGCTTGTCGCGCATCATCAGGGTGAAGTATACCTTTTAATAAAATTGGTAATTTGGTATGCTGGCGCAAAAAGGTTAGGTCATTCCACGTGAGCGCTGGATTGGAATAGATACTAACAAATTTCTTTACTGCTTTTACTGGTCGTCCTGATAATAACTTTGATAAAAATCCTGTGCCTGGATAATTTTTTGTCATCGTAATAAGACCGTTTAACATGCTTAGGGTCGGGACAGAAATCTTTCTTTCATTATTCTGAGTTACTTCTGGTTCGTTTAACAATTGCTGAAAAACCGGATCAGAAGTATACTGCGCTATACCTCTTCCTTCCATAAATGGCAGATAGCCCATATCTAAATCTCTCGTTCGCCAGCCTAACATTGTCGTATCTAAAGTTACCACGAGAGCTAAACAACCGCATCGTTCTGCCCGTTGCACAAAACTTGCCACTAGTTCACGGGACTTACTCCAATATAATTGAAACCAATGTGGACTATTACCCATAGCGGCTGCAACCTCCTCCATTGGTTTAGAAGATTGATTAGAAAAAATATACGGTATACCCAATTCAGAAGCCGCTCTTCCAACAGCAAGGTCAGCTTGTGGATGTACCATCTCTAACACACCGATGGGTGATAATAGAAAAGGAGAAGGAAGTTTTCGACCAAATAATTCAATGCTCGTATCACGATCACTCACATTCCGTAGCATTCGCGGAATGATTTTATATTTTTCAAAGGCTGAACGGTTGGAATAAATAGTCGATTCATTTCCCGCACCGCCAATAATATATCCGCTCGCTTCCGGGCTCATGGCGGCAACAGCAGCCTCTTCCAATCTCTTCGCATCAATTGGAACGAGCGATTTGTTACCCGCAAATCCGTTGGTATAGATTTCTTGTTGGCGATTGGTACCGGAGGTGGAAGTGGCAATCATTTGATAGGCGTTTAGAATGAGCGCAGATGTTGAATACGATATTTTATGGCTTTCCCGATCTATAACTTGTTCTTTGTATCAATAATAATTGTCACCGGGCCATCATTAATTAGACTAATCTTCATATCAGCACCAAACTCCCCAGTTTGGATTGGCCTCTCCAATACTTTTTCCAATGCCATTATCATTTTATGATATAATGGAATAGCTATCTCAGGTTTGGCTGCTTTGATATAGCTTGGACGATTTCCCTTTTTTGTACTCGCATGCAAGGTAAACTGACTCACTAAAATAATATCACCACCATTCTCTTTTATGCTCACATTCATGACGCCACCGATATCATCAAAAATGCGTAGATTAATAATTTTTGCGGCCAACCAATCAATGTCATCTGCTCCATCAGCTTCTTCAATGCCTAGCAAGACTAATAGACCTCTTTCAATTTTTGATTTTAGTTGCGTATCAATATGAACTGAAGCTTCTGTTACCCGTTGAATAACCGCTATCATATCTTTTCAAAAAGTTTGAAGTTCAGCTGAAGAATGAATGAATTCTCCCCCTTTGCCATCTTGCGCAAAGGCAATCATCGCTCTTGCGACTTTTTTGGATTCTATAGAAGCAAACCTTTTTGGGATGAGAAACCCAAAAAGTCTATAAAATAACTGGGCCGCCTCTTCCCCTGTTCTGTTTTCTTGGCGAGGTCCTGTTAACAAAGAAGGTTGAAAAACATGATAACTATCAAAACCAATCTGGGCAATAGCCTCCTCTACCTCCCCTTTTACTTGATTATAAAAAATTGAAGAATTTTTGTTTGCTCCTAACGCAGAAACAAGAAGGTACCTCTTCGCTCCGTTGGCTTTTGAAATTTTAGCCAGCTCAAGTGGCGCATTAAAATCCACCGCCCGAAAGGCTTCTTTTGATTTTGCCTTCTTCATAGTTGTGCCTAAACAACAAAAAACATCATCCACAACTATTTCTGAAGTGTGTTCTTGCAATTGATTGAGTTCACAAATTAAATTAGTTAATCGTGGATGGTTTTGACCGATAGGCTTGCGGCTCAATGCGATGATTCTTTCGTAATCAGAATTTTCCAGCAGTAAGTCTAAAACTTGGCTGCCTATTAATCCAGTCGTGCCTGCCAGGAAGGCTACCTTTCCCATGATTAAAAAACTTGTTGGATTTCCTTCTTTAACTCCGTTAGTGCATGCCCAATAGGATCCACTTTTTTATCCATCACCATTTCAAAGATCTTTTTAGACAAATCAATACTGGTTGATTCGATGGCTATTCGAGATGCTGCTTCGTTGATCAAGATAATCAAGTCTTCCTTGGCATTCTTTACCTGATTCCACACTTCTTCGCTCATATATACCTGCTGAGATACATTGTGGTTGTATTCGCTTCTGATTTCATCAAGTAATATCTTTTGAAAGTCGCGAGCGGAGTATCCAGGATTGTTGAGCCGAATCAATAGATTTTGCGGTGAAATGCGCTCAAGAAATAAAGCCATACGCTCATACGCCTGAAGACGGGCCGGCAAAATAGTTTCAATACTGCGTGACCGCACCTCTAATTTTTTTAATTCGATCTCGCGTTGAATAAAGGAACGTACCATTAAATAAGCGGCATACAATACGATGGAAGCCGGGATTAATATCTTTCCAAATTCGATTAAGGCATTCATAGTTCGGGGAATTTATTGAGGATCAATTATGTTGGAAATTTAGCTAATTTTAAAAGGATATAAGTATCTGCCAAAAGGATGTTTGAAAACGTAAAACCCATCAGCTTAAGTATTCGGGCTGCCGAAGAAGTAAAAAAGATCATGCAGACAAAAAATATTCCTGCTGATTATGGGCTTCGCTTGGGTGTAAAGGGGGGTGGCTGCGGGGGAGTATCGCTAATGATTGGCTTTGATCGTCAAAAACCAACCGATCTCGCTTACCAAGTAGATAGTATTCAAGTGTATATTGATAAGAAACACACAATGTATCTCATCGGGAAAGAAGTTGACTATTATGAAGGAGCGGATGCGAAAGGGTTCCTTTTCGTAGATTCTAAAAAAACCACCTAAACCGATTTTTTAACTACTACACTAGCCTTTTTACACACCCCTCCAATCGGTGGATTGAATTTTGAGATCTTAACTTCTACTGATATTGCCGAAGGAAAAGATTTTAAAGTATGACTTGCAATAGAATGTCCAACCGTCTCTAAAAGCTTTGACGGTTTCTCCATCTCTTCTTTTACAATGGCATACAAATCTTCATAGTTAATAGTACCTGTCAATTCATCTTGAAAGGCCAATTCCGAAAATTCGGTATCCACTTCAATATCCACTTCAAACTTATTGCCTGAAGACCGCTCGTGCGGATATACTCCGTGATAGGCATGGAACTCAAGACCTTCCAGCGCTACCTTACCTTTCATTGAATGTCGTCAAAAAAAGATTTCTGAATTTTCGCCTCGTTCGAAAACTGAGACTTTGGAGTTTCCGTTACTGCTGGCTGTGATGGCAAAGCCATGGCACTTTTAATCTCTCGCTCAACGTGTGCATTTGGAAACAATGCCTTTTTAGTCTCTCGTTTTGCCAGAGCAAGATGTTGATCCGGATCAAAGTCACGGCTGGCAGTCTTAGCTCGATCGACACGATCAATTGCTTCTGCCGCCAATCTTTTCATATCGGATAGTAAATTATCTTTATGTAGCTCTAACGTTTTATAATGCTGGCCAAGAGTCTTTAAGCGGTCTTCCATTTCAGCCAGCATTTGCTTCGAAATGTACTCCGATTCTTCAATGGTATTCTTGGCTTTTGTTTTCGCTTCATTCATCATAGAATCCGCTTTCATTTGCGCCTCGCGTAAAATCAATTCAGCGGTTTTGTTGGCTTGATCAATTACATTCGCCCCTGTATCCTCGGCTGTTTTTAAGGTTTTGTACAAGGAACTTTCCACTTCACGCAACTTACTCACCTCGCGCTCAGTAGCTTCATATTTCATGCGCATCTCCTTGACATCGTCCAATGTGCGTTCCCATTCCTGAGAAAGAGATTGCAAATATGCACTGACTTCATCTTTGTCATAGCCACGCAACACTTTTTCAAATGCTTTCTGGCGAATTTCCAACGGTGTGATTCTCATAATGTGGTTGTTTAGTCTATTAGTTAAAAAAATAGCAGAAGCTTAAAAAATTAAAAAATCCACTAACAAATATAGTAATTAGTTCTTAATAAGCATGTTGCAGATAATTTCTACTGGCAATTAGTGCCTATTATTTGATGGCTAAGCCAAGAGCAAGGCTACCGAGCCTTTGGCAGCCGTAACCAACCCCACTTTAAAATTACCGTTCAATTTTCGATACTTATGAAGCCTCGATTTCTGATTAAAGAGCTATCTACTATCCATTTCCTAATAATCTTCTGAAAATGCTAAATGTGGTCAGTCAGCGCGTGCCCAATCTTATAAAATCAACCCAGCTTACTTAAAACTGAATATCCCATACTGAAATTGTCCTATCATCACTAGCACTTAACAACTGATTATTATACGAGGTCCAAAGCAACTTATTAACAGAAGTACCATGGCCTGCATGTCTGGCCTTATCAATTACTTTGATCAATTTCATTTGGTTAGCGTTCCATACTTTAATGCTTTTGTCCATACTGGCCGTGGCAAAGTATTGCCCATCAGGGCTAAACACTATGTCATTAATCGCATAAACATGGGCTGCTATTTCTTCTACTAAATGATATTGATGCGTTGCATCCCATACTTTCAATCGTGCATCGCGTGATCCGCTCATTAATAAATCACAACCCGGCATATAGCGAAGTGCAAATATAGAGTTTGAGTGAGCCCTAAATTCATATTTCAATTGAAAGTCATCTAATCCAAAAACTTTAATGGTATAATCACTGAAGCCAACTGCCATTTCACCAAGTCGGACGTTGACGGCAATAGAGCGAGCGCTTTTCTCAGATGCCAAAATCTTTTTTTTGATCAGCCATGTATCTGTATCTATCACGAACACCATTCCCTCACCGGTAGCCACTAACAACAGGTTAGCGAACGATTGAATATTAAAAATAGCGGAAGTTGTTAATTGAAGGGAAGCAAGTTCTTTCTGATATCTCCAATCTAACAAGTGGATGCCATCATAATTGTGACCCACTACCAGATAATTACTTTTTTTTATATGATGTAAGGCATAGATAGAATTTGGCAATTGAGCTATACGTTCCCCTTCCTCAGGCTTATCAAGTTCCCATGCCACCACCATACCGTCACCTGCCCCCGAAAAAATCCGCTTAGGTAGATCGCCCTGCTCCAACGCATACACGCAATCTCGATGGCCAGTAAGTTTTGATACTTTATTAACTTGGGGTGTTGCCATTAGGCATTCGTGATAATTTTAACAAAATTGTAGTTTAAAGGATTACCAACCAATGCCGCTCTACAAAATCGAAAATACAGGAATTGAAAGTGGCTGGGCTATCTGGCATATTGAGGAAAGTGAACAAGAACTTGCCTTTATCGCATTTGAACAATGCCCGGAAGAACTTTATAGTGAACCAAAGCGGTTAGAATGGCTTGCGGGCAGGGTTTTGATAAAAACCCTTCTGGAACATCATGGCCTAGCCTATTCAGGCCTTCATAAAGATGAATTTGGAAAACCCTTTCTGCGAGATTTGGAGCATCACATTTCGCTCTCACACTCATACCCATTTGTAGCAGCGCAGCTACATTTATCCCAATCTGTAGGCATTGACCTAGAACAACCAAAACAAAAGCTACTGGCGATTGCCTCTCGGGTTCTATCGAATATGGAATTGAAAGATGCCGGCCAAGATCTTATCAAGCACTGTATTTACTGGTGTGCGAAAGAGGCGATGTACAAAATTTACGGAAAGCGCGGCCTTCATTTTTCGAATCAGCTAAATATTGAACCTTATAGCATGCAGCAATCAGGTGAATTGCACGGCCTGATTTCCGCGAATAATCTTAAACAAAATGTAAATTTGATTTATCAAATTGAACCTGATTTTGTTTTAGTTTACACTAACTACAAATGACATGAAAACAGTGATTGTTTCTTTTCTTCTTGCAATAAGCGGATACTCCAACGCTCAACAAGTCATTCAAAATTTTTCACTTCTGAATGTGGTCGATGAAAAAACAATATCATTGGATCAGTATCATTCTTCTCCAGGAGTTGTTATTATATTCAGCGGCAATGAATGTCCTTTTGATAACTACTACAAATCCCGAATAAAGCAACTCATTAATGCATACAATGGCAAAGTTCAATTTCTATTGGTGAATTCATATATTGATCCTCAAGAAGCCGTTGAAAAAATGGCTATCCACTACACCGATTTAGACGTACCTTATTTGGCCGATAAAGAACAAAGCGTGATGAGAAGTTTGGGAGCTCGAAAAAGCCCCGAAGCATTTTTATTAAAGCCTGCCGATGGGAAATTCTTTTTAGTCTACAGTGGTGCGATTGATGACAACCCCCAAGTAGCAAGTGATACCAAACAGAATTTTTTAAAAGATTCGATTGACAAATTACTTGCCGGGCAACCCTTGGAATCAGTAAGCAATCGTGCGATTGGTTGTACCATCAGAAATAAGTAATGCTGCCTTTTATTCTTGCTTGGTTTATTATTGGGTCGCTGTTGCTTTTTGTGAAACTTGGAATTAAATGGTATTTCGATTTTTTGGATTACCGAGATGAGAAAAGAAAAAAGCAAAAAAATTAAACTCCCAAATCTCCTCCATCAGAAATTTCAATCAATAGTAGTTTCACTTCTTCAGCTTTAGCATGCTCACCTATTTTTTCAAAAGACATCACCAAATTACGCAACGCTCTTCTTATAATATCGAGACTTGAACAAGGCTCATAAAAAGAACTCTGTGGCACCAAGTGCAATTCATTGATATAATTTTCAATATCCTGCTTCGAAAAGATGAGCCCTCGATTGAAGGCATTGATGTAAAACTGATGATTGTCATCTTTGTACGTGAGGATGAAAAGATTAGGCAGGTTTACGCCACTTATTGGTAATTTTAATTTTTGGGCCACCAACATATAGATGACACACAACGTGATTGGGTTTCCCTTACGTGATTCTAATACAATGTTGATCAGAGAATTACCGGGAGAATGAAAATTCTTGGTATTGGCTCCAAATTTTAGTTTATTGAACAACACACTGTTAATTACCTTGACCTGATCGTACGGATATAAATCCGGACGGAATTCCAGCCACGTATCGTAATAAATTTGTTCCAAATCATGTCTCAATTTTTCCAATTCCAGATCAGGATATTGATAGGTTGCAAGGATCCACATACCTGTAAGTAAGTCATGATCTTCTGAATGATACCAAGTGGTCAAACGCTCTTTGAGTAGCTCGTATTGAAGGGTGTGAATTAATTCCTCAATTCGCCCCTGCACCGTGGGGCTTAGATTACTTTCCCATTCCTTCTCCAAAAATGGAATTGCCTCTTTGCCTAAGGATAAAATTTTTTCCTCGACATGAGAACTGATTTGGTTATCCTCATCATCGAGTAAAGAAATTAATGCTTTTAATTCAACTTCAGTCATCAAGTTTGTATCACTCCAACATTAAATTTCTTTACAGCCGCATGATTAGCTGCTTCAATGCCCATAGAAATTACTCCTCTCGTATCCAATGGATCAATCACTCCATCAATCCAAAGTCTCGCGGCCGCATAATAGGGACTGAGTTGTTCATTGTAACGATCTGTTATCTCTTTCAGTAATAAATCTTCTTCTTCTTTGGAAATTAATTTTCCTTGCGCTTTTAATGTACTTACTCTAATTTGTAATAATGTTTTGGCTGCTGAATTGCCACTCATTACAGCAATCTGTGCCGTAGGCCAGGCATAAATCAGCCGAGGATCAAACGCCTTTCCACACATTGCATAATTACCGGCCCCATAGGAGTTACCTACAATGAATGTAAACTTTGGCACTGTTGAATTAGCCATCGCATTCACCATTTTTGCTCCATCTTTAATAATTCCTCCTTGCTCTGCTTTGCTCCCTACCATAAATCCACTCACATCTTGTAAAAATACGAGGGGTATTTTCCGTTGATTGCAATTCATAATAAATCTGGCAGATTTATCGGCAGAATCTGAATAGATCACTCCTCCCATTTGCATCTCACCTTTCTTCGTCTTTACCACCTTGCGCTGATTCGCCACAATACCTACAGCCCAACCATCAATACGTGCAAATCCACAAAGAATTGTTTTTCCATAGAGTGCTTTATACTCATCAAATTCAGAATTATCGACCATGCGCTTGATCACTTCTAGCATGTCATAAGGCTTCGTCCGATCTGCAGGAATTAAACCATAAATTTCTTCTTGCTTTTCTTTTGGCAGAATAGCTTCCCTTCGATCAAATCCAGCTGTTTGAAAGGCTCCAATTTTATCAAAAAGATTTTTAATGTGATCGAGACAAGCCTGGTCCGTAGGAAATTTGTTATCTGTAACCCCTGAAATCTCGCAATGAGTAGCCGCCCCTCCTAATGTTTCATTATCAATTTCTTCACCTATAGCCGCTTTTACTAAATACGATCCTGCTAAAAAGATTGAACCGGTTTTGTCAACGATCATTGCCTCATCCGACATGATCGGCAAGTATGCACCTCCAGCTACACA
>JANPBK010000076.1:0-28922 GCA_031430395.1 Cyclobacteriaceae bacterium
CTGCTGCTGCCGGACTTTGCTGGGTATTAGTGGATGCGGTGCGTGGAAAAAAACCTTCCGCTCTTGGATTTTGTATTGGCGCTGTGGTGGGCTTAGTAGCAATTACACCGGCAGCCGGATTTGTTACAATTCCTTCCAGCTTATTCATTGGAACCATTGCCAGCTTGATTAGTAATGTAGTGGTTCATTGGAAATCTAAAACTTCATTAGAAGATACATTGGACGTATTTCCTTGTCACGGAGTAGGTGGTGCTGTGGGTATGTTGATGACGGGTTTATTGGCGAATACTGCGGTGAACGCTGCCAATACAACAGGTAACGGTTTGTTATTTGGCGAGTTTACTTTATTCAAAGTTCATTTGATAGGACTTGCCCTGGCGATCACATTCATCGTAGTGGGTTCGTTCATCATTTTGAAAATTACCGATCTGCTATCTCCGATGACGATCACCAAAGAAGAGAAAGAAATTGGTTCAGATTTTAGTCAACATGGAGAAAAAATACATTCACTGGATATGGAAAAATTACGGGAGGCAGTTTAGAAATCACTAAAGCGCCCCGGGGGGTGTAAGAGACCCCACCGGAGGCCTTAGCTTATTGTTCATTAAAACACACTTAAAATTATGAAAAAATTTGTATACAGTATTTTATGCACCGCAACATCCTTTTGTTCAATTGATACAGAGGTATTTGCACAAGGAGAACAACTCGTTGCTTCGATTAATAAATCTACGATACCTACTAAAGAAGAGCCTATTCTAACGGCTGGTGAAAAGAAAGCAGTAGCTGAAGAAGAGAAGAAGGAAGAGGGCAAACTTAGTATTTCCGGATATCTAGACTCTTACTATTTCACCAATTTTAATAATCCTGCTTCACGCGATAACATGGGCCAATCCGGAGTGGGTCGTGGTTTTGATAGACGTGTCGATCAGTTTCAATTGGGAATGGTTCAAACGGTTTTCAAATACACCAATAAGAAATCAGAGGCTGTTATTGATCTGGCCTTTGGACCAAGTGCACAATATGGTAACTATGGAAACGTACCTGTTACGGCTCCTGCATATGGGTATAAATTGGGGAATGATGTTCAATCAGCTATTATGATTAAACAGGCATATTTCAAATATAATGCCACAGAGAAGTTATCCTTTATAGCCGGTCAATTTGGAACACACATAGGCTATGAATATATCGATGCGCCACTTAATTTTTTCTATTCCATCAATCACACCTTCAATAGTGGTATCCCTTTTTATCATACGGGTTTAAAAAGTACCTATGTGTTTAGCGATAAAGTATCGTTGATGCTCGGAGTCGTTAATGGATTTGATTACGTCCATGATAATAACCGCGCGAAGGGATTGATTGGACAGTTGTCCTTAACTCCTGCAAAAGGGCTGAGTGTATATTTTAACTACATCAATTCGAATGAGTCCAATGCAGATGCAAAAGGGGACACGCCAGATGGAAATTTTACGGTCTATGATTTAAATGGTGGCTATCAGGCAACTGAAAAATTATTTATTGGTTACTGGTTCATGTATGGTTTACAGAAAGGAACCTTGGGCTCACCAGGAACTTTTGTTCCTGCTGATGGGGATGTAGATAAAGTGAAGACGTGGGGCGGTGCCAACTTATATTTAATCTACGCATTATCAGACGTGTTTAGTCTTGGCTTTAGAGGAGAATACTTTGACAATTCATCAGGAGCCAGAGGTCTTCGTAATGTAGATGCTGTTGGCGCCCAGATCGGTGCATCCGTTTATACCTATACATTAGGCGGTACACTTACACTGGCAGATGGTCACTTGTTACTGAAACCTGAATTGAGGTTGGATTCATTTAACAAGGTAGAAGGGGCAGGCAGTGAAAAAGCGCAACAGTTTATGGATTCAAATGGAGATTTTACCAAGAACAGCCAAACAACATTAGGGTTGGCTGCGATTTATAAATTTTAATTAGTATCAACTCAAACAATAACTACTATGAGCAAAACAAAATTAGAATACATCTGGCTGGATGGTTACCAGCCTACTCAATCACTACGAAGCAAAACAAAAATTGTACGCAACTTTGATGGCAATTTGGAAAGCTGTCCTATTTGGTGCTTCGATGGAAGTTCAACCGAACAAGCACCGGGAGGATCATCGGATTGTTTGTTGACACCGGTGGCATTGTTTACTGATCCGGGGCGTAAAGATGCATTTCTGGTCATGTGTGAAGTATTAAGTCCAGACGGATCTGCGCATCCCTCGAATGGTAGAGCAACCATTGAAGATGATGACCGTGATTTTTGGTTTGGTTTCGAACAAGAATATTTTTTGTGGAATCCGGAAACCAATAAACCGCTTGGATTTCCTGACAGTGGTTATCCAGCCCCTCAAGGACCGTACTATTGTAGTGTAGGTGCAAAAAATGCATTTGGCAGAAACATCGTTGAAGAGCATCTTGATATGTGTTTAGACGCTGGAATAAATGTAGAAGGGATTAATGCAGAAGTCGCCACCGGACAGTGGGAGTTTCAGGTTTTCGCGAAGGGAGCCAAAGCAGCGGGAGATCAAGTGTGGGTTGCGCGCTACTTACTTGAGCGCACGGCAGAAAAATATGGAATCGCTATTAACTGGCATTGCAAACCATTGGGTGCTACTGATTGGAATGGCTCGGGCATGCATGCCAACTTCTCTAATTCGCTATTAAGAGAATGTGGCTCGAAGGATGTTTATGAGCAAGTATGTCAAGCGTTTGCTCCGTATGTGAAAGAACACATGGCGGTTTATGGGGCAGACAATCATTTGCGCCTGACAGGGAAGCATGAAACTCAATCCATGGATAAATTCTCGTATGGTGTTTCCGATCGTGGTGCATCCATCCGGATACCGATTGCAACTGTAGAAAACGGTTGGAAAGGTTGGTTGGAAGATCGTAGGCCAAATTCAGCGGCAGATCCGTACAAAGTGGCGGCACGTATTATACAAACTGTTAAAAGCGTAGCTGAATATGCGTTCGTGCATGTGAACGGAAGACAGCGGTAAAAATTTATTTATACTTCTATGAAAGGGTAGACGATTACGTCTGCCCTTTTTCTTTGATAGGTGTTTGGTTTTTTAAACTGCGATTAAAAATTTTATTATCTATTTTTGATCAATTTTTCGGATTGCCAAAAGGTTTTTGAAGATCACGGGATTCATCAGATGGAAGACTTATTAACTGCTACTGCGCAATTCATCAATACTACGTCCAGTCATATTTTCCTTACTGGTAAAGCTGGAACTGGTAAGACTACCTTTTTAAAAAACCTATCAGAACTTACTCACAAATCATTTATTGTGGTGGCACCTACCGGAATTGCGGCACTAAATGCTGGAGGGGTTACGATCCATTCTCAATTTCTATTACCACCACTCACCTTTTTGCCCGATCGCTTTTTGCCTGATGACTTCTCCGAAGGAGGAAAATTCATCAATCAAAATACGCTGGCCCGAAAGCATCCGCTTAACAGCGCCCGTAAACAAGTGTTACGGTCGATTGACCTCTTGGTAATTGATGAGGTGAGCATGCTACGCGCTGATTTGTTAGACGCCATCGATTATCGGATGCGGGCGGCTCGCGGTAATTTCAGAGAAAGTTTTGGTGGTGTACAAGTGCTTTTCATAGGCGACCTTTATCAGTTACCACCGGTGGTTCGGAATGAAGAAAGGGAAGTGTTGAGTCGATACTACAATAGTTTTTGGTTCTATGAAGCCAAAGCTTTGCAAGACAATCAACTGGTTTATATCGAGCTGGATAAAATATTTCGTCAAACCGATAACGAATTTATTTCCATTCTAAACAATCTGCGAAATAATGTAACCACACCGGAGAATATTGATAAACTGAATGAACATTTTAAAACTCCAGAAGAGATCAATACTTTGAACGAGGTAATTACCTTAACTACGCACAACAACAAAGCCGATGATATCAATCAAAGAGAGTTGTTTGTGGTTAAATCAACTTCTCATTTTTTTGATGCGCACGTGGAGGGCGAATTTCCTGAAAGCATGTACCCTGTTCTCTCTACGTTAGAACTAAAAGAAGGCGCGCAGATTATGTTCGTTCGCAATGACAATGAGAGTAAAATGTATTTCAATGGCAAACTTGCTACCGTCAAAGAGATAAAGGGTGATGACGTCTGGGTAGAGATGGCCGAAAGCCATGTGCGATATAAGTTGAAGCGCGAGCGTTGGGAGAATAAAAAATACATCGTTCAGGAAGATAGCAAGGAGTTGGAAGAAGATGTCATTGGGGGATTCGAGCAATTTCCAATTAAACTTGCGTGGGCCATCACCGTGCACAAAAGCCAGGGACTCACTTTTGATAAAGCCATTATCGATGTAGGGCAAGCATTTGCGGATGGACAGGTGTATGTGGCTCTTTCTCGATTGCGTTCACTCGAAGGCCTTGTGTTGCGAACACGAATTAATACATCGGTCATTAGTACTGATCAGCAAATAGTAGCTTTTGTAAAAAGCAATCATCATCCTGATCAATTAAGCGAAGTCATGAAGACGCGGCAACAACAATTTATCAGACAGTTGTTGGACCAAACATTTGATTTCACGACTTTGATCAAAGACATTCATTACATCCAGAAAGATCAGGGCGAAGAAGGTTTTTCAGAAAAATCAATGAAGCCTGTGCTTATTCAGATTACCGAGGCACTGGAAGCAGAGCAAATCAACACCGAGAGATTCAGAAGACAATTGACAGAGTTGCTCAATGTAAACAATCAGCCCGGACTCGTAGAGCGTATCCGTAAGGGCAGCGACTACTACAAGAATCACCTTTGGCAAAATAGTAAAATACTTCTTCATCATTTGGAAGTCACACGCCAGCAAAAGCGAGTAAAGACCTATCTCACGCAACTGACCGACCTCGATCAATCTCTAAGTAAAAAATTGGAAGAGGTCGACAAAGCGGTATTTCTTACGGAAACTATTTTGAAGGGTGAAGATAAATTTGAGTTTGCATCACTGAATAAAGAGAGAGCCATTCAACGGAACGCTCTATTGAGTGAGATTAGAAAGGAAGTAGAAAAAGAAATTCCGACTTCAGGCAAAAAGAAAGCTCGCAAAGAAAGAAAATCAAAGAAAGAGGACAAACGCACCACCTACGACATCACCTTAGAATTTTTGAACAATGGGCTAACGGTAGAGCAAATTGCCAAAGAGCGCGACTTGGTAGTGAGCACCATTGAAAGCCATTTAGCGAAAGCCGTAGCGGAAGGACGTGCCGATATTTTCAAATTCATGCCTGAGGAAACAGTCATGGAGATTATCAATGTTCATCGCCAATTACCGGAAGGTTCTACCTCTAAGGATTTGTTTGATGCGATGAAAGGAAAATTTGGATATGGTCAACTAAGAGCGGTGATGGCGTATGCAAAGAAGAGTTGAAGTATTGAGTGATACCTAATTCGATATTTATAAACTAATCTTATCTAAAAAAGATACGTAAGTGAAATTGCAGAATGCAAGAATGCTGCATCTCACTTTCTCAAACAGGAAATCAAGACACAAACACAATATTCCTTTTCAGTCCTTCTAACTTCGTTCGCTTAACAGCGGATTTTTTAAACAATTTTTCAAAAACATCTTCTGTAATTTCCCGCCAATCTGATTTAGTCATTTTTTCCAAATCGGGGTGAGGCTCGAATTTTTTCTCCTGATGAGGTTTTGCAAACCGATTCCACGGACACACATCCTGGCAGATGTCGCAACCAAATATCCAATTCTCAAATTTGCCTTTTACGTCTGTGGGTATTTCTTCCTTCAACTCGATGGTGAAATAAGAAATGCACTTGCTTCCATCCACAACATAAGGCGTTGGAATTGCATCGGTAGGACAGGCGTCCATACAGGCGGTGCAGGTACCGCAGTAGTCTTTGATGGGTCCATCGTATTCTAATTGCAAATCAATAATCAGCTCGGCCAAAAAAAAGAAACTACCCATCTCTCGATTAAGTAGCAAAGAGTTTTTACCAATCCATCCGAGTCCAGATTTTTTTGCCCACGCTCGTTCATGGACTGGTGCAGAATCAACAAATGCTCTGCCTTGCACCTCGCCAACTTCTTTTTGTATTAGAGCAAGAAATGTTTTTAATTTTTCTTTAATGACGAAGTGGTAGTCTTCACCATAGGCATACTTGGCAATCTTAAACTTGCTCTCCGAAGCTTTAGCGCAGGAGAGTTGATCTTCCTCCGCTGAAGCTTCCGAGAATAAATCTTTTTCGGGATAGTAATTGTACATCAAACTGATGACAGTTTTCGCGCCCGGCACAAGCAATCGCGGATCTAGACGCTTGTCAAAATGGTTTTCCAGGTAACTCATTTTACCTTGGTAGCCGCGCTTTAGCCACTCTTCCAGACGGGGTGCTTCTTCTTCCAGAAATTCTGCTTTTGCTATCCCGCAAAAACTGAATCCCAACTGGGAGGCAATGGATTTAATAAACTTTGTGTTTCGTTCGACACCCCCCTTTCCCCCCTTGAAGGGGGGAAACTCAGTATTTAATGGAGTATCAGAAATTCCAGAAGTAGTTTTTCCGTTTTTTCTATTGACATCAAATTCTGATGGGTTAAAAATCTCCATATTTTGTTCTGAGTCCCCCCTAGAAGGGGGGATCAGGGGGGTGTTATTTTCTTCTATCCATCTTTTAATTTCTGCCAGCACTGTTTCAATCTTTTGCTTAACATCTAAATCATCAAATCGTAAGAACCGAATACCCAAGGCCTCGAGTTTTTTTTGACGTGATTTATCATAGCTAATTTTGTGATCATGGCTGCTTCCGTCTATTTCAATGGCAAGCATTAAATCATAACAAAAGAAATCTACTATGTAATTATCAATTGGTTTTTGCCGGTGGAAATCAAAGCCAAGCATTCTGCCTGTTTTTAATTCACCCCACAACAATACTTCCGATAACGTGCTGTTGTTTCGAAGCTCACGAGCCAGTTCGGTAAGCTTTGGGTTGTAGTAAATCCTTCGTTTCATTAATCAAACAATCCCGGCCGTTTAGAAACGGGTACCACAATTTTCAAATGCTTGTACGCAAGCTCTGTAGCTTCGCGTCCACGTGAAGTGCGTTTAATGTAGCCTTCTTGAATTAAGAAGGGCTCATACATTTCTTCAATGGTTTCGGCCTCTTCTCCCACTGCGGTCGCAATAGTAGAAAGCCCGACTGGACCACCTTTGAATTTGTCGATGATGGTCGTGAGTATGCGGTTATCCATATCATCCAACCCATTTTCGTCTACATCTAATGCTTTCAGCGCAAGCTGTGCAATCGGTTTGGTAATGGTCCCATCTCCTTTAATCTGAGCAAAGTCTCGTGTACGTCTCAATAAATTATTGGCTATGCGTGGCGTGCCTCTACTTCTTCTTGCAATTTCGAAGGCCGCGTCATCAACGATAGGAGTTGCCAGGATTGCAGCCGAACGCTTAACAATTTTTGTCAATAAGGTTGAATCGTAGTATTCCAGGCGGGCATTGATGCCAAATCGGGCTCGCAATGGTGAAGTTAAAAGACCAGCTCTAGTTGTTGCTCCAATGAGTGTGAAAGGATTTAAACTAATTTGCACGGATCGCGCATTAGGTCCACTATCTAACATGATATCGATACGGAAGTCTTCCATGGCCGAGTAGAGATATTCTTCGACTATCGGATTGAGTCGGTGGATCTCGTCTATGAAGAGTACATCGTTTATTTCCAGATTGGTCAGCAATCCGGCTAAGTCCCCGGGTTTATCGAGCACCGGGCCAGAAGTAATCTTGATATTAGATCCCAATTCATTCGCTATGATGAATGAAAGCGTTGTCTTTCCTAATCCGGGCGGGCCATGCAAAAGGACATGGTCAAGCGATTCACTTCGTTGTTTCGCAGCCTGTACGAATACTTTAACATTATCCACTACTTTCTGTTGCCCTGTGAAATCAATAAAGGAAAGTGGGCGCAATGCCTTCTCCACCTCTTTCTCTCCAGTCTCTAATCCTTCGCCATCAGCTTTTAGATAATCTTCACGCATGTTCAAAATTCAAGATTTAACCGTAATTATGCAATAGTAAAGACTATTGCATAATTTGACGAATGAAAATCATCAACTTAGCTTTAAGTTTCACAGACCAATTTGGTGATTTTCATTGTCAAGGTTAAACCCTGACAATCCTGACGTAAGGAAGGATTTGTCAGCTCAATAAGTAAAAATTTGCTCCTATTGTATAATCTGGGTTTAATAGTCAAGATTCAAGTGAAGTGCACATTCTTCTGCTATTTTTGATTTTTGATTTTAGTTTACATGGATAATCGTTGGAAAAATGCACTCTATTCATTGCTTTTGATCGTTGCATTGATCTCGGTGTGGCAATGGCGTAATGTAAACAGGTCAAAGAAAGAGGCAATGATGAAGGAACCTCAAAAGATTGAAGGGGAAACAATGGGGACCACCTATCACATTACCTACTTTGATGAGAAGCGAAGGGATTTTAAAGTTTCCATTGACTCACTTTTAGTGTTAGTAAACAAATCCATAAATAATTACGATCCTGAATCTGAAGTTTCACGTTTTAATAAAAGTGATTCTTCCTTCCGATACTCGTCACCGTACTTTTTTCCGATCGTGAATAAAGCGATCGAAGTAGCACAAGCCTCTAATGGGGCATTTGATCCTACCGTTATGCCTTTGGTGTATGCCTGGGGCTTTGGTTCAAAAAAGGATAAAAAACTTCCTACTAAAACTCAAATTGATTCTATCAAATCCTTCATTGGCTTTGAAAAGATTCAGTTTAACGCAGATCGAATTTGGAAGACAAATCCAAAGACACAGTTAGATTTTGGTGGGATCGGTCAAGGTTACGGGGCAGATGTGTTGACTGATTTTTTGAGAGCAAAGGGAATTAAAAATATGTTGGTTGAGTTAGGGGGAGAGGGTATGGCGTGTGGCATTAATTTAAAATCAGGTAACCCATGGGAGTTGGGTATTCTTGATCCCAACTCAAAGCAGGATAGTCTTTACTTTAAAGCATATATCAAACTGACCGACAAATCATTTACTACCTCTGGTAATTATTTCAACTATCGAATCATTGATGGTAAAAAATATTCACATACCATCGATCCCAAAACAGGTTATCAGGCCGAAAGAGCGATACTCAGCTCTTCTGTTTTCGCAAAAGATGCCAGCACAGCTGATGCATGGGCAACAGCCTTTATGGTGATGGGTCACGAGAAGGCTATCGAAATGGTGAAGCTACATCCTGAGCTAGACGTATTTTTTATTTATAGTACCCCCGATGGGAAAGTGGAAACATTTATGACAAAAGGCCTGGAAGGTATCTTAAACCTAAAAAGCAATCTCAGATGATTGTCAACATACTCATCTTATTTAGTATCGCGTTGGTAGCAGGTTTGGTGGCTTTCTATATCCCCAAAATAAGCAGTGGAAGTTATAAACTGTTATTGGTGTTTGCAGGTTCCTATTTATTCTCGATTACCATCATTCATATTTTTCCTGAATTATTTTCTGAAAGTGCGAACCCCGGCATCATTGGTATTTGCGTATTGATGGGTTTCTTTATTCAACAGGGCTTAGAGTTTTTATCAAGTGGAGTAGAGCACGGACATATTCATGTTCATGAGAAGCATCATCAGCACAAGGAATCCTCTGCGGTCTTAGTGTTGATTGCATTATGTATTCACGCTTTTTTAGAAGGAGGGTTGTTGGCGCATCCACGCACTGTTACACACCACCATGATTCAAATACTTTGCTGTGGGGAATCGTTCTGCACAAAGCACCGGAAGCTTTTGCATTGATGTCCGTATTGTTGTGCGAGGTAAAAAATAGAAGCAAAGCATTGTTCTTACTACTCATTTTTGCGGCTGCTTCTCCACTGGGTCTTTACATGTCAGATTATCTCTTGGCCAATGAAACAATGTCTTCCCAAGCCTTTACTTTCTTGTTTGCCATTGTGAGCGGAAATTTCTTACACATTTCAACAACGATTGTTTTTGAAAGTAGTCTTGATCATAAATTTAACGCCAAGAAGATGAGTGTAGCACTCATAGCAGCATTATTGGCTGTGTTAGCCGAGTTAGTATTTTAATCTTCTTTGTATTCTCTGATCATTCTGCTAATTTTCTATTTATTCACATGACTATGAAGCAGATTGAAAACATAAATGACTATCACGTTTCTTACCAACAAAGCATTGATGATCCTGCGTCATTTTGGGATAATATAGCTCAACACTTTTCATGGAAAAAAAAGTGGGATACGGTTCTCTCATGGGACTTTTATAAACCAGAAGTAAAATGGTTTATCGGAGGAAAATTGAACATTACTGAAAACTGTATTGATCGACACTTACCTGCACGAGCCAATCAAATCGCTATCCTTTGGGAATCCAACGACCCGAAAGAGCCTTCCCGAAGGATCACCTACCAGGAACTTCATGATCAGGTTTGTAAAGTTGGCAACATGCTCAAAGCAAATGGAGTAAAGAAAGGAGACCGTGTGTGCATCTATATGCCTATGGTGCCGGAGACCGCCTTTGCCATTTTAGGGTGTGCAAGAATTGGGGCAGTTCATTCTGTAGTCTTCGCTGGTTTTTCTGCCGGCTCTTTGGTGGATCGCATTAACGATAGCAATTGCAAAGTGGTTTTGACTGCCGATGGGGCTTATCGGGGCGATAAGAAAATTAATTTAAAATCGATTGTAGATGATGCATTGAACAAATGCCAGTCGGTAGAAAAGTGTATCGTATTAAACCGTACGAGTCTGACTGTCTCTATGCAACCTAATCGCGACTTGTGGTGGCATGAGGAAATCGAAAAGGCCAGCGAGACATGTGATGCAGAAGAAATGGATGCCGAGGATTTGTTATTTATACTCTACACATCAGGTAGTACCGGCAAACCTAAAGGAATGGTGCATACTTGCGGTGGCTACATGGTCTATACGGCTTATACATTCCAAACGGTTTTTCAATATAAAGAAGGTCAGGTATTTTGGTGTACCGCAGATGTGGGCTGGATCACCGGACATTCTTATATTATATATGGGCCACTATCGGTTGGTGCCACCACATTGATGTTCGAAGGCGTTCCAAGTTGGCCAGATATGGGTCGGTTTTGGCATGTCATTGAAAAGCATAAAGTCAATATTTTTTATACTGCACCGACAGCGATTCGCTCTCTGGAAAAAGCGCCCCTATCATTTGTCGAAAAATATGATCTTTCTTCCTTGCGAGTGCTTGGCAGCGTGGGCGAACCTATCAATGAAGAAGCCTGGCATTGGTATGATCATAATATCGGAAAAGGCAAATGCCCCATTGTCGATACGTGGTGGCAAACGGAAACGGGAGGTATGATGATTTCACCTATAGCCGGCATAACTAAAACAAAGCCTGCTTTTGCCACTCTCCCATTGCCAGGTGTGCAGCCTTCTATCATGGATGAGAGCGGAAAAGAAATTGACGGAAATAATTGCGAAGGCCGATTGACTATCAAGTTCCCGTGGCCATCCATGGCTCGCACCATTTATGGAGACCATCAACGATTCAAAGGCACCTACTTCTCTACTTTTCCCGGTACGTATTTTACGGGCGATGGATGTAAACGAGATGAAGATGGTTACTATCGAATCACCGGCAGGGTGGACGACATTATTATTGTATCAGGCCACAATATGGGTACAGCGGAAGTAGAGAGTGCGATTGATGAACATTCAGCTGTTTGTGAGTCAGCGGTTGTAGGCTTCCCACATGATTTGAAAGGTCAGGGAATTTATGCATTTGTTGTCACGTATGACCCTGTCCATGAGGTGAATCATCTTCGTAACGAGATCAGAGAGATCGTTTCAAAAATTATTGGCCCAATTGCCAAACCTGACAAAATTCAATTTGTAAGCGGGTTGCCGAAAACCAGATCGGGTAAAATTATGCGTAGGATTTTGCGTAAAGTGGCAGAAGGTGATACTTCAAATCTGGGGGATATCACTACGTTGCTGGATCCATCCGTAGTAGAAGAAATCAAGGTGGGTGCGTTGTAATGGGTGAGAGAATATTCATGGGTATTGCAGTCAAGGCGAAATCGATTTTTGTTATCTTTACTCATCACTAAAATCAAGAGCAAATGAGCATGGAAATAACCGGTAAAATAGTTAACCTTCTTCCGTTACAATCCGGACAGGGAAAAGGAGGCACATGGAAAAAGCAAGAATTTATTATGGAAACTCCCGGACAATACCCGAAAAAAGTGTGTTTGTCTTTATGGGGAGAGAAAGTGGATGAGATAAAGCTCATCCCAGGGGAAACCATCACCGCCTCGGTGAATGTAGAAAGCCGTGAGTATAATGGGAAGTGGTACACCGATGTGCGTGCATGGAAAGTAGCTAAACAATCCGGTGGTGGTAATGGCAGCGGACGAAATGAAGCACCGCCTGTAGGAGAAGAACCCTTTACACCGGATGCGAATGCGACAGATGACTTGCCCTTCTAATAGAAAGTACTTAATTAGTTAGCATGAAAAAGCCCTGCAATTGCAGGGCTTTTTTATTACTTCAAATTTTAGAAATCTTATTAACTCCCACACGCCTCACAGGCATCTGGATTATCTAGTGAACAAGCCATGTCAGCGCGATTCTGCTCATAACTGGCCATCGTGTTTTGTTCGTATGGAATCGCCACTTGAGCCTGCCTGCCGTCAGGCATGGCTTCTGCCATGGCTGGTTGTAATACAGCTGTTTCCGCTATGGCCATTACAGGTGCATCTACAGCAGTTGGCTGCTGCATGGCTGCTTTGTCAACGGTGAATTTGATGGCATCTGCTGCGGCTGTTGAACGCAAGTAGTACATACCTGTCTTCAAGCCTTTTTTCCATGCATAAAAATGCATGGAAGTCAACTTACCGAAATTAGGATCAGTTAAGTGAATATTCAAACTTTGGCTTTGGCAGATGTATGCACCGCGGTCGGCACTCATATCAATGATCGCTTTTTGTGAAATTTCCCAAACCGTTTTGTAAATGTCTTTTAGGTTTTGAGGGATTTCAGCAATTTTTTGAACAGAACCATTGGCCGCCACTAACTTTTGACGCATCGATTCACTCCATAAACCTGCACTGATCAAGTCTTTCATCAAATGCTTATTAGCAATGATAAATTCTCCTGATAAAGTTCTGCGTGTGTAAATGTTGGAAGTGTATGGTTCAAAGCACTCATTGTTGCCAAGAATCTGTGAAGTAGAAGCCGTAGGCATAGGTGCCAGCAATAAGGAATTGCGCACCCCATTTTTCTTTACTTCTTGTTTCAACGTTGTCCAATCCCATCTTCCGGATGAGGGAGTGACGCCCCACATATCAAATTGGAAAATTCCTTTTGATACCGGTGAGCCTTTGTACGATTCATACGTGCCATGCTCCGTTGCCAACTCCATCGATGACTCCATGGCAGCAAAGTAAATGGTTTCATGAATATCCGTATTCAAACCGCGAGCCTCCGGTGAATCGAACGGCATGCGTAATAAAATAAAAACATCGGCTAAACCTTGTACACCAATACCAATGGGTCGGTGGCGCATGTTAGAGTTCTTCGCTTCAATAACCGGATAGTAGTTCACATCAATTACCTTATTAAGATTGCGCGTCACTACTTTCGTAATCTCATACAATTTTTGGTGATCAAATTTGCCATCTTCGGTTACGAACTTAGGCAATGCAATAGAAGCCAAGTTGCAAACAGCAACTTCATCCGGTGAGGTGTATTCAATAATCTCAGTACACAAGTTGCTCGACTTGATCGTGCCTAAGTGCTTTTGATTTGATTTGCGATTGGCCGCATCCTTATACAGCATATAAGGAGTCCCCGTTTCAATCTGAGCTTCTAGTATTTCAAACCACAAGTCTTGTGCTTTTATCTGCTTGCGATATTTTCCTTCCTTCTCATATTTTTCATAGAGACGTTCGAAATCTTCTCCCCAACAATCTGCCAAACCAGGTGCTTCGTTCGGACAGAAGAGTGACCACATTTCGTTGTCTTCGATTCGCTTCATGAACAAATCCGGAATCCACATCGCATAGAATAGATCACGTGCGCGCATCTCTTCTTTGCCATGATTTTTCTTCAATTCAAGAAAATCAAAAACGTCCGCATGCCAAGGCTCCAGGTAAATCGCAAAACTTCCTTTCCGTTTGCCACCGCCTTGATCCACATAACGCGCGGTCATGTCAAAGTTTCTCAGCATTGGTACAATTCCATTGGAAGTACCACCGGTTCCTTTGATATAGGAACCTTTGGCACGTACATTATGAATACTCAAACCAATACCTCCTGCGGATTGTGAAATCTTAGCGGTTTGTTTTAGGGTATCATAGATTCCGTCAATGCTATCATCTTTCATTGTTAATAAAAAACAAGATGAAAGTTGTGGCTTGGGTGTGCCTGCGTTAAATAAAGTGGGGGTTGCGTGCGTAAACCACTTCTCCGATAATAAATGATATGTCTCAATGGCAGCAGGAATATTTTCTCCGTGAATACCCACGGCTACACGCATCAATAGATGTTGAGGGCGTTCTACCACTTTGCCATCGATTCTCATCAGGTAAGACCGCTCTAAGGTTTTGAAACCAAAGTAGTCATAGCTGAAATCACGATCATATAGTACGGCCTCATCCAACTCAGCCGCGTTCTCATGGATTACTTTCCATGTTTCTTTAGAAATCAAAGGTGCGTTTTGGCCTGTCTTCGGATCTACATAAGTGTAGAGTCGCTTCATGGTGTTGCTGAAGGACTTACTGGTCACTTTGTGAAGATTCGATACTGCAATACGAGCTGCCAGCTTGGCGAAGTCAGGGTGCCTGGTCGTCATCGAAGCGGCAATTTCCGCAGCTAGGTTGTCCAGTTCGATGGTAGATACACCATCATACAGACCATTAATCACTTTCATTGCCACTTCTACCGGGTTGACAAATTTGGGATCTAAACCGTAGCAGAGTTTTTCAACGCGGGCAGTGATTTTGTCAAACTTTACGGACTCCCGGTGTCCGTCACGTTTTAATACTAGCATTTTTTAGTAGGGTGTAAAGGTTGTTAAACGAAGTTTAAAAAATAGTAAACGAATGTATCAAAAATCTTCATTCAGTGAAAACTTTGGACTAGTTTCTTTTTCAGTGCTGTTCATGACACCAGCTTTCTGATACTCGGCCACCCGCTTCTCAAAGAAGTTGGTCTTTCCGCGCAAGCTGATCATCTCCATGAAATCAAAAGGGTTCGTAGCGCCATAGATTTTCTTACCCACGAGTTCGTGGAGTAATCGATCTGCTACAAACTCAATATATTGACGCATCTGGGCAGCGTTCATGCCAATCAAATTTACCGGGATCGCATCTGTCACGAATTCTTTTTCAATTTCTACCGCATCCCGTATGATTTCAATCACATTTTCTTCCGATAACTTGTTCACCACGTGCTTCGTGTAGAGATGACAAGCAAAATCGCAATGCAATCCTTCATCGCGGGAGATTAATTCATTCGAAAAAGTGAGCCCCGGCATCAGGCCGCGCTTCTTCAACCAGAAAATGGAACAGAAGGAGCCGGAGAAGAAAATTCCTTCCACGGCAGCAAAAGCTACTAAGCGCTCTTGAAAATTTCCTTTATCAATCCAACGAAGTGCCCAATCGGCTTTCTTCTTTACACAATCCATGGTTTCAATGGCATGGAACAGTTTGTCTTTTTCTTTCGGATCTTTAACGTACGTATCTATTAATAAGGAGTACGTCTCAGAATGGATATTCTCGATGGCTATTTGAAAACCATAAAAGAACTTGGCCTCTGTGTATTGAACCTCCCCAACAAAGTGCTCTGCCAGATTTTCATTCACTATGCCATCGCTGGCCGCAAAAAAAGCCAGCACGTGTGTGATAAAGTGACGCTCTCCATCATTCAGGTTGAGCCAATCTTTCATATCCTGACCAAGATCAATCTCTTCAGCAGTCCAAAAACTAGCTTCGGCCTGTTTATAGTATTTCCAGATGTCGTGTTGGCGGATGGGGAAGAGAACGAAACGATCTTTGTTCTCCTTTAAGATGGGTTCTTCACGTACAGGTTGGGTCATTGAGGTAAAGGGGGGTTAGGGGTTGTATAAAAATGACTCCTGTAACTAGTAATAGTTTTCAAAGTCTTTTAGTTTTTACGTTTATTTTTTTTGTGGTCATCAACGTTTTGTGCGTTCAAATTTTTTTTGAAAACCGTATCGACAAATAACCTAAATGAACAAGAGAAATCAAAAGGCGGAATCAAGCATCGGTGATCACTCAATCAGAAAAAAAAAGGAATGTTTGCAAGAAAGGAATTCATTATCACTCACTTAAAGAGGTGTGGCAAAGTGAAGACTTAAATAAAAAATAATTTAAAATTTAATAATGACCTAATTGTTGGACAATCGTTTGAAATTAGCTATTAATCGAGAGTGTTTTAACGGAAGAATGAGCCTTTGAAGGTCAAATAGAGGTATTTTACGCATGCCCCTTGTTTTTCTATCTCATAGCCTTATCTTTGCAATCCATTTTTAAAAATAACAAGCATGTACGCTATTGTAGACATCGCAGGAAAGCAGTTCAAAGTGGCTAAAGATCAATATATCTACGCACCGAGGATGGAGGGAGAAACCGG
This sequence comes from Cyclobacteriaceae bacterium, assembly GCA_031430395.1. Classification (GTDB taxonomy): domain Bacteria; phylum Bacteroidota; class Bacteroidia; order Cytophagales; family Cyclobacteriaceae; genus ELB16-189. Next base: position 16,699 of record JANPBK010000076.1, read on the forward strand.
AACATCTGTTTCTTTTGACCAAGTCCTTTTAACCGATAACAACGGCAGTGTAGAAGTTGGCGCCCCTACTGTTAAAGGAGTGAAGGTATCTGGTAAGATATTGGAACACGTGAAAGGTGATAAAGTGATCATCTTTAAAAAGAAGCGCAGAAAAGGATATGCGAAACGCAATGGCCACCGTCAGCAGTTTACGAAAGTTCAAATTGAAAGCATCGGATAACTAATTAACCAATTTGATAATTCGAAGAGTTGAAAATTGTTTCGATCTTCGGTTCAGAAAATTGGGATCACAATAAATCGAGCAGTATTTTCAAATTAACGAATTATCACATTTTCAAATTGAGTTATGGCACATAAAAAAGGTGAAGGTAAAGTAAAGAACGGTCGCGAATCGGAAAGCAAGCGATTGGGTATTAAAAAATTTGGAGGTCAATCCGTAATCAGTGGTAATATCATCGTACGTCAACGCGGTACGAAGCATCACCCCGGCAGAAATGTGGGCATCGGAAAAGATCACACTCTTTTTGCGCTGATTCCAGGGACAGTAGTTTTCAAAAAAGGCAAAGCAGATAAATCGTTTGTTTCGGTAGTAGCCGAGGCGTAATCAGATTTCTCGATATATAAAGGAGGCTGTTTCTTAAAAAGAGGCAGCCTTTTTTGTTTATATCCTTCCGGATTACAAGTTCAAAACATTGCAAAATTTTCATAATTAGCTGCTTTTCAGCATTTAATATGGATAATGGGGTATCACCAGCTATATATTATTGTAAAATTTATAATAGCCCTGTTTCATATTAAGTAATTATACCTTAATTTGGGGGTCTTAATTTATTAACCTAAACCAAAACCTATGAAGAAGTTTTTACTGTTATGCTTCTCACTCGTTTTTGTGCTCAGTGCCTGGGCGCAGGAAAGGGTGATTACAGGTAAGGTCTCATCCTTAGAAGATGGATCTGCTTTGCCTGGTGTGAATGTGGTTGTCAAAGGAACCACCAATGGTAGCGTTACCGATGCAGATGGAAAGTATTCTCTTTCTATTCCAACAGCTGGCGCTAGTCTTGTTTTTTCATTTATTGGCTTGAAAACTTCGGAAGTTGCCGTAGGTGAAAGAACCGTTGTGGATGTCCAATTATCATTGGATGTAACACAACTAAGCGAGATTGTTGTAACAGCTCAAGGTGTTGAGAAAGAGCAGAAGTCACTTGGCTTTGCTCAAACAACTATTTCTTCAGCCTCTTTAGCTAATAAACCAGAATCCGATGTGGGTCGTGCATTACAAGGTAAAACACCTGGTTTGCAAGTGTTGAACTCTTCCGGCTTGGCTGGATCCGGTTCTAAAATCAATATCCGTGGATTAAGTTCATTGAGTGGTGACACGCAGCCTCTATGGGTTGTAAACGGTGTGCCAATTAACACAAGTACCAATGATGTAAACAGCAGTTTCGTTGACGGTCAAATTTCGCCAACCCGCTTTATTGATATTGATCAAAATAACATTGAATCAGTGTCAATTCTTAGAGGTCTTCAAGCAACTACTACATACGGTTCACAAGGCCGCAATGGGGTTATTCTTGTAACTACTAAAACAGGTTCTACAAAAAGCCAACAAAACAAATTTGAAGGTTCCTTGAATCAATCCTATTTCGAATCTCAAGCGGTTGTCCCTGAATACCAAAATAAATGGGCCAATGGTTTTGATGGAGCATATGGTGAGTTCTTTAGTAACTGGGGCTCTTTATTTAACGGGAAGCCTACAGGTGTGAGACATCCCATGTTTGAGTGGGCTAATACATTCCCTCAATTCCCTGAGTTTGCAACCGGTGCAGGAACTATCTTACCGGGTCAAACACTCCCTGGTTATATTCCACAAGCTTACCCTAATAACGTACAAGACTTCTTTAAAAAGGGTACTTCTTCAACCACTTCATTAAATCTTTCAGGCAAAACTGAATTCGGAAGTGTTTCCTTCAGTTATAGCCACTTGGAAAAGGAAGGATTTGTTAGAAATAATGACTTGAAACGCGACAACTTTTCATTCGGTGGTACAGCCAAACTTACTGATAAGTTATCGTTAACCTCCTCTTTTAACTTTGTTAAAACCACTACGCAAACACCTCCTGCAGGTTCTGGTACAGGTTCAAATTCAGCCGGGGGTCCTTCTATTTGGGCCAATCTTTTTTATACTCCTCGTAATATAAACTTGTCAGGCTGGCCATTTGAAAACCCGGTAACAGGTGGGAATGTGCATTACAGAAATGGAGGGGATATCCCAAATCCATATTGGATTACCAAGAACTCACGTCAAACAAACGTGACCAACCGTATCTTCTCTAATTCTAGCTTAACCTATAAAGCTACAGATTGGTTGAGCGTAACCTATCGGTTGGGTTACGATACGTACACAGAACAAAGTACTTATTATGTAAACAAGGGCTTAGCAGGTGGTATTTCTGCCGCACTACGCCCCGGTGCGCTTCGCACAACAGCAGGTGTAAACACCGTAATTGACCATAGTTTGATCGTTTCTATGAATAAGGCAATCACACAAGATTTAAAGGTGTCTGGTATTTTAGGCTACAATTATCGTAAAGACAGCTACGATCAATCTGGATTAGAAAGCCTTGGCCAAGTTGTATATGGTTTTCTGGAGCATAGAAACTTTACTTCTTCATTGCCTAGAAACTTTAGAGGAACTAATTTGAACTATAAGCAATCTCAAAGCTGGTCCGGTACTTATATTGATGCCAACGTAGAATATAAGGGCTTCTTATATTTGAACTTAAGCGGTCGCTACGATCAGGTTTCATCACTCATTGGTAAAAACAATAGCCTGTTTTATCCTGGAGCAAGTGTCTCCTTTATTCCGACAGCGGCATTTCCTAACTTCGGTACTGGTGTGTTAGACTTTTTGAAAATAAGAGCGGCATACGGTACTTCAGCTAACTTTGGAGGATTATACAATGTGTCTCAACAGTTGAATTTGAATGGTCAGTCCTTTACAAATTTTGCCGGGGGTAACGTAGTCGCTTCATCAGTGTCTTCAACTTTGGCTAATAGTGGACTTGGCCCAGAAACACTGGAAGAATTCGAAGGAGGTATCGAGGCTGAGCTATTCGAGAAAAGAATTAAGTTGAATGCTTCCGCTTACTTAAGAACTTCTAAGCAATTACAATTGGGAATCGCACTGGACCCTTCAACAGGATATACCGGTACGACTATCAACGCTGGAGGTATTACGAATAAGGGATTTGAACTTAGCTTAACAGGCTCACCTATTCGCACGAATGATTGGAAGTTAGATGTAACAATCAACTATACCAAGAATATCAGTCGCGTGGATGCATTGGTTGGATCTACTACATCGGTGGGTCTTAGCGGGTTTACTACGGAAGGTAATTTTGCAGAGATTGGCCAGCCATTCAACGTGATCAAGGGTACTTATGTACCAAGAGCTCCGGATGGTCAATTAATTGTAAATACAGCCGGTAGCTATGCAACCAGTTCAAATATTGCGATCATCGGTGATCCTAACCCACAGTGGTTTGGTAGCGGTATTCTCGCTTTAAGCTGGAAGTCAGTGACATTCGGTGCGCAAGTAGACTATGTGGCCGGAGGCCAAGTATTATCTTATACTGCTTCCGCTCTTGTGGGACGTGGTGTAGGTAGAGATTTGGAGAATTTTGATCCGACCCTCACTTTAGTGCTTCCCGGTGTAAACGAAGTAAAAGATGGTTCTGGTAACGTAACTGGTTACACACCTAACAACTATCCATTGACAACAGCCGGTGTATTCTTCGGAAATACGATTATCGGAGGTGGTCCTTCAGACAGAGCTATTTTTGATGCTACACGCGTAAGAATCCGTGAAGTTTCAATTGGTTACTCTTTGCCAACTTCAATGATCTCAAAGTTGAAATTGAGAAGTGTAAATATTTCAGCAGTTGCCAATAATCTTTGGTGGAAAGCAATCAATGCTCCTTCCTATACAAAGGTTGACTTTGATCGCACTGCATTTGGTTCTGGTAATGGTGCCGGTCTTGATTATATCAGTGGACCTACTGCCCAAGAATATGGTGTAAATCTTAGAATTACATTCTAAACATGAATATGAATATGAAAAATATATCTAGAAAACTAGGAATTATGCTGCTTTTTGTCGCATCTGCTTGTCAGTTGGACAACGATACAGTTAACCCTAATACCCTCACTCCAAGCGCTGCAGATCCAGATCTGTTGATGAGCGCCATTCAACTTAATTTTGCTGGCTTTTTTAGCTCTGCCTCTGGTAACACCGATCAATTGGTGCGTGTGCAGGCGATGGCTGGTGGATACCGCTACCCAACTGCCATTACGGCTTCTTCTGCCAATGGATTATGGGGTTCTGCGTATCAGGCTGTGTTGATCAATACTAAAACGTTGATCCCCATTGCACAAGCTAAGAATCTGACAACCCATGTGGCTATTGCCAAGATTTTTGAAGCGTATGTGTATTTAACAATGGTTGACATCTTTAATGATGTACCTCAAACGCAAGCTTTGTTGGGTACCAATTTTGCACCGAAGGTGGATAACGGAAGCGATGTGTATGCTGCGGCTATTACTCTATTAACGGATGCAAGAACCGAGTTGGCAAAAGCGGGCGCTGCTGCAGGCGCTAATATTGCCGGTTCATTGGACTTGTATTATGCGGGTAGCCGTGCAAACTGGACAGCCTTGGCAAATACATTGGAGTTGAAAGCATGGGTGAACATCAGCACGCTGCCTGCACGTAAAGTAGAAGCGGATGGTAAAATCGCTACGCTGTTGACCTCTAACCTGATTGATACCGAAGCAGAGAACTTTACCTTTAAATACGGAATTGCTACAGTGCCTGACTCACGTCATCCTTTGTATAATCAGTATTATGGATTGGCCGTTGGTACAGCAGGTGGTTATTTTGGCACGTACTTTTTGAATGAGATGTACCAAGGACGCGGTGTGCAAGATCCTCGTTGGAGATATTATCTCTATCGTCAGGTAGGTAGCATCGTGCCGGCCAATACTAATCCTCCATTTGATTTGAAGGCATTGGGTTGCGCACCTGGCGCACCACCACCACATTATATAGCTGTGGGTGCTCCCTATTGTGTTTTTGAACCCGGTTTCTATGGTCGCGACCATGGCGATGGTTCTGGTACTCCTCCGGATGCTCCTGTAATTACAGCTGCAGGGCCTTATCCTGCCGGTGGCCGTCCTGACAATAATAACGTATTGAATACTGCTTATAATAAGCCAACAATACGCGGTGATGGAGCCAATGGTGCCGGCATTGAGCCTATTTGGATGTCTTTTTATACCACATTCTTAAAGGCTGAAATCAAGGCTAGACTAAATAATGCTGACCCTGCTGCACAAACGGATATGACGAATGCTATCCAGCAGTCTATCACGCAAGTGAAAAACTTTGCAGTATTAAGAGGGCAAGCGGTTACTCCTTCTACCTTGGAGCCATCAACACCTGTATATCAAGCAGCGGTTGCCACCGCATACACTGCGGCAGCGGTTAAATTGGATGTAATCGGGCGTGAGTTTTATATCGCTGCATACGGTAATGGAGTGGAAGCTTATAATCTCTATAGAAGAACCAGTGCTCCTCGTAATTTGCAACCTACCTTGCAAACCGGTGGAGGTCCTTGGACGCGGTCATTCCCTTACCCGGCTACTTTTTCAACGTTAGCGGGTGGCCCTGTTAAGAACAATGAAGTGGTGAACAAGGTATTTTGGGATGGTAATACGGATGTACTTAATTAATATCAAAATATGAAAAAGACAACATATAGTTTACTCTTGTTAGTTGCACTAACACTGGTTTACTCGTCTTGTAAAGACGATAAATTGGACCCTTTGCAAGTAAATGATATCAAGAAAGGGAGAATATTAGCGCTACGCGGTGCCCAGTTGCAGAATGTATATTTTAAAGGTATACCTGGTGCAGAGCTTTTCCCACGCATTGCTACCGCAGCCGATAAGTTTGTATTTGAAGCTGAGTATTTAGCGGAAAATCCAAACTCGTTGCAGTCAATTGATTTTTTCGTACTTAAAAAGACGGGAGCAGTCATTACCAGAGTGCTGGTTCAAAACGTACCATTTTCTGCTTTTGTTAAAGACAAGAAATACCCTGGCCCTTGGGTGACAGTGACCATCAATTTGTCAGATATCCTGACAAAACTTGGTCTGAATCCAACCTTTCCGTTAGATGCGCCAACGATTAATTCCTTATTGGCTGATTACAAATTCGGTATCCCTATTGAAGGTGATTTGAATTTTACGGATGGCACCAAAGGACTTGCTGATAGATTGGTAGCTTCTGGATTGTTCCAAAGCGATCAGTTTTATCCTGCTCAAAAATTAACTTACGGAGTAACTGATTATTGTTCTTATGTGCAAAACTCCTGGGCAGGTACCTATGACGCCACTGAAATTTATTCAAATGGTGCTTACGGACCTTATGCCTTAGCCTTTACTCAGGATGGTGTTAATCCTAATAAGTTCAACACGGCAAACTTCTGGGATAGCGGGTATAGCGCCTATATGATCTTCTCGCCATCTGTTAATCCATCTACGCAATTAGTAACTATGCCGGCACAAGCTGTTGGTGGTGGTGGTAATATCTTGGCAGGATCAACAGGTACGTACGATCAGTGTACGCAAGTTCTTAATATCTTCCTTTCTTATAAAGAAGGAGCCGCCACGTATGACTGGAGGTATAATATGAAGCACCAATAGTATTGGTTCTTTGATCATCAAGAGGCCACTCATTTGAGTGGCCTTTTTTTATGTTGAATTGTTATCTTTCCAATATGAAGCAGATCTGCTTATTCATTTTATTAATGATCGTCATCAGTGACGGGGCAGCACAAATAAGCGGTACGGTTCAGGATTCAAAAACCGGCAAGCCCCTAGCGGATGTAGAAGTTTTTGTGAACCGATCTACCATCGCTGGCAGGAGTGATCAAAAAGGATTTTTTCAATTGGAAGATATTCCAACAGGGTATCACGATCTGGTGCTCTATAAAAAAGGATATGTACTCTATCGTGCATCGATGCGTATCCAAAAGGCACGCGCTTATGCAATCACGTTAAAGTTGCAAAAAGAGGAGAAGCCATCATCGCTCAGCCTTAGTACAGAAAATGACTTGCATCTATTGAGGGACAAATTATTGGGGGCTACTACTTCTGCTGCTTGCCGCATGATAAATGAAAGCGATGTACTTATTCGAAACAAGATCTATCCACCTGAAATCAATATGCATGCACCCATTGTGATAGAGAATTATTCTTTGGGGTATCGTCTCATTACGTATTTCTATCACACTTCAGTTCTCCAAGCGATGGATGCACCGATGCGCTATGAATACCTCCCTTCACAGGGGGTGCAAGAAAGTATCACGTGGGGTGAGAGCCGCCAACAACTTTTCAAGGGTTCCTTCAAGCATTTTCTTATTTCACTTTTGGAGAATCAGGTAAAGGAGCAAGGCTTTCAAATGCGAGATGTATTAGGCAACCCCTTATTGCGCGATTCAATGTTAGCGACCACCGCCACGCCACTGATCTACCGAATTAAAAGGAAAGACGCTTTTGAAATCAGCTATCAGGATGAACGAAATGAGGTCATATCAAAAATTCACTCTTTGTCTCCGATTGATTTTAGTGAGCAAGGCAATGTAATGAACACAAAATTGTTGCGCGTAGAAGGAGCTATGTATCAGCCGGAGTTAGTGAATCAATTGCCGATGGACTATCAATACGTAGATGAGAATGTAGCAGAGCAATATAACAAGGCACTTGGCAAGCTATATGAAAAGGTATACGTTCATACGGACAAACCATATTATTATCCGGGCGAAGTAATATGGTTTAAGGCTTATCTCAATTACAACTATCCTTTGTGGCGCGATTCGCTCAGTCACTTGTTGCATGTAGAACTACTCACACCTCAAAAGAAGATAGTGCTTCAAAAAGAATTGAAAATAGATAGTGGCTTTGTATTTAATGATTTTATTTTACCGGACACGCTGGAAACTGGCGGTTATTTTCTGAGAGCTTATACGAATTTGGCAAGAAATTTTGGAGATGAAAATCTCTTTGCCAAGCTGCTTCCGATTTTAAATGCAACTGACAAAGTCGATGAATCGGCCATAAAGAAAAGCAACTATTTAGCGAAGGGTCAGCTGACTATTCACACTGATAAAAAGGAGTACAAAACCAGAGAACTCATTGAGTTAACGTTTCAACTTTCTGGTCCGATCGATACTGCGTCTGCTACTCATTTATCTGTTTCGGTGACGGATGCTACCCAAGTGGTACCTGTACCACCTTGGGACTCCATTCAACATCTTTACCCCATTAAGCAAGAAGCGATTCAACAGATCAAACAACTTTCTTACCCGGTTGAAACGGGGGTTACTTTCTTTGGTCAATTTCGTAACGACAAAGGAAAGCCGGAACGAACCACCATCAATATGGTACAATGGAGCCCACGGCTTTTTGAAAATATTGAGTCGGATGACAAGGGGTTTTTCAGGCAAACCGGTTTTCATTTTTACGATTCAGCTATCGTTTCCTTCAAGTCAGAGAAAGCAACGGATTTGCCGTACGGGCGATTTACCATTCATCCACGCAGCATAGCAAGTACAAACTTTTTAATTAATTCGTACACTTTACCCATTGTAAAAGCGAACTCAACGCAACGGCTTATTTCAGAATACGAGGTGCCCAAAGGAGATCGATTGCTGGCGGAAGTACAGGTAAAAGGTAAAAGAATTTTGAAAGACAGTGCTGTTGATCGATCCCGAAGATCTTATGGATATGCAGATTTCCGTTTGGCGTCTAAAGATTTGAATCCTATTTATTCTAATTTGCTTAACGCCATTCAGGGTAAGGTGCCTGGCCTCATCGTTAATGTTTCAGAAGCAAAAGTCTTCTTTTCCAGATCGATGGGGATGTCGGTGACGAACCAATCAGGTCCTATGGTGATGATCAATGATGTGCCGATGGGTGGATCTTCAGCGGGAGAAATACTTGAAAGGATTGATCCAAACACGATTGAGACGATCGAGTTCACCAAGCGAATCAATGTTTTATATGGTGCCCAAGGTGCGAATGGGGTTATTTCCATTTATACCAAAAGTGGTGCTTCCGGAGATTTTAGTGTATCTCCCAACTTCCAACGAATTAAAATATCCGGATATTCGCGATCCAGATCATTTCGTTCCCCAAACTATGAAGACCCTAAAGCGGATCCATCAATAGCCGATTACCGCTCAACCATTTACTGGAATCCTACGCTAAAGATTGATTCTAAAACAGGCATAACGAAAGTGCGGTTTTACGCAGCAGATTTACCGGGGCCATATCATGTTGTAGTGGAAGGAGTCGCAGCGAATGGACTACCCATTCATGGTGAGCATTATTTTATGGTTGAGAGCAAATGATGGTAGAAGGCTATTCTTGTTTTGAAAAATTTATATCAAAAGATCCTTCTGCTTCAAAAGGCTCACCTTGTCGGGTCATTCCTTTAACGATTATCCTGTAAGTGCCTATGTTGTCTGCAGCGTAAAAACTTACCTGACTTTTGCCATAGTTATTTACAGATAAGAAAGTCCCCCAATATAACGTAGCCCGCAGATCTGGTACACGTTGTAAATTTCCTTTAGAGTAATCAGGAAATTGCGGAGGATGGTAATCATTAAGACCTTGCATCGGCAAGATGGTGCTATGTGCAATAACATTGTTGGAAGATGATTTTTTTGTTTTCACCAACACCACTCCATTCTTACCTAATAAACCTAGCCTATTTAACTTATTAATGTCATTGATTATTTTAATGGTTAGGATATCCACCGGTTTTAATTTTAGAAAGTAGTCGATGTCTTTGGTCAACACGCCATCAATTAAAAATAAAGGTGCGCCTTTAGCGGTGATGTAATTTGTGTTTTTGGTGTTTTGATTAATCAGCAGCCGCACCGAAGCGACATTATTTTTCTTTTTGTTTTGGAGAAAGGGGATTACCTCTCTGGTCAAATCTTCCATTGTAGGAAACACAATATAGTTTTGAACATTGACCGTTAAGTCAGTCCCCATCGCCTCTTCTTCAAATCGACTATTCAAATCCTGGATGTCTTCTATCTTATTATTTTGACTGGCAAAAAACCGATACGATTGTTCTACGATTTTCTTTTTGGCAATATATTCTCCGTAGACATCCACCGAATCCAAAAATGTGGTGGCCACCCCCTTGGCTGTTTTCAGTATAGAACCGGAAGGAATGATTTCATATTTTTCAGTCATTTCCTTCCCCCTATACTCCATCATGTAAAATAGCTCATCGTCACCTTTAAAGTCATAGAGAAAGGGCATTTCAAAATATCCATCTTTTTTTGTGTGAGCCTCATAGCCAATCATGGCGTTTTGTAAATAGCCCATGATTAATGTAGAGTCTGGCATCGGCTTGTCTGAATCTTTAAAAACGGCACGTCCTTTTAATTTTAAATTGTTGGAGACAGAGGTACTAACCGAGAGCGTATTTGTCAATACGTCAGCCCAGGAAATAAGACCGGAACTTTTACCGGCTAATAAATCATCCATGGCTTTTATTCTATTTTCTACAGACATCGCTGATAGAGGTAATTCTTTCTTAAGTTGTTTGAATAGACTTTTCAAGAGCACCTCTTCCTCAAATGTCCATGAACTTGATTTTTGAAAAAGATCTTTTTGGTACACCGAAATACTAAAGTCGCCTTGAATTGGATTGCCTACTTTGTCTTTTAATAATACATCAATGTTAATTTTTTCACGGGGAATATATGATTTAGAGGAGGGTGTTAGCGAGGCAATTACCTGAGATTGGTTGGAGAAGAAGATTCTTTCAGCCAACACTTTTCCTTCTGTATCAAAGAGGGTTGCCTGATTCAATCCATTTTTAAGGTATTCGCGTGAGACGGTAGCCTGAAAGGATGCATTCGCATCTAAAGCAACAGGAGCCGAAAAGGTTATCTTTTTTCCGTGGGTAACAACCAGGTATAATTCTTTTTTGCGTAATTCAGAACTCTGCGGAACCGTCACGCGTATGTTTCGAGATGACTCTTCACCAGGAGCCATGACTCGTAAAACGCAACCTGTATCATTGGCAGCCATTAGCGTATGATTACTGGTTGTTCCATTTATTTCTGCCACATATGTTTCACCTGCTTGAGGAGTGAGCATTGTACTGGTGATGCCTTCCTGACCAATTAGAAATTGAGCGACTTCTTCATTTTTGCTATTTTTAATTTTTCCTTGTCCAGGCACACTTGATTGAATGATTACTTTGTTTTCAATACCCTGAATGAAAGTTCCGGCTTCATAAGACAAGGCAATGGTTGATTGAGTCTTGGGCGCGATTATGCCGAGTTTGTTTTTACCTACAATAGAAATCTCTTGAGAAAACAGAATAGCGACCTCTGCTTCTTTTGTTTCTGTTGGATATACTGCAAACAAGTAAATACCAGGTGGTGTATCAGATGAGATAACCAGTTGGTTACTTGCGAAACTGTTTAAAACGTTGAAGTTTATTTTCTGAACAGCTTTTCCATTTGCATCTATCATCGCAAGTGTTATAATTCGCTTGCCCTTGATCAGTGCAAAATCATTGTCTACCAAATACGCTTGAAAAAAAGCGGTATCAGAAGCAGCATATTTTTCCTGATTAAAAATAAGAATGGCTTGTTCTTGTGGATAACGTTTATAATAGCTTTCCAATTTTTGCGAAAGCGTAGCAATAAAATTGTCGATTGGCATCATTGCACAGAGTGAGCCAAAAAGAAGTAGCGAGATCATTAATTTTTTCATTTCCAATCAATAGGTTGTTGTGTAGTTGAATGAGCGAAGGCCCCCGTGCAAGCTTCCCTTACCACGAATGGCTCGGAAAGAAACTCCTCATAGACCAACCCTGGTGTAGGTATATAGCGAGGTGGCAGGGAGGGGGGTGGCGGAATAATGCCAGAACCAAGAGGAATATCTTTGGCCGACAGAAATATAAAATTTTTTGATATGGCCGAGGCTTGAAATAAACCTTGAACCTCTTCCTTTCCATTTTTTAAAAAGATGTTGGACACTGCTTTGCTAATGGCCGGTTGAAAGAGACTCACTGCCCCTTCCTGTTGATCGCGTACAGCCTTCCAATAATTAAAAGCTGCATTGGAGAG
>JANPBK010000077.1:0-13885 GCA_031430395.1 Cyclobacteriaceae bacterium
GGATAAGTCAATAGCTGCCAATAATTTTTCAATTTCCAAATAGTCTAACGTATCCGGTAGCTTTCTCCCGATCTTGGGGCCTTCCAACAAAGCAGTAGGATCTCTTTCAATTAATTCCTCAAACATCAGGTATTTATAAAACGCCTTGATGCCGGACAGTATTCGTGCCTGGCTATACGCACTCATTCCTAACTCACTGATAAACTGAATAAACGCCTGAAGATGTTTGGATGAAACTACGAGCGGTGAAAGCTGCGGAAATTTGATCTGCACGAATTGATCCAATTTTTCCACATCCCGTACGTAGGCTTGGATAGAGTTGTCAGAAAGTGACCTCTCTAGTTTTAGGTAATCCTTAAATTGCTTGATATAAGATTGCCAGTTCAATGGGATCGCGTTCGTTCATACAAAGGTGCAATTTATCAAGGCAAGGGTCATCAAGAATCAGAAAATATATGCTCTACCTGGTCGAGCCATTATCCTTTTTCCTATCTTGGCTCAATGAAAATACAAATCATCAACGGCCCCAACCTTAACCTTCTCGGCAAGCGTGAACCCGAAGTATATGGCAGCACTGACTTTGAGACTTTTTTTGCTAACCTAAAATCCAGTTTTGCTACCATACAAATTGATTACTTTCAATCCAATGTGGAAGGGGAAATCATCAATAAGCTACATGAAGTAGGATTTGGTTTTGATGGTATTATTTTAAATGCCGGTGCCTATACGCATACCTCTATTGCCATCCACGATGCCATTGGCGCGATTACAACACCTGTGGTAGAAGTTCATATCTCTAATATTTATGCCAGAGAAGAATTCAGACATAAAAGCGTTATCACGTCTAAATGTGCGGGCCTGATTACCGGTTTTGGGCTGGAGGGCTATGCGCTGGCTCTGCTCTATATTATGAACCGCAAATCATCCAATTAAAATAGGGGCTGCCTTAATATTCCTTTGTTGGAGAGGAACTATATCGTTTGAGATAGCATCCTACTTCTTACTTAACCAACCTGTAGCGTGGACATAAATTAGTGTTGAAATAAATAAATTGATTTAATTTAAATTTTATTGATCTTTACAGCAGATCGCACATATAATGAAGCTTAGATCCAATATAGGTTTGAAATTATTTGCACTCGTACTATTCACGTTTGAGTTTCTAGCGCCAGCCATTGTAAGCGGTTTTTTGCCGGCTGAGGTGGCTTCAGACCAAACACAAATTGTCAATTCCTCTCAACTTCATAATCCCCTTATTTCTCTTTGCATGGAGGAATTGTATGAAAATGAAGAAAGTAAAGAATTTGACAATGAAGCCTTTCCTATACTAGCGCTATCTATTTCAGCACTGTATTCACGCTTGTTTGATACAGAAATAACTACTCGTACTTCGTTTTTTTCTTTATCACACCATTACAATTCCCTTCCCCCTTTATACTTGCGTCATCGCAAGCTTATCATTTAATATTATTTCGTCCCGGTTTAATCTACACGATTAAACGATCGACTCATTGACAGTCTTATTCTCGAGATTTTCATTTTGCTTTATTAACTTTATTCATGTCCATTCTTATTTTCAAGTCAACTCTTTTTCTTGCGTTAGCAATATTCCTTGTTCCCAATAAATGGAAAGGCTACCTAGCAATGGGGCCTATCCTTTTACTGATTGCGGTGAGCTCCAGTTGGGCATTCGAAGCACTTTCGATCGGTCGCCCCTTTCAGTTTCATTTTCTGGATGGCTATTGGAGCGGTAACCTGGTTTTTGTGATCGATAATATCAGCGCCTATTTTATTCTCGTTATCAATTTGACGTGCCTCACAGGAGCCATTTATAGCTTGGGGTATATGGTACCCTATTTTGAAAGAAAAGGTACCGTATCTATTTCCCTCCACTTTTATTCATTGGTTGGCTTACAATTCGCGATGCTCAATGTGGTGATGCTACGCGATGCGTTTTCCTTTCTGGTAGCCTGGGAGATGATGTCGTTATTCTCCTTTATACTGGTCATTTTTGAAGGAGAGAAAGAACCCACCCTTAAGACAGGAATTAATTATTTGATACAGATGCACATGTGCTTTGTTCTGTTGTTGATTGGTTTTCTTTATGTAAGCAGAGTAACAGGGTCATTTAGTTTTGAAGCCTTAAATCTTTATTTCTCCCTGCATAATAATCTGTGGCTATTCGTACTATTCTTTTTAGCCTTTGGCATCAAGGCAGGCTTTATGCCTATGCATACTTGGTTGCCACATGCACACCCGGCAGCACCATCACATGTATCCGGAGTGATGTCCGGAGTGATGATTAAGATGGGTATTTATGGAATTCTTCGCGTGCTTACCCATGTGCAAAGTCAATTTCTTGAAATCGGCTTCTTCATACTTTCGATCAGCATTGCCACTGCGATCACTGGAATTCTATACGCCATCTTTCAAAAGGACATTAAAAAGACGCTCGCCTATTCAAGCATTGAAAATATTGGAATCATTGGTATGGGTATAGGAATATCATTTATTGGCAAAGGACTGGGAAGTAACTTACTTTCCACATTGGGAATGGCTGGAGCGCTGTTGCATATTTTTAATCACTCGCTATATAAATCGCTGCTCTTCTACTCCGCTGGAAACCTCTATTACGCTACCCATACCCGCGATCTCAACAAACTGGGAGGCCTCGCCAAACTCATGCCCTTCACAGCTACTTTTTTTATGGTTTGTTCACTTGCTATTTGTGCCATCCCTCCCCTGAACGGTTTCATTTCAGAATTCCTACTATATATAGGTGTATTTGAAAATATTGCCATGAGCGATTTCAGTGGATCACTCATCAACCTAACCATCCTTTTGAGTTTAGTGATTATTGGAGGGCTATCGGTATTTGCCTTTACAAAAACTTTTGGAATTGCCTTTTTGGGAAGTAAGAGAGATACGGCTCACCAGACGATCAAAGAAGTACCTGTCATCATGCGCATTTCAGGCTTTATTATTCTTCCGATCATGCTCTCCATAAGCTTATTTCCGAATTTCTACTTAACACAAATTTCTACGATCGTATTTAGTTTCACCAACCTCCAATTATCAATAGCTGTCATTCAGTCTGCGGCAGAGACGCTTCAATATATCGGCATGGGCAATCTGGCCGTCATCGTTGTGTTTATTATTATCGTATGGATCAAGCGAGTGGTTCAATCCAAGGTACAACTCGCAGCCGGACCAACGTGGGGATGCGGCTATACTGGCGGTGACTATAAACATCAATATACTTCTAACTCCTACGCAGACAGTGTACGTGAATTGGTTGGACCGTTGGTCGCGATTGAAGGGAATCATACTTCCTTTAAGGAAAACGAAATTTTTCCAAATCAGCGACATTATAGTACTCATACAAAAGATCTCATCGAAGAAAAAGTGATTATGAAACCGGTACATTATATCACGCGAGAACTTCCAAAAGCAGGATGGGCACAGACCGGCATGATCAATCATTACCTCGTTTATCCATTGGCTTTTTTAATTATAATAGGTTTGCTGACACTGATTGGAATACTTTAATCGAGAACGAATGATTTTATTATTCAAAATAGCATTGCTTCTCACCTTCGGAATGTTCGCCATTCCGAAAAAGTGGAAGTACTTGCTTGCCTTAGCCCTTCAGGTGATGCTCATTATCGCGAGCTCAGCCTGGGCATTAGAGGTTTTGAATAATGACACAATTTCTTTCGACATGGGCGTAGATACCTGGAGTGGGCCTATTCAATTAACCATTGATCCCCTCAGTGCATATTTCATGTTGATCATTAATTTGATTTGTCTTTGCGGCATCATCTATGCCAGTGGCTATCTTAAACCTTATCTTCCCAAAAAGCGATCGGTATTTATTTCTCTACACCTCTTTAGCTTTGTGTGGCTTCACGGAGCGATGTTGCTGGTCGTTTCCATGCGCGATGGTATCGCCTTTTTGTTGGCTTGGGAACTCATGTCACTATTTTCTTTTGTATTGGTCATTTTTGAAGCACAAAAGGAATCAACACTCAAGACCGGTATTAATTATTTATTGCAAATGCATTTAAGTTTTGCTTTAATCATGCTGGGCTTTTTAGTGGCAGCCAATCAAACAGGAGATTTAAGTTTTGCCGGTGTAGGAAAATTCTTCACTCAAAACCCAAACACTCCTTTATTCTTGGTGTTCCTGGCAGGCTTTGGAATCAAAGCTGGATTTATTCCATTCCACACCTGGCTTCCGCGTGCACACCCGGCCGCTCCCTCCCATGTTTCCGGAGTTATGAGCGGCATCATGATCAAGATGGGCATCTATGGTATTTTCAGAATCATCTCCATGATTCAAAGTGATTTAATGACCATTGGAATCATTGTATTAGCCGTTGGAATTGTGTCAGGATTGTTAGGTGTCGTCATGGCGATCATGCAACATGACTTAAAAAAATTACTTGCTTATCACAGCATTGAAAATATTGGGATCATTGGTATTGGCATGGGAATGGGAATCCTCGGTAAAGCCTCCGGTGATCATTATCTCATGGTCTTCGGATTTGCAGGAGCTCTACTTCATAATCTCAATCACGCCTTGTTCAAATCATTACTCTTCTTCACCGCAGGAAATATTTATTATGCGACACATCATGTCAACATGGATAAACTGGGTGGACTCGCTAAAGGAATGCGCTATACTTCTTATGCGTTCTTAATTGGCGCGTTGGCCATCAGTGGGATTCCTCCTTTCAACGGATTCATTTCCGAATACCTTATTTATAATGGGGTTGTCAACCATTTGTCCAATTCTATATTTATCATCTCTATATTAAGTGTGGCATGTATCCTCAGTCTGGTGTTGATTGGAGGACTTTGTATTTATTGTTTTACAAAAGCATTTGGATTAAGTTTTCTGGGCACACGCAGACAGTCCTCATACAAAGAGCCGGTAGAAGTTCCAAAAATTATGTTGCTCCCTGCGGTTATTCAAGTCTCCTTTATTCTTGCTATCGGATTGATGCCTGCATTTTTTGGAGCCGGTGTGATCCGTATTGTGCAAAATCTGTTGAATGAACCTGCTTCAGATTTCTCTGCCAGTGCGATTCAATCGCTGACAGTAGTAGGTCAAGTGAATATGTTGCTGATTGGGTTAATCATTGCGATCATGCTGCTGCGAGCCTGGCAACAATCCAACGTAAAACTTGCCGCAGGTCCCACGTGGGGTTGTGGTTATACCGCTGGCGATTTTCGTCATCAGTATACACCGACTTCTTATGCCGACAGTCTTCGCGAGCTTGCCAATCCGGTAATCGATTATAAAATAAAATATACTTCCTTCCCCGAGAAGGAAATCTTTCCGCTCCAAAAAGAATTTCATACCGAAAGCAAAGATTTGGTAGAAGAAAAAACAGTACTCAGTTGGGTGCACTTAATTGTTAATCATCTCCCCAAAGCGGGCATTGCGCAGTCGGGGTTAATCAACGATTACCTGATATACCCCATGCTCTTTCTGCTTTTAGTTGGTTTACTCATCGCCTTAAATATTTTGTAATATGCTCTCACTTATATTAATTCTCACAGCAGCTATCTACTTTCCGGGTGTCATCGTGAAAGTGAAAGCTATTTTTGGTGGACGCAAAGGTCCTGGCATTTTACAGCCATGGTATGATATCTTCCGATTGCTCAAGAAAGGAAGTGTGTACAGTTCGGCTTCCAGTTTCGTTTTTCAAATTGCGGCACCCATTTATCTCACCACCGTTTTAGTTGCCGCCCTATTCATTCCTTTCGAGGAATCCATTGCGCTATTTTCGTTCACCGGTGATTTTGTTCTCTTTGCTTACCTGTTGGGTCTAGGGAGATTCATGATCATTCTGAGTGCGTTGGATGTATCCAGTGGCTTTGAGGGCATGGGCGCCAACCGGGAAGCGTTCTACTCGATGTTGATGGAACCGGCATTTTTTATCCTGATGGGTTCGTTGGCGATGTTTACGGGGTACACCTCCTTCCACGATATCTTTGCCAACCTTCATTATAATAGTTACTTCTCCGCCATCATTGGCATCATCGCTGGATATGTGCTGGCGAATATCACACTAGTGGAAACCAGCCGCCTACCGGTAGATGATCCTTTAACTCACCTGGAGTTGACCATGGTCCACGAAGTAATGGTATTGGATCATAGCGGTTTTGATTTGGGTATTATCAAGATAGCTAACAATATAAAATTTGTACTCTTCAGTACACTCAGTGCCAATTGCATTATTCCTCAGTCACTTGACCTATGGATGCGGATTGGAATATTTCTGGTCACACAAGTAGCTTTCGCTGCCGGCATTGGATGGATGGAATCGTTTCGCGCCCGGAACAAAATGGCAATGAATGCTCAATACATTCTTTCCATCAACGCAGTTGCGTTAATATTAATTTTTGTTGCCATGATCATTAAAAATAAAATCTAGCCATGATTAATTTCCTGATTATCATCTTCATCATCTCACTCATCTACCTATCCAAAGTAGAAATGGTGAAAAGCTATTTCACCCTCATGGCCATGCAAGGCATTATTCTTTTCGGCCTCGCCTATTTTGAATTAAAAGAGATTGATCTGGTGCATCTGCTTTTAATATTACTGGAAACACTCATCTTCAAAGCCATTTTTGTTCCGATGTTTTTGCAGCGGATCACCAAGAATCAAATCCACCGCCATCATAATGGGCCGATCAAAGGTTATTATTCTGTATTAATAACAGCCGTCATTATTATTGGCTGCTTTATGATCTCCTATGTGATTCATGACGAACTCACCGTTGATGCCGATCATCAGGTAAAATATTTTACAGCTGCGATCTCATCCATCATGGTGGGGTTGTTTATTGCTATTAACAACAGAGATTTAGTGACGCACCTGATTGGTTATCTCGTTATTGAAAATGGGATATTCCTGCTGTCGCTGGCCCTTGGCTCTGAGATGCCCATGTTTGTAAACTCGGCCATCTTACTCGACATTTTTACCAGTGTGTTGATTATGGGCATCTTCTTTAACAGGATGAAAGATTATTTTCAAAATGCGGATGCCGGTAAGTTGTCCCAACTTAAAGATTAATAGCCATGATCTATACCTTTTTTATTCTTACTGCCTCCCTTTCGCTACTCACCTATTTTATTAGAAATAAGGTGTTGAGTCATGCGATGGTTTTTAGCTATGTCGCTATCATGATTGCGTTAGGTATCTACCTGACTCCCTTGTTGGGGCAAACACTCAATGAATATTTCTTCAGCGATCGACTCGGCTTGATTTTCTATTTTGTCCTGATTCTGGTGAGCTTTCTTTCAGCGATTCATTATGTAAAATTTGTGAACGACCGAAAAGTGAAGGAAGGTGACGTGGCCCTACACAATGCCGGTACCATCTTTTTTACAGGCGCCATCATTGGTGTTTTATTTACTTCTCATTTTGGTATACTCTGGGCATTTATGGAGGCAACCACATTAGGCGCCTCGGTATTAATCTATCACAATCGAAATCAAGATGCGCTCGAAGCAACCTGGAAATATCTGTATGTATGTTCTATTGGTATCGCCATCGCATTTGCAGGCGTGCTATTCCTTGGATTTGCGGCTCAACAAACCGGACATATTGATTTCACTTTTTCGGCTATCAAGGCAACCGCAACGAACCTAAATACAGTTTGGCTTAAGGCATGCTTTCTGTTAATCGTAACCGGCTTCAGTGTAAAGATGGGACTGGTACCATTATTCAATGTGGATATCGATGCCAAAGATGCCTCCCCTTCTCAGGTGGGTGCCAGTCTTTCATCTGTGTTGATGAATGCCGGCTTCGTTGCCATTTACAGATTCTACGAAGCTTTCTCTACATCCAGTATTTTGCCATGGATGAATAAACTACTCATGCTCACCGGATTGCTCTCCCTCTTTTTTGCTGCGGTATATGTGCTGCGAGTAAAAAATGTAAAACGAATGTTTGCCTACTCCAGCATGGAACATGCATCACTAGTGATTATTGCTTTTTCGTGTGGGGGTCTTGGCTACTTCGCTGCTGTCTTGCATTTAATCATGCATTCGCTGGTGAAGTCAAGTTTATTTTTTCAGGTCTCTCAAATGCATCGGATTTTCAGCAGCAAACTGGATGAAAACATTGGAAGCTATTTGCGGGTGAATCCACTCGGGGGATTGGTGATGTTGCTTGGCTTTCTATCGATCATAGCCATGCCACCTTCGGGTATGTTGATATCAGAATTGTATATGTTTCAGGCGCTCATTGCAAAAGACTATTGGTGGGTTGCGTTGTTCGTATTGATGCTCGTCTTAATTATTATTTATGGTCTTGCCGTAAAGATGCTGGGGATCATCTTCCTCAAAAAGAACAGTCCAAACATCAATCTACAAGGAGCAACCCCTTACGAATCTGCTCTTCAATTAGCGTTGATTGTCATTGTATTTTATATCGGATTATTCCGACCACCAATTATTGTTGAAAGTATTCAGTTGGCCATTCAATCCCTACCCATACAATGATGGAAACTACCAGCACAACCACCCCAACATACGCTTCCATAAAAAATCAGGAATCGATCAGTCTTGCTAAGATTCCGGTTCTCAACTACAGTAAATTTTATGGTGAGATTGTTAACCGCCTTAAAGAACCACAGGTACACTGTGTAAATTATTATGCATATCCTTCCGGAGAACTGCTTCGGTTTATTTGCTGCCTGGCTGATGATTCGGTGGGTGACATAAAAATCTTTTCGCATGAAATGCAGAAAAAGGAAAAAGTGCCCCTCACCTCCATTACCAAAGAAGTATACGCCTTTCACATTTACGAACGTGAAATCAGGGAGAATTTTGGTGTTGAGTTTTTGGACAGCCCTTGGGACAAACCGGTGCGCTATGCTTTTAATCGTGCAGATCGTGGCAAACTAGTAAACGACTATCCATTTTATAAAATACAAAGCGAGGAACTGCATGAGGTGGGTGTTGGCCCTATCCATGCCGGGGTGATAGAACCCGGCCACTTTAGATTTTTATGCAATGGAGAGACGGTGCTTCATCTTGAGATTCAATTGGGTTGGCAGCACCGGGGTATTGAAGATTTGTTTTTAAAGAAGCCTTCTCTCATTCAGCGTACCGTACTTTCTGAAAGCATTGCCGGAGATACTGCGGTTGGTCAGGCTGCCACTTTTGTAAGCAGCATGGAAAGCTTAGGAAACATTTCTGTTTCAGATCGATTGATGCTAGAAAGGACGATAGGCCTTGAGTTGGAAAGAATTGCTATGCACATTGGCGATCTTAGTAACATGTGTATTGGACTCGCCTATCAACTGGGGGCATCTGTCTTTGGTGCCCTGCGTACGCCAACTATTAATTACTCGCAACTATGGTGCGGAAACCGTTTTGGAAAAGGCTTAATGAGAGTGGGTGGTACTCATTATCCACTCGATAATTCACTACTAGAATCGTTAGAAAAATTTCTGCTCAATTTCGAAGGAAGGTTTAGTACCATGGCTGAAAAGTTATTTTCACTCAGCAGTGTGTTGATGCGTATGGAGAATATTGGAACCGTGACCAAAACACAAATGGAATTGATCGGTGCAGTGGGAATGTCGGCACGCATGACCGGAATAGAACGCGACCTAAGAAAATCTCATCCAACAGGAGCCTATCAAAAAGTTGCCTATGATCCCGTCTTTGAAGTGACGAATGGAGACGTGTGGGCCCGGGCTATCTTGCGCAAAAAAGAGATCATCATGTCGATTGATTTCATCCGGCACTTGATCGCCAGATTGAAATCCACTACTGAAGCCACACGTAAACCAATCGCAGAAAATACATTGAGTCTCTTGCCCAATGCGCTGTGTGTTTCATTGACAGAAGGCTGGCGTGGAGAGATTTGTCATTGTGCCATCACGAACGGTGACGGAAAGATTCAGCACTATAAAATAAAAGATCCTTCCGTGCATAACTGGATGGCCTTAGCACTATCGTTGCGGGATTTGGAGATTTCCGATTTCCCTATTAACAATAAGAGTTACAACTTAAGCTATTGTGGTCACGACTTATAAAAATTCATTGCTATGTTATTTGATGAACTAAGAATAATGCAACAACATGGGAAGCAATTTATTCCTGATGTTACCAAGCCACAATTACCCGGTCCCTATAAAGGCAGACCCGAGATCAGTGCAGTTAAAGTAGATGAACAAGCGCTTGCTTCACTATGCCCAACAGGGGCCATTGGCACGGGTCCTGTAAGTATCGATATGGGGATGTGCGTGATGTGTGGAGAATGTTCGTTTGCCTATCCTAACAAAATTAGATTCACTACTGATTATAAGATTGCGACCAATGTCCGTGAGCGTCTGATCGTCAAAGAAGGCGATCTCAATGCTATTACATTGGATGAAAGTAAAATACGTACTGAAATCCGATCGCTTTTCGGCCGCTCCCTAAAGCTCAGAGAAATTTCTGCAGCCGGAGCGAATGCCGATGAAGCCGAACTGAACGCTTGCGGCAACGTCAACTTTGATATGGGTAGGTTTGGAATTGAATTTCTGGCTTCGCCACGTCATTGCGATGGCATTGTCATCACTGGACCCATTTCAGAAAATATGGCGGAGGCAGTTCAAGTTTGTTACGATGCTGTACCCGATCCAAAGATGATTATCCTTGTTGGCAGTGATGCGATCAGCGGAGGAATTTTTGCGGGAAGCGGAGCGCTGAACAGAAGTTTCCTGGATAAATATCCCATTGACTTATATGTTCCCGGCAATCCTCCACATCCATTGACATTTGTGAATGGCGTGTTAGAAATGATTCGGGAAAAGAAAAAATAATTTTCATTTAACTAGTGCTCATGCGTCTGCTACTTAAGACGCCCATAAAAAAAAGAAAAATGCAAACACAAGAACTTCCTAAAGATGGCCTCGAAGGCCTTAAACAAAATTGGCGAAACGATGCCCTTTCAGGGTTTATGGTTTTCCTGCTTGCACTCCCACTCAGTCTGGGCATTGCGAAGGCCAGTGAATTTCCACCGGCTATGGGTGTACTCACCGCGATGATCGGTGGTCTTGTTGTAAGTATGTTTGCCGGATCTCGACTGACCATCAAAGGACCGGCAGCAGGGCTTATCACCATTTGCGCAGGTGCTGTGACCGAACTCGGTGGTGGTACTGAGGGGTGGCGACTCGCCTTGGGTGTTATTGTCGTTGCCTCGTTTTTGCAAATAGCTTTCGGCTTTCTAAAATTTGGAGCGCTGAGTGATTTCTTTCCACACTCTGTTGTACACGGTATGCTGGCCGCTATTGGATTGATTATTTTCTCCAAACAAATTCATGTTTTACTGGGCATCGATCCTTCAACGCTCAAGGGTCTTGAAACCATAGAATTATTTGAACGCATACCCGACTCACTTTATCACGAAGATCCGCGCGTCACCTTAGTGGGGCTTATAAGTTTGGTTATCATATTCGGGATGCCTTTATTAAAAGGAAAATATGTAAAAAAAATACCCATCCCATTGGTGGTGTTACTGGTGGCCGTGCCCATGACAACCCTGATGGACTTCAGACATACCGAGCCCGCATTTGATCTTGTTACGATTGGAAACTTCTGGGGTAACATCGGATTCAATGCCGACTTCTCAGCCATTGGTTCCTTTGTTTTTTGGAAATACGTGATCATGTTCTTATTGGTCGGAAGCCTTGAATCATTGCTAACAGTAAAAGCAATGGATGACCTCGATCCATGGAAGAGAATTTCAAATCCCAATAAAGATCTGATGGCCGTTGGTGGCGGAAATGTTGTAGCTGGTTTATTTGGTGGACTTCCCATGATTTCTGAAGTAGCCAGAAGTTCAGCTAACATTAACTTTGGAGGAAGATCACAATGGGGAAACTTCTTTCATGGTGCTTTTTTGTTGGTCGCCATGCTTCTTTTCATTCCGGTGATAGAGATGATTCCGAATGCTGCGCTCGCAGCCTTGCTGATTGCTGTAGGGTATCGATTAGCCTCACCTAACGAATTCTTTAAAACCTATAAAATTGGAGCCGAACAGCTTACCATTTTTGTAATTACCATCATCGCTACGCTAGCTACCGATATTTTGGTAGGCGTTGGGGTAGGTATCCTCGTAAAATTCCTCTTCCACATTTTGAATGGCGCTGCCTTAAAGAGTCTTTTCAAACCTCATTACGAGATTTCCGAAACCGATTCGGTTTATTCCATAGCTGTTAAGGAAGCTGCCATATTTTCAAATTTGATTGGTTTCAAAAAAATGTTTTCACTCATCAAGCCGGGCAAAAAAGTAATCCTCAATTTTTCGGAAGCAAAAATCGTAGATCACTCTTTTATGGAATACCTGCACCACTTTGAAGAAGAATATCATCATCATGGAGGACAAGTATCTGTTCAGGGGTTTGAATATTTTCAACATTTTTCAAACCATCCGCTAGCAACTCGTAAACTGTCACCCGGAATTCAGACGAAGTATGAAATAAAATTGAGCCCTCGCCAAATAGAGTTGCGCAAATTTGCAGACGCCAATGATTATACCTACTTCCCCTTGAAAGTAAAGACTTCCTTTAAGTATAAAGAGTTCCCCATTCAAGCAGGAAACAAAATTTCGTATGAAGAGAATATTTTGTCTAAGTACAGCGAATTTGGAAAAATAGAATCATCGGATATCACTCTACAGGAAGGTGCATTACAAGACAAAAATGAAACACACATCACCATCGTGCAGGTATCGGACTTCAATTTAGCGATTCCTGATTTTGCGTTAGAGCCGGAAGGGCTGTGGTCAAAACTATTTGAGGGCGTTTCCGGTAGAGACATCGACTTTGATGCACATCCTGATTTTTCAAAAAAATACTATTTACGTGGTGAAAATGAGAATACCATTACCCAATTTTTTAGCGAACGCGTCATTCATTTTCTTGAAAATCGGGAAGAGATGCATGTGGAGTGTCATAAAAATCGATTTATTTTTTATAAAAAACGTGACCTTCTCGAGCCCGAAGAAATTAATTACGTAGCAAAATTTGCGGAAGATTTTCTGCAACTCGCACAAGCGAATGCACCTAACCCGGTTTAACTCAACTAACTCGTTCATTCGAAAGCAATGAAGATTTCACATAGCTTCATTCTATTGGCAACTTTAGTCTCTTTTTCTTGTTGGTCGCAAGACAAACCAAAAGAAATAGAGGAATTGAAATTGAAGCTGAATGAGGACGGAAGCCATTACATCAAGGCAACGATCCTCAACCAAATCTGGTTTCGCTATAACCAAAGTAACCCGGGCACTACGGTGCTGGGCGATCCGACTGTTGAAACATTTGACATCGGTCTGCGCAGAACGCGCTTGCAGTTATACGGCCAAATCACCGATCATGTGTTTTTCTATTTGCAATTCGGGCAGAACAACTTCAACTATTTGTCTGGACAAAATTCAACTAACAGCGGGAATAGAAAAGTTCAGGTCTTCTTCCACGATGCATTGGGTGAGTACCGCGTCTTCAAAGGAAACGATAAACTGCACCTTGGTGGCGGGCTCACCATTACGAATGGCTTGTCTCGGTTTAGTCAGCCAAGCATAGGCACGATCATGAGTATGGATGTGCCCATCTTCGCACAAGCAACAGTTGACCAAACGGACGAGTTTTCTCGCAAGTTGAGCGTTTATGCTCGTGGGCAAATCGGAAAACTAGACTATCGGATTATTCTTAGCGATCCATTTCCAATAACTTCTAACGGACTGCCGCAGCCGGGTATCAGCGCGACCAATGCCAACTTTGCCTGGGACAATCACAGTAAACAATATCAAGCGATGCTTATTTGGAATTTCTTCGACAAAGAATCGCATGTGACACCGTACATGACGGGC
>JANPBK010000078.1:0-31713 GCA_031430395.1 Cyclobacteriaceae bacterium
CTGATAATTATGAACGTGCCCTGTTAAAACTAAATCCACCTGAAGCCTCTCCAGCACAGGAGAGAGCAAACGCATTTGTTGATAATCATAATGTGCTTTACTTGAATTAAATCCGGGTTGGTGGTAGGATACAATTTTCCAATCTGCCCGGCTATTGTTCAAATCTTCAGTTAACCATTGTATCAGTACTGGATCTAACGGATTTACATATGAGTTGGCATCCAAACAAACTATGTGCACATTCCCATAATCAAATGAAAAATTTGACATACGTGGAAAACGAGATTCGGTGTTGGATCGAAATGCTTTTACGCGCTCTTGGCTTCCTGAAACTTTCATCATGAGTTCGGGAAGCGGGCCATTCATTGGCAAGTCATTGTAATAAAAGTAGGCCAATCCGTCTGGCGTTTTATCCAATTCAAATCCACTTACATCATGATTTCCTACTAGCATGTAAAAGGGAATCGTGCTCATCAATGGTGCGCCTGTTTGAGAAGAAGCCTCTGCAGCGGTATAGGCAGGAAAAAATCTTTTGCGGTATTCACTTTCAAGGCCCTTGTTATAAACATTGTCTCCTGTAACTAATACGAATTGAGGCTTCTGTTGATATACTTGATAGGCTATTTCAGCTTGCTGCGGAGAACCTACACCACAGTCACCGAAAACCACAAACTTTGTCTGTGGCTTTTTTGTTCGTGTCTCAAATTTACCTTCCGTAATAGATTGGTCGTTTAAAGAAACCCGGTAAGAATAAGGTGAATCAAATTTTAGTCCGCTTAGTTTTGCCCGATACAAAAACGTAGTCTTATTGTTCAAATGGAGTTTCACGAAAGTGATTTTAGCCGTGGAAAGTTTTTGTTGCAGTGGGCCTGCTGAAAACTCAACCTTAAATTTTCCCGGAATGCTATCCGTTTGCCAAATCAAAACCTTTTGTTCTTTAGAAAATCCTGAAGCATCCCCAGGTTGAAGATAAGGTGGGACTAATATTTTCTGACCTTGTAAAGAAAAGCCAAGGCCGATATTTAGGAAAGCAAGGCAAACAATCTTATTCATCATTTCTAAAGATAACAAGATTATAATAATCGCAAAAAATGTTGGGCTTCAATTATTTTGCAAAATCAGAAGTCCCTTGTACAAAATGAAATAATCGTACTAGCCCCTGAAGTATTAGAAATAATGCCTTACTATTTTGTGCATCTGTTCTTCTGATTTTACATTCATCACTTCGTTTTTCGCCTTAAAGCTACTTGCTAAATGATTTCAGAAAATTTAAGACTCCAACTTATTTCACTATTTTAGAACATATGATCACTCGATCAATCATGCTCTTTGCTCGGATGATAAACAGGTATTGGTGGCTGCTTTTGCATTCCTGTGTTATATGTTGTCTCTTCTCGGAACACAGCTGTGCGCAATCGCTCGCCTCCTTAGGTGGATTATTTGAAAGCGAAGAAGTTCTCACCATTCGAATTTCAGGGAATATGCGTGCCCTGTTGAAAGACCGAAAAGGTGAATCCGTCTATCAGTCTTTTACCTTATCCTATACAACAAACGACAGCAGTCGAGTATCTATTCCTCTTCGCATAAAACAAAGAGGTCACTTTCGCAGAACGATGGGCAACTGTTCATATCCACCGCTCCTGCTTAACTTTTCGAAAGAAGATATACCTTCATCCTCTCTTTTCCATCAACAAAATAAAGTAAAGTTGGTAACACCTTGTCAGGGCGAAAAATATGTTATCAGAGAATACTTAGTCTACAAACTTTATAACCTGATAAGTTTGAAAAGTTTTAAGGCCCGATTGGTGAAGGTAATTTATGAAGATACCGAACGCGGTAAAATCAGTGATCCGTTGTATGGCATTCTCCTCGAAGAAGAAGAGCAAATGGCAAAACGAAATCAGGCATCCTTGGTAGAGGGCAAACTATTTAGACCCCAACAAACGCGGCAAGATGATTTTCTGAAGATGGCCGTTTTCCAATACCTGATTGGCAATACGGATTGGTCGATACAGTATTATCAAAATATAAAACTGATAACTGTTCCAGATAATAATACTCCAATTCCTATTCCCTACGATTTTGATCATTCCGGTATTGTTGGTGCCCCCTACGCTCATCCTGCACCCGAATTGATGTTACAATCTACTCGTGAAAGACGCTACCGTGGCTACTGCCTTTCTGATCTCACTATGCTTGACAGTTCTTTTGCAGAATTCCAAAAACTGAAGAATCAAATCTATGGATTGTATGCTGGCAACTCTTTATTGGAACCAAGTTATGTGAAGGCAACGTTAAAATTTTTAGACGACTTCTATGAAACGATCAGCAGTCCTAAAGATGTGAAGAGTGAGTTTAGTTATCCTTGCCGGCAAGATGATTCTGCGAATGTTGTCATTCAGGGCTTGAAGAAAAATTAGAGTTGGTAAGGCTTTCCTGAGTTACTATATTTGAAAATGCCCGCATTGATTCAAGGTTATAAATATGACACCGGCAGGCAGGTCTTCATTTTTTAATAGATCAATATGCCTTCGCTAATTCAAGGATACGAGTACGATATATTTATTAGCTATCGCCACAACGATAACCGGAGCGGGTGGGTAACGGAATTTGTAAATGCTTTACAAGAAGAGTTGGCTTCAACAATAAAAGAGCCCATCACAATCTACTTCGACAAAAACCCCCACGATGGTTTACTGGAAACGCATGATGTAGATGATTCGCTCAAGGATAAACTGAAGTGCCTCATCTTCATTCCTATTATTTCGCGCACATACTGTGATCCAAAAAGCTTTGCGTGGAATCATGAGTTCCTGCCATTTCTTAAAATGGCTGCCGGTGATTCTTATGGATTGAAAGTGAAGCTTCCAAACGGTAACACAGCCAGCCGGGTGTTGCCTATTCGTATTCATGAATTGGATGCGAATGATAAGGGAATGATAGAGACAGAATTACAAGGCGTGCTCAGGGCCATTGACTTCACCTATAAAGCAGCTGGAATAAATCGACCACTTCTTTCAAAAGATGATGAAGCAATCAAAACATCAGGTCAGGCAACCTATCGTGATCAAATAAATAAAACGGCCAATGCCATCAGTGACATTATTTACGGCATACAAGGAAAATCAAGCAACAACGCAGGTGGTTTCCATGATGAGCAAACACTAACTTCTTCTGCCAGTGTTTTGGCTAATAAGAAAAATTGGAAACAACGTTTTCCTTTTCTCGGTAAGCTGACATGGTCGCATAGTGTTGCCATCTTATCAACACTTTTGCTTTTGGTGTTAGCGATCATTCATTATTCGGAAACCAATGATAGCCCGACTTATAAAACCACCATCCTTCCACCGGATAAAATAAAGTTCGACACTAACAGGGGTAGCAGTTTTGCCCTTTCACCGGACGGAACGAAGTTGGCATTTGTGGCTCTAGACTCTATCGGTAAGTCTTTGTTATACGTGCGTTCCCTCAACACCTTATTAGCTCAACCTTTGAATGGCACTGAAGGTGCTCAGCGTCCCTTCTGGTCACCGGATAGTCGTTTTATTGATTTTTTGCTGACAGGAAACTAAAGAAAATTGATTTTATGGAAGGCACAGCTGTAACGCTATACGATGACGTGCAAAGCGGTGGCGGCTCCTGGAATCAAGATGGCTTCATATTGTTTCCCGATGGTAGAACAATTTCCCGGGTCTCTGAAAATGGGGGTAAGTTTATCCGGGTGACACAAATGGATACGACAAATGTTGATAACCACCTATGGCCTCTATTTCTTCCTGATGGAAAGCATTTTTTGTTCACATCGCGCAATAACTTCTTTGGCGCCCATGAAGACGATGCGATTTTCGTTGCCTCTCTTGATAGTACCTTCATACCCAAGTTAATTGTAAAGGCAAGCTCAAATATGGCCTATGCCAACGGCTACCTGGTTTATTATGATGGAGAAAGGTTAGTAGCGCAGTTGTTTGATGTCGCTACGCTTAGCGTGAGTGGAGCCCCCATTCCGATTGGGGATCAGATCTTTTTTGAACCGCAGATTTCCAATGCAGCATTCTCAGTTTCACAGAATGGACTTTTAGTCTATCAAAGTGGTCTTCCAAGCAGCGGCCGTCATGAATATGTTTGGCACAATCGCGAGGGTAGTGCCTTGGGTATTATTAGTAGTATTTCGGGTCTCCTTTTTAGATTATCGCCTGATGAAGAACGGATAGCAGTTATCAAAGAACCCAGCTCAAAAAAGGAAGGAATAAACATCTGGCTTCATGAAATCAGCCGCAATATCTGGACACGATTTACCTTTGGCCCCAATAATTCGCTACCTATTTGGTCGCCCGATAGCAAAGCGATTGCTTATGTATCATCCTTAAAAGAAAGGAATACAACTGATGATATTTATATCAAGCGTATAGAAGGTGAGGCTACCACGGAGGTTATTCTAAAATCCAAAGAGTCTATAGCTCTCACCGATTGGTCCCAAGATGGCAAATTTATTACCTATTCTACAGATAGGAGTGCCACTCGCAGTAATGATATTTGGATACTTCCTGTGAAAACTCCTGGCGATAAAACCGAGAGCCAGCCGTTTCCATTTTTACAAACCGAGTTTAACGAATCGTATGCCGCTTTTTCGCCCGATGGCCGATGGATCGCCTACGAATCGGATGAGTCAGGCAGGAGTCAAATTTACGTACGCCCATTTCCAGGCGCGGGCGGCAAGTGGCAAGTCTCAACAAATGGTGGCAGACTTCCACAATGGCGTGGCGATGGTAAAGAGCTATTTTTTCAGACAGACAATTTAATGTCCGTTGAAATAAAAACCAGTACTACTTCGGTAGTAGTGGGCGCTGAACAAAAGCTTTTTCGTGTCGGATCCCGCATGGTTCAAGCTACCAATGATGGACAAAATTTTTTAGTGCTTACAACAAAAAGAAACGATTCTTCTTTGCCCATGACGTTAGTGGTAAACTGGCTGGAGGATTTAAAGAAGGCTAAGTAAGTCGATTACTGATTATATTTGAAATATGTCTTCTGTAGTTTCTGGCTTTGAATATGATATCTTTATTTCCTACCGTCATAATGACAATAGATCTGGCTGGGTAACGGATTTTGTAAATGCATTACAAGAGGAACTGGCCGCTACAATCAAATACCCCATCACTATCTACTTTGATAAAAATCCCTACGATGGCTTGCTCGAAACCCATAATGTGGATAAGAGCCTGGAAGGAAAACTAAAGTGTTTGATCTTCATCCCCATCATTTCACAAACCTATTGCGATACAAAGTCTTTTGCTTGGCAGCATGAGTTTTGTGTTTTTAATAAGTTAGCTCAAACGGATCAGTTTGGGAGAGATATAAGAGTGCTAGGTGGAAATGTGGCGAGCCGGATTCTTCCGGTTAAGGTTCATGACCTGGATTTGCGCGACAAATCAGCCATTGAAAACGAAATAGGGGGTGCATTAAGGGCTATTGAATTCATATTTAAATCTACAGGCGTGAACAGACCCCTGACCGCGTCTGACAATCCGGACAAGAATCAAAACTCTTTTTTCTATCGCGATCAGATTAACAAAGTCGCCAACGGTATAAAGGAAATTTTAATAGCGTTGACAGAGGTCGACAAAGCTTCTCCAGATGATTTACGGCCGGCTGCTCAGGTTTCCTCGCAGGCTCGCACAAAATTATCATATAAAAGAATTCTGCTAGTTATTGTCACTGCCCTTTGTTTTGTGGTAGTTGCCGGATACTTACAACTAAATTTTGTTGAGACGCTTCGTTTATCTAACCAAGAACAACGCCCCATACACAATATTCTTTTGCCAATTTTTATTCTGGGCGTTGCGCTCTTTGTTGCCAGAATGCCTGCAAGGAGAATGGGCTTCACGTTGTTGCAAATTTCCACGATAACTGTATTTTTAAGCGGGCTTTTTAATTTGGTTGTTACCCTTACCAGCACCTCACTGCCAGAGGCGCACATGGTTTATTTAGGATTAACGCCTCAACAGCTTCCCGTTGGTCTCGTAAGTATTGAGTTCGCATTAATAAGGACTTTGGGCACTTCGATGATGGCCGCAGCCATTGGCGCCTGGCTGCTTCTGCAGGGGCCGATTAAAAATGGTAGTAAACATGCGATGATAGGATTGGTCTTAATTATTACTTTAGTGGAAGGTGATAATACTATTTCATTGTATACCATTGGCATGTTGTTTTATTTGTATACAGCACTTGTTGTAATTATGACCTGGATAGGAGCCGTGATTTGGTGGAAGTCCAGTAATTGATTGAATTTAAGACATCGAAATGGCATCTATAGTTCCCACCTTCGAGTATGACATCTTTATCTCCTACCGCCACAACGATAACCGGAGCGGCTGGGTAACGGAGTTTGTCAATGCCTTGCAGGAAGAGTTGGCCTCCACTATCAAAGAACCACTTACTATCTACTTCGACAAAAACCCTCACGATGGCCTACTCGAAACCCACAACGTAGACAAGAGCCTGGAAGGAAAATTGAAGTGTCTCATTTTTATACCTATCATCTCTCAAACCTATTGCGATACGAAATCCTTTGCGTGGCAACATGAGTTTGTTGCGTTTAATAAATTAGCGAAGGAAGATCAGTTTGGAAGAGATATTAAACTGAACAATGGAAATGTAGCGAGCCGGATTCTTCCGATTAAAATCCATGACCTAGATGTTGAAGACAAAACGATAATCGAAAATAAAATTGGAGGTGTGCTAAGAGCAATTGAATTTATTTTTAAATCCGCTGGTGTTAACCGGCCCTTAACTGCAAACGACAAGCGAGAGGAAAACACAAACAAAACTCTCTACCGTGATCAGGTTAACAAAGTTGCGAATGCGGTAAAAGAAATTGTTACAGCTCTGAAAAATCCATCGGCTCAATCGACACGAACAACCACTAACGAACAACGAACAACTAAACCAAAACCATATAGAAAAACGCTAATTACATCACTGGCTTTTCTTTGTTTTATCGCGATTAGCTACTTCTTCTACCAACAACGATCAGCCAAAAACGAACAACCAACACTCGACAAGTCCATTGCTGTTCTTCCATTTGCCGACATGAGCCCCTCTCATGATCAGGAATACTTTGGTGACGGCATGGCGGAGGAAATCATTAATGTTCTCGTTCAGGCTAAAGGATTAAATGTTATTGCCCGGACTTCGTCCTTCCAGTTCCGGGAAAAAGGAATGGATTTAAAGGAAGTTGGCAAAAAGTTAGGCGTAGGTACTATTCTTGAAGGAAGCATACGGAAATCATCAGACAAAATCAGGGTAACGGCACAATTAATCAACACATTAAATGGGTCGCACATTTGGTCTAAAACGTTTGACCGCAAACTTGATGACGTCTTTGCGGTGCAAGACGAGATTGCCTCTGCCATTGCGGAAGCAATGAAAACAACTTTGTCTTTAACTAATCTTAAACCAAGGGAAAAATGGAATGAAGAGGCGTGGAAAGACTATCAGCTGGGAAGATTTTACTATGACCGACAAGGAGATGGAGACCTGCCTAAGGCGTTTGCCTATTTTAAGAATTCGATTCTCAAGGACTCTGCGCATTCCATTGTCTGGGTCTATTTCTCTGTTTCAGAGACCTCGAAAGTGTCAAAAGTGCAAAACAGAAAAATTGATGTTGCCCTGCGTCTTGATTCCCAAAATGGAGATGCTTGGGTTACAAAAGCACGAATTGCAATTGATGAGTATTCTCACGCTAAAGCAATGCGCTACTTGCGAAAAGCGCTATCATGTCCTATTAATCCAAGAATACTACGCAATGCTTGCGCCACGTTAAACGAAATTGGAAAACCTGAAGAGGCTATCCAATACGGCAAGCAAGCTATTGAATTGGATCCTCTTCAAACGTTAGCCTACCAATTTCTTTCCGAAAGTTACTTCCTTCTAAAACAATATGATTCTTCGTTATTAATCGCAAAAAAAGGCGTTGGAATTAGCCCAAATTTCTTCCAATTTCAAATTAGTCTTAACCTAATTATGCTCCGCAGATGGCAGGAAGCGGAAAATGAAATTTCTAAAATAACTCAAGAAGATCTTAAACTTTTTCTTTTGACAATTGCGCATTTTGGAGAAGGAAAGCGTCAAACTTCTGATCAGGAACTTTCTTCACTCATGAAACTAATCAAGGGGAAACGGGATTGGAACTTTCTTTTAGCTGAGCTTCATGCATTTAGAAATGAATCTGAACTTGCCATCCGTTACCTGCAAACAGCTTTTGATCAAAAGGAATTTTTTGTTTCAGCAGCCGTTAAGACTGACCCCTTCCTTGACCCTCTCCGAACAGACCCGCGTTTCTTAGCCATTTTGAAAAAGTTTGATTAACGAAAAACAAAAAAGGGTATCTTTACTCAATGCCCTTTGTAGTTCCCGCTTTCGAATACGACACCTGCCTGCCGGTAGGCAGGTCTTCATCTCCTATCGCCACAACGATAACCTCGATGGCTGGGTCACACAGTTTGTAGAGAACCTTGAAAAGGAACTTCGGGGTACGCTTAAGGAAACACTCACCATTTAATAGTGGAACGAGCGGGAAGGATTACAAATCCTCAAGAATGGAACGACTGGCTAAAAAGATCCGGATTGCAAATCCGGACCAACGAGTCATCGAAGCTAGAGCGCCATCACGCCCCAAGCTTCTGCATTATTTATTCGTGGTATTGGATGACCAAATGGCATTTCCAAATAGATTGATAATGACAAGGTTCCCATCGTCCTGCATCACAAGAGTAATGCCATTATTGCCACCACATTTTGAAGACCAGACTGGTCCGACTTTCGAATACTGGACCAGGCTTCCATCTTCATCAAGAACAGTTCTTTCAACCCCCTTGCCAATGGAGCCGGATTCCCAAATAGCCTTCCGGCTCAGCATGTTATAAATTACCAGGTTGCCGTCTTCTTGCTGGGTAAGAACGTACGTTCCGTTTGGCGACATGATGCTTTTACGCAGAGTCAATTGTTCACGTAGTAAGAGAAAACTTTTCGCTCCAACAGTCTCAGCTATTGAAAGTCCCGAAGAGGCTGCAGGAGTGCCGCATGGATTGCTGTCCAGGAATTTTACGAACTCAATGCGATTCGGCCACTGCGAGAGGCGGGCTTTCGTTGCTGCATCCAGGCTACTGTATGCATTGCAATTCTGCTGAAGTGGGCCGATCGCAGTTGGATAAGTACCTTCTTTGACCAGTGTCTTCGTCTGATAATTTTTGTTAAGGATGACCATCCCCAACGGATAGGTAGTCTTTGTGTTTTCCGTCTTCGCCTCGATGCCTAA
Source organism: Cyclobacteriaceae bacterium (assembly GCA_031430395.1). Classification (GTDB taxonomy): domain Bacteria; phylum Bacteroidota; class Bacteroidia; order Cytophagales; family Cyclobacteriaceae; genus ELB16-189. The sequence goes on from JANPBK010000078.1 coordinate 9,317, forward strand.
CTCAATATTCTTAGCCGCTCCCGGTTTCAAATCCTCCTTCAATAATTCCCTAAGCTGTTCGACCGAAGAATTATTAAAAATAAAATCCAATTTTTCGGTATTCTCTATTGGCCTCCCGAGGAGTTTTTCCGCATAGATCTTATTTTTAAAGGACGAAAAAGCACCTTTCTCATTGTAGTTAATTTCTGGTGCCGGATGGATATCACGAAACATCTGATAGGTAGTGCCGTCAAACTCTTCCTGCACAAAGGAGCTATCCATAGAAATGAACTTAATCACATTTCCCGATGACAGGTATGAGAATTTGACAGTTGTGAATGGCGTGTACTTAAAATAATTGTTTGCACTATCCTTTAGGTACATTTCCTGAAGCTTCGGATTATTATCCTTCAATGACCTTATCGCAACAAGACCTTTTTTGTCTGCAGATCCGGGGGGCCATACCTTACCGCCCTCAAACCACGAATAGTTGCCTCTCTTTATCTGTTCGGCCATGACAGCATTCATAGACACGAGAAGACCGTATCTCGCCACCTTGACGGGCTCATACTCTTCTTTGTTATTGCCCTGAACCAACTTCACTTTCACCATTAAGTTCCCTTTCTTTCCTATTGACAACTCGCCCTCATGCCGCGTGCTGTCTAATAAGACCACATAACCAAGCCAAGGCAGGGACCAAGAAATTGAGCTTAAAATAGTTGGATCCTGCCATATATACATCTCATCCGGGCTTTGATTGACCATGATCATGGTCTTGGAAGTCAGACCAAAATGGGTGATGTGGGTCAGGTTTTGTTCACTACCGTTTACGGAAATGAAAATAACATCTTTTCCTCTATAGGCTACGACTAATGAGCCTGTAACTTTTTCCCCAGACGTGTAGATAATATATCCTGGCACCCGTTTGGAAGTTTGCGTCCCCAATAATTTTTTCCATCCATAATCTCCGTTAGGTGAATCGTTGACCAGGGCTTTGTTAATTTCCACGTCCTGACCGGTGGTGATTTTGAGCTGACTCATTGCAGCGACAGGCAGGATTAGTATCAGGAGAGAAAAGAAAGCATATCTGAGGTTTTGCATTTTAGGTTTAGTTTATGATCTGTTTTAATTTTTTAAGAGGTAAATCGAGACATTTTTCTACTTCCCCTTCAACGCTTCAGCAATTGCCTTCTCCACCAAAGCCACCATGATTTTATATCCAGCCAAATTGGAATGGACACCATCATCGCCCAGAACTGCCTTCCATCCATTTCGTTCATCGGCTATGGCCGAAAAATAATCAATATAAACCATTTTTGTTTTTTAGCACATAGTTTATGATCTTTCTTGGGATCCAAGAACGTTCCACAAGACAACGTGCCCGCACTCCTCCCAGGCTACGAATACGACACCTGCCTGCCGGTAGGCAGGTCTTCATCTTCTATCGTCACAACGATAATTTTTCCTTGCCAAAAACCAATTATCCTTATACTATAATTCTCATTTCGGCAGCGGCACGCACTGTGTTACATCCGGTAGCGCCTTGCCTTGCACTACTATTCTTCGCTTCGGTGCATTCTTCGTAGTAGCCGCAGGGTTTCGATCAAAGAAACTAAATGGTGTTAACGAAAAACCAATCTGATGCACATTCATAATCGGCCAATCTTCAGGACGTACAATGTGTGTAATGCCGAGATTGTACCACATCACCACATCTTTACCCACCAGGTCTTCATTGTTATTCCAGCTCGGCAATCCGTCTTTCAATCCCCGTGAATTCGGGTAATCTCCTGCCGGAAATTTTTCCCCTTCCTGATAGGCCGTTACATAAACTTGATGCTCCAGAAAGTCCGCCATTTTATGTGCGGCAGAAGCAGGGCCTACTAAAGGGGAAGCGCTATGCCCCGGCATAAGCACATAACTTTTTTGTTGCCCTAGTCCATTTACCGAATTCGCATCGGCTACCATCCAGTGACGGTTAGAAGCCGAATTGATATTTCGTTGACCTTCGGTTTCATTTTTAATTAACGACATCTGTTTTACAAAAGCATTGTTCCATGGATTATTTTTTCCTGGAGGCACTGCTACCGTATTCATTTCTTCCACCAAGTTTTCGGTGCCATCTACATCCATATCAAGTCTGAAGGAAAAGAAGTGTTGATGATTCACCGCCTCCACATGTGGCGCTACCAAGGTGCCATAGTAAACTCCATTGTACGACTCATCGAGGTCACCCGGCAAATCGTTTACGCGGTTGACACCTTTAATACCAACGATGCCCGTTAACTCCGCTTTCAAATCAATGGTGCCATCTTCTCTAAACACCCACTTAAATCCATAATCGTAATTGCCAATTTTGGTAAAATATTTTACCGCTAGGTTGCGCGCTTCATGCGAAAATTTTCCATGGCGCGTAACGGGTCCCGGATATTCTTCATAGACCGCAATCATACTATCGATCTGCAATGGCTTTCCTTTTTCGTTATGAAAATAGCCGGGAAGAAACTCCGCATTTTCAGGAACATCGGCACCTACTTTTAGTTTGTGCATGGTTTTGGGAATCCATTGCCCCATTCGATACGCGCCTCCATCAAAATAATTCCAGGAGGCAAGACCTAAATCAGTAGAACCATAGGGCACAAACATTTCTGCCATGGAAGCCCGATACATAATCGGACGCATCACTCCGCCATCGTTGTACTTTACATCATAGATCACCAAGCCTTCGCGATTGTGGAGCCCCACACGGAAAGACCAAACTTTTCCGGTCACCTGAAATCCGTCAACAGTAAATGAAGTGCCCTCCGGTTGAGTAATCTTCAACGGTTTATTTGCCGGAAGCAATATCTTTCCGGAATCGGAATTGAAATAGCCGATGTCTTCCGGTTTATAAAAACCTTTTCCTCCATCGTCTAATACTTTCAATACTTTTCCGGCAGTAAGATCAACATAGGCCACTAACCCATCGATTCCCAAGTCGCTGTATTTTTTGTTTTTATATTGAGGCACGCAAATCAACTCGCGATGATCGGGTGGTGCCACTCCCATCTCTCCTGCCAGCACGAATGTATTTGCTTTAACGGAATCAGGATGTATTCCGCGTTTGGCCAATCCGGCTAACCATTGAGGATCATTTCGAAGCAGAATAGCTCCAACCGTATCTTGCAAAAAGATTCCCGTAGTAACGCCCGGTATGTTGTTGAACGAGATCATTTTCTTTGCTTTTAAATCAATGATGGCTTCATATGTTTTATTCGTAGCACGATGATACACCGAAGCAAAGGCTTCGCGCCTGAACTCCATACCATTTTTATATATTAACATCTCCTTTTTAGGAGGCTCATTCAAGTTGATCAAATAGAATACGAATGTTGAATCAATCTTTCCCTCTGCCAATAGAATTTGCTTCACCGCATTGATTTCATTGGTATCCAACGGATTTAACGGATGTGGAAATTTTTCCTGAATAGATAGCGCAGTCGCTTTGGCTGGCGAAGGTTTCTGTGTACAATTAAAAAGTGCTGTACTGATCAGCAACAAAAAAGCAACGAATCGGTAGAGTTGGCGTGGCATAAGGAGGAGCATTGATGATGGAGTGTGCGCTTCGGAAATTTAACAGTTCAAGTAACACAGATAAATATTCAAATGCGCGCATTACGGTAACTTTCCAGTGTGCCTTATATGATAGTCAACTTCATTTTCAACAACTACACGCAAGTAAGCAGGTCCTATTCTAGTAATGCGTCACTATACCTTCGTATGTACACGGAATCTGTACACTATTTTTATAAGTTATCGTCTTCACCAAATCTTACTGCTTCGAAGTTGAAAGAATAAACTCTGAAACATCTTTTCTGAATTTCTCCAGCGAAGGCTGATGAGTATACATCATATGCCCGGCTTCGTAATATTTCATAATGATATTTTTGCGCAATTCATTGGTAAGGCCTAAGTGATCGATCGTGTGTTCAACGCCATAGAAAACTGTAGCAATGTCATAGTATCCATTTAATATCAACACCTTTACATTAGGGTCCTTGTTCATGGCTTCGGCCATATCAATGCCGGTGTTGATGGCCGCAGAAGTTCCCCATCGCATATTGCCCGGGTGTTTATAATCCCACTTAAAACCTTCCCGCTCGTACGCACTGGTCATGTAGTTGAGTTTCTTATTTACCTTTAAGTCATTATAATAGTAATGCAAAAAACCAGCTGTATAAGCCGGACTGATAGCAGAACTTTGCGGATCGTAATCTACAAACTGCGAGAGTAGATCCTGATTACCCCCTTTAAATCTCGAATCCAGTCTTCCAACTATATTGCCCTCAGCTCGCAACAGCTCTGCAAAAAATTCTCCGGCTTGTACACGTAAGTCTGCCTTTTTCCAGAAGTCTGCACTGCAACCGGAATAGCTCGCCAATTTAGTAGCTACCGTGTTGCGTTCCTCATTGGTAATTTTGTTGCCTTTAAAAAGTGCTGGCACATATTCCTTTTCAGTAAAATTCCTGACCTCTGTTAGAAACACTTCAAGACTTGCCGGCTTGTTCGCTAGTTTATTGTGATACCATGCGGTGGCTGCATAAGTCGGAAAATGAACTACGTATGGTAAATCGTCATTGGGTGGAAACATGAGGGTGCGTAAATCAAAAACAGCTGATACCATCACCACTCCATTTAAAGCAATACCGTCACCTAATAATTTATTCATAACACCTGCATTGCGAAATGTGCCGTAACTCTCTCCTAACAAATACTTGGGCGAATTCATACGACCGTTTTCAATAAGGTATTGTTTAATGAACAAGCTAATGCTCCGTATATCCTGATCCACACCCCAGAAATCTTCAAACTTCGACTTGCCGATGGGGACACTCAACCCTGTACCGATTGGATCCATCATTACCAGGTCGGCAATATCAAGTAGTGAGAAATCATTGTTTACTATTTTATAAGGGGCTGCCGGAGTATTGACAGGATCATTGACCACAATTCGCTTTGGCCCCATCACCCCCATGTGTAGCCAGTAACTGGAAGAACCGGGACCTCCATTATAGGAGAAAATAATTGGACGATTAACAGGCGCAGCATCCTTAGCAACCTCTTTCGTGTAGCTTGTAAATCCAAACAAGGCAATCGGATTGTTATTCTCATCTCGTAGTTGAAGGGTGCCTGCTTTTGCTGTGAGAGGAACAATGACCCCGTTAATTTTAACTGACTGTTGTGTGGTCGAGACCTCTCCTTCCGTGATTGGTTTCTTTTCTTCTTTACTAGTTTCAGGCTGGGCCCAACCCGTAAAATAAATACCATTAATCAAGATCACTAAAATTAATTTCTTCATGGGGTTGGTTTTAAAGAATGAAAATTAATCAATTTATGTGAATGATAAACTACAAATGTGATGAGCCTTTTCCTGTTAATTAAATCGTCTGATCACGTGTAAGGCATTACAGAAATGTGAATTCGCCAATCCTGAGTTGAAATAATGAAACTCTCAAAATTTCATTTGTTGTTGAATAAAAATGCAAATGGCAATGTGGCGGGCATTAAACATGTCCACTCCAAGACCAAAAATCAAAACCTGTTTTCAGTAACCGCATTTTTTGGTAGATTACATTTGAAACTATGGCCACTTGTTGAACGCTCCCTTTTGATAAGAAATCAAGCGATCGTCTTTTCTAAATTCACGGCATTACAAATAAATTTTTAACATGAAATTGATCCTATTATTGTTACTATCCCTTTACTCTTTCTCCCTGGTTCAAGGGCAAACATCCGATAAAGTTTACAACCTGTTAGTTGGCACCTATACGACTGAAGGAAAAAGTCAGGGCATCTATGTATATTCTTTTAACGTGCAAACGGGAGAGTGGGCGACCAAAGGTGAAGCACTCGGAATAAGGAATCCATCTTATCTGGCAATCAGCCACGACAGCAAATTTGTTTATTCAGTTGCTGAAGAGGGCGAAGGCACCATTAGCTCTTTTTCTTTTGATGCCTTAACCGGAAAAATGATTTTCCTCAACAATGTAAGTTCGGGTGGAGCGAGTCCTTGTTATGTTTCTGTTGATGATAAAAATAAATTTGTATTTGCTGGCAATTATATGGGGGGGAATTTATCCGCTATTCCCATTGCTGATGATGGCTCGCTCAATGCCGCTAGTCAAATTTTTCAGTATCAGGGAAGTAGCACAAAGCCTAATCAAGATAGACCGCACGTTCATGCAGCTGTTCTATCAAAAGATAATCGCTTTTTATTTGTTCCGGATTTAGGCACGGACAAGGTTAACATTTACACTGTAGATTATTCCAAACCCAAACCTCTTGCCCCGGCTGAGCCCGCTTTTGCCAATGTTACCGTTGGTGGCGGTCCCCGACATTTTGTGTTTCATCCAAATAATAAATACGCTTACGTCATCCTTGAAAATACCGGAGACATTACGACTTTCGATTATGCCAATGGAAAGCTGAAAGAGAAGCAAATGATTTCCATGGTCACTCCGGGATTTTCGGGAAAAGTAAGCGCTGCCGATATACATATCTCGCCCGATGGAAAATTTCTATACGGGTCAATGCGGGGCGACATCCACGAACTGGGCATTTACTCCATTGACAAAAAAGGCAAGCTGACTTTTGTTGGCCGTCAATCCACATTGGGAAAAACACCTCGCAATTTTGAGATAGATCCTTCCGGTAATTTCTTATTGGTGGGCAATCAGGATAGTGATGAAATTGTAATTTTTCAACGCAACAAAAATACTGGTTTGCTTATAGACTCTGGCAAAAGAATACCTATTGGGAAACCTGTTTGTTTAAAGTTCGTTGCGGTGAATTAAAAAAATCCAGATCTCTGATCAGGATGGAGATGAACTTGATATTCTATAAAATATCAGTACAATTCACTAGATAAACATGCAGCATATTGTTAAAATAAATGATTATTTTTAACTATGGCTTCAATCGTTCCCAATTTCGAATACGACACCTGCCTGCCGGCAGGCAGGTCTTCATCTTTTAATAGATCAGTATGCCTTCGTTAATTCAAGAATACGAGTATGATATCTTCATCTCTTACCGACACAAGGACAACAAATATGATGGATGGGTAACAGAGTTTGTTGCCAACCTTAGGCGAAGTATCTTTAAAAAATAAAGCCAACCCTGTAACCATCTATAATGTACAGGCTTGAGAATATTAATTGTAATTTCCCTTTATGCCTGAGTTGAGTGATGCGCTCGAAACGCTGATTAACCAAGGCCGCTATTTCGAAGCCCGATCGAAGGCGGCCGAGATGATCAATGATTCTACTTCCATACGTAGTAAACAACTATATGCGCTGGCCGTGTCAAAGTGTGGGCTGCCTGAGGCAGCGATGCAATTCTTAGAACCCATTTACAAACAATTTCCAGACGATCCGGAAACAGCCGGCATCTTAGGAGGCATCTATAAAGAGATTTTTATTAAAACGAAAGATCAGCGCTACGCCATTCTTTCAAAAGATACTTACTTCAAAAACTTTACCGCAACTAAAAGTTATTATACCGGCATCAACGCGGCCACTATGTCCGCCATCTCCGGACAATCTAAGCAAGCTCAACTAATTGCTGCCGAACTATTGGTATTACTCGATCCTACTTCTCAGGATTTTTGGCAAACAGCAACTCGTGCCGAAGCCCTGTTAATTTCTAAAGATCGGGTGAAAGCGAAAGAGGTTTATTTACAAGCTAGAAATTTAGTTGGCACCGATTGGGGGAAGATCAATAGCATTTACAATCAGCTCTGGTTGTTAAATCATTATCTGGCGGTGCCCAATGAACTACTAAAAATATTCAAGCCCCCCGTAATTGCCGCCTTTGTAGGTCACATGATTGACCATCCTACCCGTACACAAAGTCGGTTTCCTGCCAGCATCGAACACAAAGTAAAAGAGGCATTGAGCAACAGTATTACTGCTATCAATGCAAAAATTGGGTACTGTTCATTGGCTTGTGGTGGCGATATTCTTTTTGCCGAAGCGATGCTGGAAACAGGAGGTGAAGTGAATATTTATTTACCGTTTTTAAAATCTGATTTTCTGGATGCCAGTGTTCGTTTTGCCGGAGAACAATGGGTGGAACGATTTGAGCAACTATCAAATCGATTTCCTGTGAACTATATAACCCATGAATCGTATGAGGGATATAGTGATCTGTTTTTTCTTCAAACGGGAATCATCTTTGGCGCTGCCGCCATGCGCGGAAATGCTACACACACCAAACCCCATCTTGTTACGATACTTTCAGGATTGGATTTAAAAAGAAAAGAAGGTGGTACATTGGATACCCTTCAACTGTGGCCCTATCCGGAAACTATTTTGAATATCAATCCGGATAATTTTAATCCTACTTCTCAATCAAACAATAGTCAAGCGTCTCCTGTTTCGATAGAACCGGACAAAGAGAAAAACCGGCCGGTACTCTATTTAATAATGGCTGACTTTCCGAATTTGCCTCAGGCAGAGAAGGAAATACTCTGGAAATCAGTTCAGGCGAAGATTGAAATACAATCCCCTCTTCCCAGAGCATTAACCTGGCAAGGCGATCACTTACTAGCTGCCTATGTTGCACAGGAAGGCACGGTTGCGTTGTGCCATATTCTAATAGATCTGGTTAGTCGGTTTCATAAAAAAGACCAGGTAAGAATTAGCCTTCATGTAGGTCCTGTTCAAGTTACACAGCAAGAAACATTGGGCGAAAAAATAGCGGGCAACCAAGTAAAGATTCTCTCCCAGATTCATCAACTTGCTGCTGGTGGAGAAATGTATGCGAGCTCCCAATATTCAATGGAATTAGCGCTAGACCTTGAAAATTATTCTATTGATTATGCAGGAAAATTTTTGCCGGATGGAGGACCTCAAAGTCAGGAAATTTTTAAAATAGGTTTTACAAAATGACGAGGATTCATGCAGTCAAATTAAGTCTTGAAGCCCACAATTACCCTTCTACTCTATTGCTTTGCCACTACATTAATCATTATCTTTGAACAATGCCCTCAATAGTTCCCGGTTACGAATACGACATTTTTATTTCCTATCGTCATAAAGACAACAAGTATGATGGATGGGTTACTGAATTTGTAAGTAATCTGAAAAAAGAAATTGCAGCCACTTTCAAAGAAGAGCTTTCCATATACTTTGATAATAATCCTCAAGATGGATTATTGGAAACACAACATGTAGATAAGAGTCTCGAAGGAAAGCTGAAGTGTCTGATCTTCATTCCTATTCTTTCTCAAACCTATTGTGACCCGGAAAGCTTTGCCTGGCGCCATGAGTTTTGTGCCTTCAATAAAATAGCAAACAGTGATCAATTTGGTTTATATATTAGGCTTGCCAACGGAAACGTTAATAGTCGAATTCTGCCCGTAAAAATTCATGAGTTAGAAACGCAAGATGTGCAAATGCTGAGCAAGGAGTTAGGAGGAACTCTTCGTTCACTTGATTTCATTTATCGCACCCCTGGAGTGAATAGACCGTTGCGCGCGCTGGAGGATGAACCAAAAGAAAATCTCAACCATCTTTTTTATCGCGATCAAATAAATAAAGTTGCCAATACCATTAAGAGAACCATTGTTGGTATTCGAATGCAAGGCTCCCAAACAGAAAAGTTACAGACCGCCTCTTTTACTGAAGAAACGGTTCATCCCAAAATCGGAACGAATAAAAAAAGGGTGGCACTTTTCTCCTTGTTGGCGTTGCTCGTGGTGCTGACACTTTCCTATTTATATTTTCTACAAAAGAAAGGAGATACAAAAATAGTCGATAGATCCATTGCCGTACTTCCTTTTGTTGATTTGAGTCCGCAAAACGATCAGGAATATTTTTCCGATGGATTAAGCGAAGAGTTATTGAACCTGCTGACCCGCATACCGGAGTTAAAAGTGATTTCACGTACTTCAGCCTTTTCATTCAAAGGGAAAAACGAAGATGTGCGCACCATAGGCGAGAAGCTGGGAGTCGCCCATATTCTCGAAGGAAGTTTGCGCAAATCGGGAAACAAAATTAGAATCACCGCACAGCTAATTCTCGTTAGTGATGGAAGCCATATTTGGTCGAAGACATTTGACCGAACGATCGAAGACATCTTTGTGGTACAGGATGAAATAGCCACTGCGGTGGTAAATGAATTGCGTATCACCTTGATGGGTGACCCCTTGCAACAGTCTGTCACCGCAAACACGGAAGCTTATACTTTATATCTGCAGGGAAAATATTTCCTGACAAAACGAACACAAGAGAATGTGTTAAAAGCAACCGAGAATTTTTTAAAAGCACTGGAGTTAGATAAGAATTCAGCTTCTATCTGGGCAGCGTTATCTTTAGCGTATGCTTCGCAAGCGAATGATGGGTATCTGAATCCAACGGAAGGCTTTACCAAAGCAAGAGAGGCTGCCGAAAAATCCATTCAACTTGACGGAAATTTAGCTACGGGCCATTATGCACTAGCCTCTATCCAAACTACCTATGATTGGGATTGGGATGGAGCCCAAGATGAGTTGGCAATGGCACGAAAACTAGATCCATCAAACTTTGGTGTTATAAACATGGAAGCTAATTTGGCATTGACCATGGGACGATTTGATGAAGCTATTCTTTTGTATAAGAAGGCACTCGTATTGGATCCGCTTCGCGTAGCGGTAAAGGTTAATCTCGGCATGGCATTAATGTATTCGAATCATCTGGAAGAAGCGGTTGCCGTACTCAATAGCGCTATTGAAATGAATCCTCAATTCCCCTCCTCCCACTATCGCCTCGGATTGTGCTATTTGCTCTTGGGTAAACCAGAACCAGCCATTGCAGAAATTGAAAAAGAAAAAATGGAAGACTGGCGTATGCAGGGCCATGCACTTGCCTATTCCGGCACCGCCAATGATGCACGCGCAGATTCGCTGCTTCATATTTTTATAACTAAATACCAGGATGTAAGCGCCTTTCAAATTGCAGAGGTGTATGCATATAAAAATCAGACCGGTAAAGCATTTGAATGGCTGGACAAAGCGTATTCGTTGCGCGATGGCGGCCTAACTAGTATCCTCGGAAACCCATGGCTTCGCGCGCTGGAAAAAGATCCACGCTATAGCCAATTCTTAATCAAAATGAAACTGCGGAAAGGCTAGTTGAACCTTCATTCATGTCAATTCATGACGTAGGATATTCAAAAAATAGCACTATATTTAATATTGCGAAGTGCGCTAAAAACATTTAAACACCCAATTTTATGCAAAAATCAACAAAAGTATTCCTCGGATTAGTCGTCATACTAGTCGTGGCAATTACTGGCTATTATTTTGCCGGAGGCACATTTAGTTTCTCAGCTGAAGATGCTGAAAGTTCAGGCATTGGAGGCGTTAACAAAGCAGAAAAGTACCGCAGCGATAAAGTTGCCGCTGAGCTAGATCTAAAAGGTTCAGAAGTACAACAACTACTTCAGAATGATCAATTCCAAAAAATGATGAAGGATGAGAAGTTTAGGGAACTAATGAAATCTCCGGCCTTTACTGAGCTTGCAAAGAATGCTCAATTTATGGAATTGGCTAAGAATCCTGCATTTACGGATCTCGCAAAAAATGCTCAATTCCTTGATCTGGCAAAGTCGCCATCCTTTACTGAGTTGGCCAAGTCTCCTGCTTTTACAGAGCTTGCAAAAAACCCTCAATTCATGGAGTTGGCTAAGTCACCAGCTTTTACAGAGTTAGCCAAGTCAAGTTCTTTTTCTGAATTGATGAAGTCCCCTCAATTCATGGACTTGGCGAAGAGTCCAGCTTTTGCAGAACTCGCCAAGAATCCTGCTATGATGGATCTTGCTAAGTCAAACAAATTTACTGAGTTGGCTAAAAATCCAGCCTACACAGAATTGGCAAAGAGCGCTGGCTTTCAGGAATTAGCAAAGAGTCCTGCCTTCACTGCTCTTGCTAAAAATGCACAGTTCTTGGAATTGGCAAAAAATCCTGCCTTTACTGAATTAGCAAAGAGCCCTGCCTTTACTGAATTAGCAAAAAATGCACAATTCATGGATCTTGCAAAATCACCAGCTTTCGCAGAATTAGCAAAGTCTCCCCAGTTTACGGAGTTGATGAAATCATCACAGTTTATGGAATTAGCTAAGTCACCTCAATTTTCTGAGTTAATGAAATCCTCACAGTTTATGGAATTAGCTAAGTCATCTCAATTTTCTGAGCTGGCTAAAAATCCTTCCTTCAATGAATTGATGAAAAATCAAACCTTCACAGAACTCATGAAGTCATCTAAATTTTCTGACTTGGAGAAAATGGCTTCTTTTGAATAAAAACTATTTCAATGCATATATAAAAGAGATAACATTCGTGTTGTCTCTTTTTTTTGGTCAACTTCAACGCATCGAATGATTAAAAGACTCTTATTGCTTTTAGCCTTTGGCAATTCCGCCTTTGCTCAATTAAAAATGATTGAGACGAAAGATATGCGATTGGCCTACTATGATTTTGGTCATCAATATGTGTTTGAACACACGGGCCGATGCTTTCATAGTGCATTAAAATTCCACAAGAAATTATTCGATTATTCTCCTTCTGAAAAAATGACGCTACTCATTCAGGATTTTGGAGACTATGGAAATGGTGGTGCCACTGCTGTTCCAAAGAATGCTATTAGTATGGGGCTTTCTCCTTTTAGTTATACGTTTGAAACAAGCCCCGCTGGAGAAAGAATATTTAGCATGATGAATCATGAATTAGTTCATGTGGTGGCACTGGATAATTCGAGTCGTGCTGACCGATTTTATCACAAACTCTTTTTTGGAAAAGTGGTGCCTACCAAAGAAAATCCGCTGACAGCCTTTTATAGTTTTCTAACCAGTCCTAGAAGGTATTCGCCTCGGTGGTATCATGAAGGGATTGCATCGTATTTGGAAACCTGGATGGGAGGAGGCGTTGGTTTGGCGATGGGCAGCTATGATGAAATGGTTTTCAGGGCCCGCGTTTTCAACAATGCGCACATCTACAGTGCGCAGGGGTTGGAGTCGGAAGGGACAACAACTGATTTTCAGGGGAAATCCAATTCCTATTTGTACGGAACCCGATTTATGGGATACCTCTCCTATCAACATGGTCCTCAAAAATTAATAGACTGGGTGAAACGAAAAGATGGGAGCAAACGATCTTACTCTTCCCAATTTAAACAAGTCTTTGGCAGTTCACTCAATCAGAACTGGAGCGAGTGGATCGCCTTCGAAAGGGGTTGGCAGAAAAAAAATTTAGATAGCCTCAAAAAATTTCCACTCACTGAAGCGAAACCTATTACTGACAAGAAGCTAGGATCGGTCTCTTATCCGCACTATGATCAAAAGAGAAATAAAATGTATGTGGCCATTAACTATCCTGGCAAGATTCCTTATTTGGCGGCCATCCATTTAGCAGATGGGAAAATTGAACGATTGACGGATATAAAAGGTGCTGCACTCTTCTATGTGTCCTCTGTTACTTATGATAAAGAAAGCGATGTCCTCTTTTATACTACCGATAATGATGCCTGGCGTGATCTGAATAGTTATGATCTGAAAACCGGCAAAACCAAACGCTTACAAAAGGACTTTCGAACAGGTGACTTGGCGTTTAACAAAAAAGACAAATCTATTTGGGGCATTAAGCATCTCAGTGGATTGTCAAGTATTGTTCGTATCCCATTTGAAAATCCGGATGACTTGACCGCCCCTTACAGTTCGACAGCAAGTAATAAATCGCTGCTGCCCTATGGAAAAGATATTTTCGATATTGATATTTCTCCGGATGGCAAGATTTTAAGCGCTGCGGTTTCTGATTATAAAGGCAATCAGTCTCTTTTATTTTTTGATATAGACAGTCTGATGCAAAATAAAATAAAAATAGACACCGTATTTAATTTTGAAATTTCATCTCCTCAAAGCTTTAGATTCACGGATGATGGAAAGAGTCTTTATGGGTCTTCCTATTGGTCAGGAGTTAGTAATATTTATAAAGTGGATGTGCTCTCTAAAGACATCACTCCAATGAGCAATGCAACAACAGGTCTTTTTCGTCCTATTAGAATTGATGATGAGAAACTATTTGCTTTCAATTTCACCAGTGATGGATTCCAACCAGTATATGTCAACAACAATAAGGTGGAGAATGTTACGTCCATCCAGTTTCTAGGCAATATAACCATCGCTCGACATCCTGAATTAAAGGATTGGGAATTGCCAATCCCAACACCTCAAGAGATCGATATGAAAAGTCTGATTACCAACGAGGGAAAATATTCTCCCTGGAAACAGATTCGAATTAATTCCGCTTATCCGGTTGTTACCGGCTATAAGAATTTTGTGGGTGTCGGGTATACCATCAATCTGGGAGATCCTTTAAATTTTAGAGAGTTTGAGATCTCCGCGGCCTACACGCCAACCAACTGGCTTAACGGACTTGCCAACAAAAGTGACTCAACCAATCTTACCCTAAATTCAGACGAACAATTTCATCTCTCTGTATCGGGAAAAATTGGGAGGTACTCTTTCAGTGCAACGCACAATCAGGCAAATTTTTACGATCTATTTGGGCCCACTAAAACTTCTAGAAAAGGAACCAACGCTCGTATTGAATACACAAAATCCTTATTATGGGATGCCCCTAAGAAATTAGATCTAATTGTAGGGGTAGGTGGTTTCTATGGATTACAAAAATCGCCATTCTTTCAACAAATCGACACCAAAGGATTTAGTGATAGTCTATTTGTAAATTTTGATGGCACGTTAGCCTTTAGTAATCTTCGCAACTCATTGGGTGCCGTAGATTCTGAAAAGGGATTGAAAGGTTCCTTTCGATCTATGACGGCAACATCCAATGGAAAATTTTATTCCAATATATTGGCATCCTTCGATTTTGGTTTTCAATTGCCGGTAAAACACTTCTCCGTTTGGTTTAGAACAGCCGCTGGAAATTCATTTAGCGAAGCACTCAATCCTTTTACTCGATTTGGCTTTGCCGCTTTTGGGAATAATAGTATAGACTATCAGGCGGCCAGGCGCTATCGGAATATTTTTTCATTTCCAGGCTTGAGCTTTATTGCCGATCGGTCAATCATCGCGCGAACGTTTGAAAAAGCGATGGTAGAATTTGTACTTCCTCCCATACGATTTAGAGAAATGGGAGGATTAAATTTATACTCCAACTGGATGCAGGCAACTGTATTCTCGTCAGGGTTGCTCACACATGATGCCTCTACAATGAATAATCGGTTTGTCAATGTGGGGTCACAGTTAGATATAAAGATTATTATTTTCTCCTTACTTGAGTCCACTTTTTCGGTGGGCTACGCAAACGCATTTGACTTAAATGAAAACAACAAACAATACAGTGAGTGGATGTTTTCACTAAAACTTCTTCGCTAAATATCTACCTTTCAAAACATAAACCGTGAATACAGTTTTTCTTTTAATCATCGCACTCACTCCGGGTATTGCCATTGCTTTTTTTATTTACCTAAGCGACAAAGATGAACCCGAGCCAATCAAACTAATTTTATTGAGTTTCTTTTTTGGCATTTTAAGTTTGGGCGTAGATTTAGCCGCTGCCATCCCCCTTGATCGACTTATCCATATCAACGAGAAAAATTTGCAAGAACAAGCTATCCACGCATTTGCTATTGTCGCCTTTTCGGAAGAATTCAGTAAGTTTATTTTTGTTCGCGGCATATTATACCGCAATAAAAACTTCAATGAGCCACTCGATGGCATTGTCTACTCGGTAATGGTTGGAATGGGTTTCGCCACAGCTGAAAATATTATTTATGTATTGGATGGCCAAGGGGGTACTGCCATTATCCGAATGCTCACAGCGATACCTGCTCATGCGATGTTTGCCGTACTCATGGGCTATTGGTTGGGGAAAGCAAAATTCACACACCAAAAAGAAGTATTTTATAGTATCGTAGCACTATTCGTGGCTACTGCGTTTCATGGAGTGTATGATTATTTCCTCTTCATCTCATTTATTCCGGGCATATGGATATGGTCAGCGGCTTCATTGGTCGTAGCTTTTTTGCTATCCAGAAAGGCGATTCTGCTTTACCAATCAAATTCCCCTTTTAAACCAACAAAACTGAAGAATCACTAGACTCTCTAAGCCGATTTTAGATTTAAGACATAGTCAAGCAATAAAAATATTGCCTTTATGAACTTCTTAATCTATGCTCATTGATTTGGTTATTCCATCTATGTAATTGTTCTTTTCTCTGGGCTATTTATTTTGTAATTCTGGATTCTTAAATCCGTATTGACCATGAGATATCTATTATTCATTACCCTGTTTTTCGCTCTATTCACGATCGAAGCCCAAAAGAAAACCACCGCGTCAACAACGCTTTCCTTCGAACAGTCGCTCTACTCCGGTATCAAGTGGCGCGAAGTGGGCCCCTATCGTGGAGGAAGATCTAGTACAGTGACTGGCGTACCCGGCAATCCTAACCTCTACTACTTTGGCACTGTAGGTGGTGGCGTGTGGCGTACCAAAGATGCAGGTCAGAGTTATGAAAATATTACGGACAAATATTTTGGTGGAACTATCGGAGCTGTAGCAGTAGCAGACAGCGATCCAAATGTAATTTATGTGGGCGAGGGCGAGCAAACCCTACGCAACAATGTATCAAGCGGCTGGGGCGTTTGGAAATCTACGGATGCCGGGTCAACCTGGAAACATATTGGCCTCAGCGACTCAAGACATATCTCACGTATTCGCGTCCATCCAAAAAATCCGGAGATTGTTTACGTGGCAGCGATGGGCAATCTGTGGAAGCCCAACGAAATGCGTGGAATCTACCGCAGTGTCGATGGCGGTACCACATGGAAAAAAGTATTGTACATCAACGAGACAGCGATGGCTGGCGACCTGGCAATGGATCCCAACAATCCGCGCATTTTATACGCAGCCACCTGGAATATGAAACGCAACGGATATCGCATGGATAGTGGTGGTCCCGATTCTAAACTTTGGAAAAGCACCGATGGCGGAGAGACATGGGAAAATCTTTCTGACAAACCCGGAATGCCGAAAGGTGTCAATGGAATTATTGGTGTCACTGTTTCATCTGTCAATTCGAATAGAATCTGGACGATCATAGAAAATACAGAAGCTCCCGGTGTTTATCGTTCTGATGATGCCGGAAAAACGTGGGCTCGTATTAATCAGGACCGTGCATTGCTTCAGCGTGCCTGGTATTACTGCCGTATTTATGCCGATACACAAAATGAAGATAAGGTGTGGGTGATGAATGTGAGCTATGGTGTTTCCAAAGACGGTGGAAAAACTTTTGAACTGAAAAATGCACCTCACGGTGATCATCACGATTTGTGGATTGATCCTACCAACAATCAACGCATGGCAATTGCCGATGATGGTGGTGCTCAAATCTCAAATGACGGTGGGGAAAACTGGACGACCTATCACAATCAACCAACAGCCCAGTTTTATCGTGTCACAACCGACAATTCTTTTCCTTATAATATTTTGGGCGCCCAACAAGACAATACGAGTGTGCGCATTCCTCATCGCACCGATGGAAGTTCCATTACTGAAAAAGACTGGACGGCTCTTTCCATTGGAGAGAGTGCTCACTTGGCACCCGATCCTACAAATCCAAACATAATTTATGGCAGCGACTACAAGGGATATATGAGTATGCAAAATCTGGATAACGGGCAAGAACGAAGCACCAACGTTTGGCCGGATCTGCCTGCCGGATCTGGAGTAGAAGTGATGAAATATCGTTTCAACTGGAACTACCCCTTGGTGTTTAGCAAACACGATTCAAAAAAATTACTTGCCGGATCTAATCACTTACACTCAACTATTAATGGCGGACAAAGTTGGCAAGAGATCAGCTCGGACTTAACAAGAGGCGAACCCGAAACGATTAAATCATCCGGTGGCCCAATTACTCAAGACAACACGGGTGCAGAATACTATGCCAATGTTTTCGTGATCAGTGAATCGTCTTACACCAAAGACGAAATCTGGACAGGCTCTGATGATGGACTCATTCATGTAACAACAGATGGTGGAAAAAATTGGAAGAACGTAACGCCTCCTCAATCACCTAAATACAATATGTGGAATAGCATTGATGTAAGTCCATTTGTAAAGGGTGGAGCGTATGCAGTGGCTACTTCCTACAAATTCGGTGACTATACACCTTACATTTATAAAACCAACGACTTTGGAAAAACATGGACAGTCATTACCTCGGGCATTCCAAAAGAAGAGTTTGTGCGTGTGGTTCGTGCTGATCCTAAACGTCAGGGCTTACTCTATGCCGGCACTGAAAAAGGTATGTGGGTATCTTTCGATGATGGTGCAAGTTGGAATAAATTTCAACTCAATCTTCCTCCGGTTCCGGTAGCTGACCTTGCCGTTAAGGATGACAACTTAATCGCTGCTACTCATGGTCGAAGTTTTTGGATGATCGATGACTTGACTCCTCTTCATCAATTGAAAGCGGAGATGTCAACGAATACTTCTGTATTGTTCAAACCTGCAGCCACTTATCGCATGCCGAATCAAGGTGGTTATCGTGAGCCACGCAAAGGCGAAGGCGAGAACAGACCCGGAGGAGTACTGGTTCATTATTATCTGAAGGTGGCGGATGACAAGAGTGACGTGAAATTAGATTTTCTGGCAGCCAATGGGGATTTGATTAAATCATTTAGCAATAAAGCAAAAGAGAAATCAGATCAGCTCACGTTAAAAACTGGAGGCAATCGATTTGTCTGGGACATGCGCTATGCAGGATACAAAACATTTTCGGGCATGGTGTTCTACGGCTCCCCCAATCAAGGGCCAAAGGCCGTACCGGGTATGTATAAAGTTCGACTTACTGTGAACCTGCCTACCGGACAGGCAGGTGGTGAAACCCATGAGCAAGCATTTGAAATTTTGAAAGATCCCAGAGTGGCCACAACGCCCGAAGAATTTCGGGCGCAGTTTGATTATTTGATACAAGTCCGGGACAAAGTAACGGAAGCCAATCAGGGGGTGATTGACATTCGAAAAATTAAAGAAGATTTGAGTTCGCTAAAAAGTAAAGTTGGAACGGAAGCGCAATACAAAGAATTGATTGATGCGGTAAAAAAGTTTGAAGATGAGTTGACCTCTCATGAAAATAACATCCACCAAACAAAAAATCGCAGCGTGCAGGATCCTTTGAACTACGGCATTAAGATGAATAACCGCCTGGCCCATCTGATGGTGGAACAAGCAGCGGGAGATTTCCCTCCTACTCAACAAGGTGAACAAGTGCGTGAGATGTTGACCAAAATGGTGGATGACGAATTACTAAAACTTCGCTCTACGATCAATCAAAACACCGAGCGAATCAATAACATGGCAAAAGAAAAAGGAATTGAAGTAGTAATGATTAAGAAAAATACGATCGTGAATTAACAACTAAATTATGAAGTAAACTTTGTCTACGCAGGATGACGAGTGAAAAATTAATAGAGTTCGTTCACTACGACCAACGCGTAGAAAGGTGGTTTGGGCTTTTGTTGGTATCTATACCGCTACTATTCTCATTATTTTTTTTAGGTTATTTTATTTTGGATTATATCAAGGGCTCGGATATATTAATGTTGGTAGAGTTTGCTGCGGTGGTGACATTTTTGTGCGCAGGTTTGACCTGGATGGGCATTCGAAGTATTCAGTCAAAATATAGAAAATTTATTGTCATAAAATTTTATCCAAATCAAACAACCGAATCTGAACTAGTCAAACTGATCATGGACGGATTGGAGTACAGAAAAGTAAAGAGTGATCTTGATTTGCTAAAATTTATATCAGGGAGCTGGCAAACCGATAATGTCGTTTACATAACTGGTAGTTCAAATGAAATTTATGTCAACCTTCAGACCGAAAGCTTTTTAAACTGGGGGCAGAAGAAATTGAAAAAGCGCCTCATCGATAAGATTAAGTCTGTCGGCCAATCCAATCAGTATACATTAACGATAGAAGACGGAGTCGAGAATTTCAAATGAGCATGAAAAAATTGGTAATGTAAGTTCCTTTGAGAATTTGCATTAGAAGAGTTTCAGTTGAAACTCTTCTCCTCTGTGTGGTCTGGGTACAAAATCTGTAAAATTAGAAACCTGAATACCCAATAGTCTGACTTTCTTGTTTAGCAGATCCGTGTTGAGTAATAATTGTTTGGCTGTCGATTCGATTGATTCGAGGTCATCTATGCTACGTTCCAAAGATTGGCTTCGGGTAATTTGTTTAAAATCGTGGAATTTAATTTTTAGGGTAACCGTCTTTCCTTTTAGTTGATATCGATTCAGTCGACTGTGAACACCCAACGCTAATTTTTCCAGCTCTAGATACATTTCCTCTTGCGTAGTCAAATCGAACGGAAAAGTGTCTTCCGCACCCACAGATTTTGTTTCGCGGTCTGGCTTAACTAGTCGATCATCTATACCGCGAACAATTTTATAGAAAAACCTTCCTGGCTTTCCGAAGTGTTTGATTAACTCTCGCTCTGTTAGTTTTTTTAAATCAATCCCTGTGTGCAACCCAAGTCTTTTCATTTTCTCGGCAGTAACTTTCCCCACGCCAAAAAATTTTTCTACCGGCAATTTTTCCATAAAGTTGGTAAGGCCGGATGGCCCAATAAAAGTAAGACCATCAGGCTTGTTCATATCTGAGGCAACCTTGGCTGCAAACTTGTTCACCGACACACCGGCAGAAGCAGTGAGGTGCAATTCGGTTCTAATGGCTCTACGAATCAGCTTGGCAATTTCAATGGCTGAGCCTATGCCTAGTTTATCGTGCGTTACATCTAAGAACGCCTCATCGAGCGAAAGAGGTTCAATCAAATCTGTATACCGTTGAAAGATCTCACGTATCTGACTAGACACTTCTTTGTAGGCGTCAAATCGCGGGCGAACAAAAATCAATTCCTTACAAAGTTGTACCGCCCGTTTTGATGACATGGCCGAGCGAATTCCAAATTTCCTCGCCTCATAACTGGCTGTAGCGATTACTCCGCCTCGCCCTTGAGGAGAGCCACCCACTGCAATGGGTTTGCCCCGTAAACCGGGATTGTCCCGTTGTTCTACAGAAGCATAAAAAGCATCCATATCAATATGAATGATCTTTCGAATTTCTTTAGCAACAGCTTCTTCCATGGTCGGTACAAATATAAAACACAGTCAAGAAGAATGGGAGGCAACTCTGCGCGACCAAACATGCCGGCCTCAACATCAATTTTTAGCATTAAAAATGGCATCAGATTATTATCTTCGGGGCATGAGAAAAAAATTGGCAGAAGAAGTTGGTATTAGAAAAAAATTCAGAGGTGTATTTGCTCGCTTCGGAAAAAAAGTAAATTATAAAGGGTATTCTGAAGAAACGGTTTTAGTTGAACAAATTGTAGACGCAGAAACGAACCAAGTCATGTGTGACCATCTTTGGTTCAACTTGACGAAGGGCTTCGAAAAACTAAACTTGACAAAGGGTGATGTTTTACAATTTGACGCGAGGATAAAGGAGTATCAAAAGGGGTATAAAAACAGCTCATACAAAATCAACAACACCTCTAAAGATTTCAAACTTAGTCATCCGACAAATATTTCACTGGCCAAGAAACCCGTTTAGAAAAATGACACTAGATGAATTTAAGTCGATCGGAAATCCAAACGGCCTAACGCCACTCCTTCAAGCCTTATGGCATGATGCAAACGAAGATTGGCGTGCCGCTCATCAAATCGCCCAAGAAATAAATTCACAGGATGCCGCATGGATACACGCCTATCTTCACCGGAAAGAAGGCGATAAAGCAAATGCCCACTATTGGTATCAACAGGCGGGTAGAAAATTACCCACTAAATCGTTATCTGAAGAATGGCAAGAAATGGCGCGCCACTTACTGGAAAAATAGTAAGCGTATCGTATTCAAAATTTCGTGCACTCTAGAAATACTGCCCAATATGACTGGTCGCTAACCAGAAGTAAATAAAAAAACTGTTCAGGCAAAGCGAGGAAATAAAATTCAGCCACATCGTATGTGTAAAGTTTGCTTGGGAAGCATCTTTCCAAATTTTATAAAACCAGAACATAAAGTAAATAACCACAGGAGCCAAAGCTGTTAAAAAAGCAAACGTCATTTCCATTGTGTAGTACTGCTGAAAGTACGCAACAAAGCAAATGGCTGCTACTGCAAATAAAATTTGAACAAAAATAAAAGTTCCCCTAATTCCTAACTTCATGCTGATCGTTGTATCTCCATGTTTCGCATCTTCTTCATGCTGATATACTTGCGAAACATGGAGATACAACGATCAGCATGAAGTTAGGAATTAGGGGAACTTTTATTTTTGTTCAAATTTTATTTGCAGTAGCAGCCATTTGC
>JANPBK010000079.1:0-41567 GCA_031430395.1 Cyclobacteriaceae bacterium
GCGCCTTTTGTAAAAGTGGAGGCATCGAAATTTACGGAAGTAGGTTATGTAGGTCGCGATGTAGAAAGCATGGTGCGCGATTTAGTAGAGCAGTCCGTAAACATGGTGAAGACTCGCAAGAAGGAAGAGGTAAAAGAGAAAGCGGCAGCTACTGTGGAAGAAATCATATTAGATGCGCTCATTCCCCCAATGCGAAAATCAGCGGGCTTTCAAATGCCCAATGGCGATACTGAAGAAGTACCCTCTTCCGATGTAGAACTCAATGAACGCACCCGTAATCTGTTCCGTGAGAAAATCAAGAATGGAGAGTTAGAAGATCGCAAGATTGAAATCGACATCAAGCAAAGTGGCGCACCGGGTGTAGGTATGATAGGAGCTGGCATGATGGATGAGGCATCCATGATGAATTTGCAAGAGATGATTAGTGGTATGATGCCCAAAAAGGCGAGGAAGAGAAAGGTGACGGTAGCTGAAGCGCGGAGGCTTTTGTTAGAAGAAGAAGCCTCCAAATTGATTGACATGGACGAAGTGAAAGAAGAAGCAATCCGCAGAGCCGAAAATGCCGGGATTATTTTTATCGATGAAATTGATAAGATTGCTTCCAGTTCAAACAAGAAGGGTGGAAGCGGTCCGGATGTGAGCAGAGAAGGCGTACAAAGGGATTTACTACCAATTGTAGAAGGGACCTCTGTAAATACTAAATATGGTGTGATCAATACAGATCATGTATTGTTTGTAGCTGCGGGAGCTTTTCATATGTCCAAGCCTTCTGACTTAATACCGGAATTGCAAGGTCGTTTCCCCATTCGTGTAGAGCTAAATAGTTTAACACAATCAGATTTTGTCAAAATATTGAAGGAACCTAAAAATGCATTGACCAAACAATACGAGGCGTTGTTTACTACGGAAGGAATCACCATTTCCTTTGAGGACGATGCCGTTGATGAGATTGCGCAAACAGCTTTTGACATCAATGCAGAGATTGAGAATATCGGAGCGAGAAGACTTCACACAGTGATGAGTAAACTACTAAATGAGTTCTTGTTCGATGTGCCTGATAAAATTAAACCCCCTGCAGAAATAACCGTGACGAAGGAAATGGTAAAAGAGAAGTTAAGTGGGTTGATTAAGAATAAAGATTTGAGCGAGTATATTTTGTAGAATCGTTCTTTATATCCTCAATGAAGAAATACACTCTTTATTTTTTGATATTATTTTTTTCAAATGATATGTTTGGACAGAATAAGGATTCTATTCGAGCGATATACATTGAACGCTTTCCAGATCATTTTTTTATTTGGCCTTTGAGTAAAATTCGTACCACGCAATTTGAGATTCGGCAAATCAATAATGCGGGTAACAATCTTACGTTTAAACCAAATAATGCTTTAGGCTTGGGCTTTGGTCTTTATGTTTTTGAAATAGGAGCGGAAATAACATTTGCCGTTCCAATTGCAGCAGAACGTGATGCATTGTTTGGAAAAACGAAGGCCACTGATTTGCAACTTAATTTGCTCGGCAAAACATGGGGTCTGGATGTATTCTATCAAAACTACAATGGTTTCTATGTCGATGATTCAAAGGAAACGATCGGTCAGGGTTTGCCATATCCCCAACGCCCCGATATCAATACACGTAATTTGGGAATCAATGGATTATATTCATTCAATAGGAAATTTTCGTTGCGTTCCGCTTACAACTTTTCTGAGCGGCAACGCAGAAGTGCAGGTTCTTTTATTTTAACAGGAACATTGAATTTCTATAGCTTAAAGGGAGATTCCGCTATTTATTCTAAAAAATACTATTCTCGATTTGGAGCCGTAACAGCTTTTTCTGAGTTTGGAATGAATACGTTTAGCATTTCACCAGGCTACACCTATACATTAGTGCTAAGAAATATTTTTGTGAACGCTTCATTATCCATTGGCCGAGCGTTGCATTGGGTGGACTATCAGGTAGCAAGTAAAAACATTGGTAGCACTTTGTTAAATAACTTTTGGGATTTAAGAGTGGGGATTGGATATGATGGGAAGCACTTTTTTACAGGAGCCAATTTTGTCTACCAAGGCCGATCGGCAGAGTTTGAAGGTATTCAGTTTGTAAATTCTAGCTATACCATCAAACTGCTTTTTGGTTATCGCTTTAAAGAGTTTGGAATTCTGAAAAGGAAAGTCTCCGATTTATTGCCAATCATTGGAATTCATAAGTAACGTCAGCCTCACGTGTTTATCGGAAAATCAGAGGATCTCCTTGCTTTGATGACGAAGCTGCTGATGAGATTGTGCTACCAGCTATTGACTTGAATTTCGAGATTGGAAATAAAGGAGCGAGAAGTCAAGACACCACAAAAAGTAAACTATTAAATGAATTATTGTTTGATGTACCTGCTAAAACAGAAAACTCGGCCGAAATAAGTCTGACGATGGAAATGATAAAGAGGAGATTAATTAAGTTGAGTAAGAATAAAAATTTGGAATAATATATTTTATAACTACACGTATTAATTAAAACTAGCGGAAGAATTTAGATTTCAATTGTATATTTATGAATGCAATTGAACCCCTTCATGCGCCTCCTGGTAACACTTACGCTTTTGTTTGTTGTAAAAGGTGCATTCGCCTGGGTCTATCCGGAGCATCGGGCCATGACCATCTTGGCTATTCAAAAATTGAAAGCCGATCAACGAGCTACGTTGGAACGAATGTGGGCTGTTGCCCGCATAGGACATGAGGGTAGATTGACTAGTGATTTGATTGATGTAACAACCACGGTCAACCCTACACGTCTAGATTATGCTTCATGGATGAGTATCGCTGGAGATCATAGTTGTTCACCAAAGGGAATGCTTCATGCCGTTTTGTATGCTGATTGGATATTGCGCGTAGCAGATATTGCTGCTCGACTAAAAATCAATTTAGAGAAAGCAAAAAATGGAAGCCAGTTAATTAATGCGATGCGTGATTCTGATATTAAATTTCAACGAGCCGACATGGAGTATGCAACGAGAGCAAGCTCAAATAATGTTCATTTCTTATTGTATCGTAGCAAGCCAGATGAAGAGGCATCTGCGTTTTTAACGAGGAGCTTAGCAGATAGTATTGAGTTAAATGCAATTGCTGCCTATGCATGGTTTCATACTTCTGCGTTGCGAAAGGCAGAACTTTACTCAAATCCTGCGATGTCAGGCGATCAAAAATCTAAACTTGCGCTTTCAGCTTTGGCCGATGAAGCATTTGCTATCCATTTCCTCCAAGATGTTTTTTCGGCAGGACACATTGCAGGCACTTGGGGAAATGCCTCGCTAAGAAAAGGAACGCATGATTATTATAACGAAAGAGGCCTTGAAGTGATAACCTGGGAGGGCACGAAATTAGTAGCTAAAGGCGATGCCTATATGCGTCCCGAAGATGCGGCATTTGCAGCAGTAGCGATTTCACTAAGTCTTGAACAATTAATTTCTGCTTCTATTGGAAATGACTCCGTGCAACCTAGAGATAATTTAATTTCGTTCATGACTCCAGATACCCTTGATATTTGTGACACCAAACTTTTGCCTATCAAAAAACTTGATTTTAAATTAGTTGAAGAAGTATTGAGGAAGACGCCCGTACCTGGCCTTGGCTCAGGTCTTGGGGAAATCCCTCGATTTCGATCTGAACTCGGATTGTTTATGGGAGTTTCAACTTCTATCAATGTATCTTCTGTCTCTGGTGGGTTTGCTATAAATCAAGAAGAACGCGGAGCTATTGCTGGCATTGAAGCTGATGCTATGATTGGCTATGGGTTAGAAGGCGTTCTCAACCAGACGGGTGATGGATTAATTTTTGTTCAAATAGGTTGGAGACAAGATTCACCATCTAGCAGTCAGTTTTCAAATAGTGATCCAAATTTTCCCGCCAACTCAATCACTTCGTTAATTCCCGGGAGATCTTCTTACAATGTTCGAATTCGATTACCTTTTTGGTTGATTCCTGGCGACTTATTAGTAGCAGCACCGTTGCTTGGATTTACACACTCAAAAACATTAGAAAAAATTGGTGTGGAAGCAGTGAATGGGGGAGCAATTGCTTGGCAGTCCAGATTTGCGACACCGATAGGTAGGTTCCAGTTTGTGTTGGGCAGAGAGCTAGGCCTTTCTTTTTATGGATTAGGTAGTACAGCAGATGCTCTTTTTGTACCAGATGGTAACAATACGTTGAGTATTGTTAGTTACAAATCAATCAAGTATGATTTTCCTTTTTTGGAGTACCAGCCGTTGAGATCGTTCTCACAATATCAAACTTCTGCGTTGAAGATTCAATTTTCATTTGGGGTAGATGTGCCCTATCAGGCCAAAGTAATTTCATTGGTGAATCAACCGGACATTCAATTGAAGCCGATTTGGTATTTCTCTACCAGGATACTATTTAATTGGAGATATTACTTCTAAGAAAACGAATAAACTATTTATTACTTCTTAGGGTAGTCGATGTAATTCATTTGCCCACATCCAAATGTAATTTCCTTCCATGTTTGTATGAGTAACGTGGCTGATACAATGCCACACGTTGGAATATTGAGAATGGATTGATTTAATAGTTCATTGGCAAATTCGGTCAATCCTGGATTATGTCCAAAAAGTAATACAATGTCTTCGGAATCGTTTTTGTGATCAGGAATTTCTTGAATAACTGACAAAATTTGATTTGCATCGGCATGGTATAGCCTTTTGTCTGCTTTGATTTTTTGTTTCGAATAGTTAAGTAGTTTTGCAAAAATTTCACAAGTTGTTAATGCTCGATTGGCAGGACTTGTAATCATAAAGTCAGGCGTAACTCTTTTTTCTTTTAGACGCTTGCCCATTCTGGGTGCATCTTTTTCTCCCCGTGTATTCAGGGGTCTTAAGAAGTCATCTAAGTTAGCGTCATCCCAACTGGATTTTGCATGGCGAATCAGGTAAAGCTTTTTCATATGGTGAGAATGAAATGGAAAATCATCCTGTAAGCTTGAAAACAACTGGACCCACAGGATTAGTTAATTATAAATTTAATGAATCCTACTCTTATCTTTACGCACTGATGGAAACGCGACCGTTAAGAAAGGAAATCAAATATACAAGCCTATATTATTTTATACGCTTTTTGATCTTCGCATCCAATTTAGTGCCACGCAAAGTTTGGCTGAGTTTCTGCGGATTCTTGGGCCGGGTAGCATACCTGTTTTCTCCTATACCGCGAAACCTTGCTTTGGTTCATTTAGGGCTCGCCTATGGAAAAGAGAAATCTCCGCGGGAAATTGTGGACTTAAGCAAAAGAATGTTTGTAATGCTGGGCAAGAATGCCGGGGATATTTTGCGCTCACTAAAAGTCAAAACACTTTTTGATCTTGAGAAATTCCTTACGACTACAGGCCTCGAGAATTATGAGAGGGCTTTTGCCAAAGGCAAAGGCGTTATGTTTCTGACTTCACATCTCGGAGCATTTGATTTGCAAATTACCAATATGGCGCTACGTGGATTGAAGCCTAATATTATAGGTACCGCCTTGAAGGACGAACGCCTGAATGAATTACTTTGGCAATATCGCAATGCCTTCGGGGCCATCGCTATTGAGCGGGGCAAAGAAAGCATTCGCTTGTTTAAAGTCTTAAAATCAGGGGGCTCCATTGCCATTCTGATTGACCAGGATACCAAAGTAAAAAGTAGGTTTGTTAATTTCTTTGGAATGAAAGCGGCAACCCCAATTGGAGCAACGATCCTGGCATTACGAACGGGCGCTGCGGTCGTACCTACTTATATTTATCTGGATGAAAATGGTAGACAACAAATGCATATACTTCCCGAAATTCCCTTGGTGATTACGGGTGATGAAGAAACGGATTTAGTTGTCAACACTCAATTATTTACAGGTTTCACCGAAAAAATCGTGCGGGCGCATCCAGAACAGTGGGTATGGATGCATGAGCGATGGAAGACACAACCAGGAGAGGAAATTCATTAAAACTATTTCTTAATAATCAACATCCTTAACGTGTGAAGTTGGGGTATCAGGGCAGCGAAGTGTAATATTTTGCTGCCCTGATCGTTTTATGTAACCTTTTGTTCAATAAAGCAGTATGTACATGCACTAAGCCTTGCCCCATGAAGAAAAATTACCTTATAGCAGCAGCAGTTGCACTCGTTTTACTAGCTGGCTTTTTCATGTTCAGGAGTACCAAGGCCGGAGATTCCGCTGAAATTATTGCTTCCGTAAAAAAAGGAGAATTTCGTGTAGAGGTGGAAACCACTGGAGAATTGGAAGCGAAAAATTCTGTGAAGATTATGGGTCCAAGTGGGATCACTCAATTTCAAATTTGGGAAGTCACACTACAGAATATTGTAGAGGAAGGCACAGTAGTAAAAAAAGGCGATTGGATTGCTACCTTGGATCGATCAGAGTTCCAAACAAAGTACAATCAGAAGCAAATCGATTTTGAGAAAGCAAATTCTAAATATGTTCAAACGCAATTGGATACCACTTTGCAAATGCGTCAGACACGGGATGAATTGATTAACCTGAAATATGGTTCAGAGGAAAAAGATATCATTTTGAAACAATCTAAATTTGAACCTCCAGCGACAATCAAACAGGCTGAAATAAATTTAGAAAAAGCGAACCGTGCCTATGATCAAGCAGTGGAAAATTACAAAATAAAAAGAAATCAGAATGTAGAGAAAATGCGGGAAGTAAACGCAGAGCTACGAAAGGTGCAGGCAGATTTTGACGGGATGAATAAGATTTTAGAATCTTTTCAAGTAATGGCTCCGGAAGCAGGAATGGTGATTTACAATAAAGGATGGGACGGTAAGCCTATTAAGTCAGGTTCTCGTATTCAAATGTGGGAACCCACCGTGGCAACGTTGCCAGATTTGACCATTATGCAATCCAAGACTTTTGTGAATGAAGTAGATGTTCGAAAGGTGAAGTTGGGTCAAAAAGTAATACTGGGATTAGATTCTGATCCTGATAAAAGGTTGAAAGGAGTGGTGACTAAAGTTGCCAATGTGGGTGAGCAGAAGCCTAATTCGGATGCGAAAGTATTTGAAGTGTTGATACAAATAGAAGGGACAGATCCAACATTGCGCCCATCCATGACAACGAGCAATAAAATCATCGCTCAGGTAATTGAAGACGCCTTATTTATACCACTTGAAAGCTTGCATACACAATTTGATTCCATTACGTATGTTTTCAAAAAGGAAGGCATTACTATTTTGAAGCAAGAAGTGATTGTGGGAGAAACCAATTCTAATGAAGCGGTTATCATGGCGGGATTATCGCCTGATGAAAAAATTTATTTGTCATTACCAACAGGCATGGAAAACGACAAAGTAAAACTTTTGCCACAGCTCGATGGAAAACGAAGAAAGAAAGAAGATCAACCAGCCATTCAAACACGTAAAGAAGTGCCAGGAATAGCTACCCCCACTGAAACAGCGAAAGTAGTCAGCAAAATTAATTAAGCGAGTAGCCGTGGAATTAAAGAATGTTTTAAATGCCCGATTGCTGACCAATATGCTTGTCGCCTTAGATGCGGTGATAGCGAATCGATTGAGATCATTATTAACTGCGTTGGGAATTATTTTTGGAGTGGCAGCTGTTATCGCCATGCTTGCCATCGGCAATGGGGCACAACAAGAGATACTTAACCAGATTAAATTAGTTGGTGTAAATAACATTGTAATCAAACCCATCATTGAGCAAAAGGACGAGAAGGTTAATGAAAAAGTGGGCAAAAAGGAGAAAACAAAATTTTCCCCGGGTTTAACGGTACGAGACGTAGCAAGCATTAAAGCTGTTCTCCCAACTTTAACGGAAGTAAGCCCTGAAATTATTTTAGATACGTATGTGATTCGAAATGGCTTTAGGCGCTCGGCCAAACTAGTAGGCGTTGAGCCATCGTACTTTACAATTTATGATTTTCAACTTTTGGAAGGTCAAGGTTTTAATGAAGAACAACGGAAGTTTGGGTCGCCTGTTTGTATCATAGGTTCTTCTTTGAAAAGTCGCTTCTTCCCTACGGAGGATCCAATCGGCAAGAGTATAAAAGTGGGAACACATTGGTTGACGATTATTGGGATCTTAAAAGAACGAGCAATCTCACAAGCAAGTATTAACAAACTCGGAATTCGTGATTTCAATATGGATGTGTATGCCCCGCTGCAAAGTGTGTTGATACGGTATCGGAATCGCGACCTGATTACAGCAGAAGGAATACGATTAGCTGCCATGCGTAGTCAGGGTAATGTATTTAATAATGGACAGAATGGAGGCACTGAGAATGAAGCGGAAAAGAAAAATTATCATCAACTAGATCGACTGGTTCTACAAGTTGATCAAACAGAAAAATTACAAGCCACTGCGGAGATCATTTCTCGTATGTTGAAGAGAAAGCATTATGAAGTGGTGGATTATGAAATTGAAATTCCAGAGTTACTCTTAAAACAGCAACAACGTACAAATGATATTTTCAATTACGTACTAGGTGCCATTGCTGGGATTTCGTTGTTAGTTGGTGGAATTGGGATTATGAATATCATGCTGGCTTCTGTCCTAGAAAGGATAAAAGAGATTGGCTTGCGCTTAGCCATTGGGGCCAAAAAAAGCGATGTGGTTCAGCAATTTCTTTTTGAAGCAGTTATGATAAGCGTCAGTGGTGGAATAATAGGGGTTATTCTTGGAGTCTCTTTTGCATACCTTGTTTCTTCTATCGCAAATATTCCTACAATTATAAGTTTTGCCTCTATCCTATTGTCTTTTGGAGTAGCCGCTACAGTAGGGCTGATTTTTGGAATAGCTCCAGCGCGCAGAGCAGCGCAGCAAGATCCTATAGCTTCATTGCGATATGAATAAAATTTTATTTCTTTTATTGTCAATGGGCTGTCTGGTTGGTCAAGCCCAAAATAAGTTTACCATGGAAGATGTGATTGCGAGAGCCAGGGCGCAATCACCTTCTTCTAAGAGAACCGAGACTACCAAGGAAACTCGCTATTGGGAGTATCGCACTTTTCGAGCCCGATATAATCCACAGCTATTCGTAAATGGAAGTGCTCCTAGTTACAGTCAAAGT
Organism: Cyclobacteriaceae bacterium; assembly: GCA_031430395.1. Taxonomy (GTDB): domain Bacteria; phylum Bacteroidota; class Bacteroidia; order Cytophagales; family Cyclobacteriaceae; genus ELB16-189. The sequence goes on from JANPBK010000079.1 coordinate 9,088, forward strand.
TTTGCGCAAATTGTGCAACCTGATGGAACAAAACTATTTCAACCAATCAACCAAACTAATTCTTCAACTATAATTGGATTACAACAGCCAATTCGATGGACAGGTGGTACCATCTCTGCCAATACTAGTTTTAATTACTTTACTGACATTGCCAGGGATTCAAAATTGTGGAGCGGAAATATATTTAATGTGAGACTTGAACAGCCTATTTATGCATATAATCCATATAAGTGGGATCGCCTCACGCTTCCTTTGAAATATGAGGAATCAAAAAGAGAATATGTAGAACAACTTGAATTCATCTCGCAGAATGCTTCCGATTTTTTCTTTCAAGTAATCCGAGCTCAGATAGATGAGCAAATCGCGCGCTTTAATTTGGCTAATAACGATACTATTTTTAAGATTGAACAGGGCCGGTACAATATTGGGACTACCTCTCAAGATAAACTGCTACAGGTAGAACTTCAGTTGCTCAAATCAAAGCAAGATGTAGCACAGGCAAGAATGAATATTCAAAATGCTAGTCTTGATTTACGAATATACCTGGGACTTAAAAATGACGAGCCATTCGAACTAATTTTGCCGGAGAATATTCCGCTTTTTAAAGTTAATCTAGAGGAGGCACTCCAATACGCGCGAAAGAACAGAGCGGCATACATTTCTTTTGAACGAAGGCGCATTGAAGCCGAAAGTGAAGTGGCTCTGGCCAAGGGTAGTCGTCTTTCTACCTCGCTGGTTGCTTCCTATGGATTAAATAATGCTGGCTTAGCAGTAGGAGATCTCTATAATAGCCCTCAACCGCAACAACAATTCAATCTTGGATTTAATATTCCAGTATTTAATTGGGGTCGCAACAAGGCAACAATGCAAACAGCTTTTGCCAAGAAGAAACTTAATGATTATATTATTGCTCAAGATGAAGTGACGGCTGAGCAGGCTATTATTACTCAAGTAAGACAGTTTGAATTACTACTTCTGCAGATTGAGATTACAAAAAAGTCAGATGAGGTAGCTCGAGAGAGATATAATGTGGCACAGAACCGGTATCTGATCGGCAAAATAGATATTACCAACTTGAATATTGCGCTAACAGAAAAGGATGCTGCTAAACGAAGCTATTTAGAAGCGTTACGATCGTATTGGACATCGTATTTTAACCTTAGACGCCTCACATTATTTGATTTTGCAACAGGTACTCTCCTATACATTCCAGAGAAGTAGCCTAAAGCCCATTGTAATTAAATGGAGAAATTCGTTTTAACTCTTCTTTCAAAGAAGCTCTTATTTCCAGACTATCTATAAAATTCACCAGCGTTTGCTGTGTTATCTTTTCATTATTGCGGGTCAATTTCTTAAGTGATTCATAGGGGTTTGGGTATCCTTCTCTTCTCAAGATAGTTTGAATTGCTTCGGCCACAACCGCCCAATTGTTGTCCAAGTCTTGGTCGATTGCTGATTGGTTCAGTTCTAATTTGTTGATTCCTTTCTCTAATGATTTTAATGCGATAAATGTGTGCGCCATAGGTACTCCAATATTGCGAAGCACAGTTGAGTCAGTGAGATCGCGTTGTAAACGAGAGATGGGTAATTTGGCGGAGAGGTGTTCAAATAGAGCGTTCGCAATGCCAAGGTTTCCCTCTGCATTTTCAAAATCAATAGGGTTTACCTTATGAGGCATGGCCGAGGAACCCACTTCGCCTTCTTTTATTTTTTGTTTGAAATAATTCATAGCTACATATTGCCACACATCGCGGCTGTAGTCAATTAGAATAGTGTTGATACGTTTCAGATTATCGAACAGCGCAGCCATGTTATCGTAATGCTCTACTTGCGTGGTCGGGTGGCTGCGATGTAAGCCTAATTTATTTTGTACGAATTCATCGGCAAAGGCGATCCAGTTAATGGCAGGATACGCGATATGGTGGGCATTAAAATTTCCAGTTGCGCCACCTAATTTCGCGGAGTGAGGAATTGTATTGAAGAGTTCTAATTGCTTTTTGATCCGTTCACTGAACACCTGAATTTCCTTGCCTAATCGGGTGGGCGATGCCGGTTGTCCATGGGTGCGGGCCAACATAGAAACATCTTTCCATTGTAACGTCTGTGCGTCTATGAGTAGAAGCAGCCGTTGCAACTGAGGTAAGAATTCCACCTCTAAAAATTCTTTGAGCAAAAGGGGAGTGGCTGTATTATTGATGTCTTGCGAAGTGAGCCCGAAGTGAATAAATTCCTTGTAAGCAGCAAGCCCCAATTGATCAAATGTATTTTTTAGAAAATATTCAACTGCCTTTACATCGTGGTTGGTCGTTTTTTCAATTTCCTTTATTTGCTCGGATGCAGTCAAGTTGAATTGTTGGTAAATTGCACGAAGTGACGTGTATTTTTCTTTCGGAAATTGGGCTAGCTCCGGCAATGGTAATTCGCACAATCCAATGAAATATTCTACCTCCACTAATAATCTATATCGAATTAATCCATATTCTGAAAAGTAGGGAATGAGAGATTTAGTAGTCGAAGCATAGCGACCATCAATTGGAGAAATAGAATATAATGACGAGGCTTTCAATGAGGATAACTTTAATATGTAAAAATACGCAAAGGATTTAAGATTCAACATTTCTGTGGACTTTGCGTCAGAATAATCTTGAACAGGTGACTCTGAATGCGCAAGTCTGGAGATTGATTTTAATATTGGTGCATATATTGATGTCTTTAGCAACGGCTGCAACTTCACCACCTCTGTTCAATATTTTTAACAAACCATTAACACGTTTTTCAAAATGGTGTCTTCTTTCAATCATTTACACAAGTGGTATTTATTGCTCATCAGCCATTGAGTAAATTTGCCACTCAAATATGTCACAAGGAGTTTATTATTCAATTCTTACCTTTCTATCTTTAGTTGGATTCTCGCTAGAGGGTTCCTCTCAAATTGAAAAAAACAAACCTGGAACTGGACTTGCAATTACGAAGGCAACAGAGACGATCGTTTTAGACGGTAAGTTAGAGGAAGGAGATTGGGGTAAGGCAAAAGTAGCTGCAAATTTTTATATGAATTACCCGGTTGATTCGCTGCCACCCACCTTTCAGTCGGAAGCGAGGATGACCTATGATGATAAGTTTCTCTACGTATCTTTTGTTTGCTACGATGACAATAAGCCCGATGTCGTACAGTCGTTAAAGCGCGATATAGATTGGGATCGAAACGATAATATTGGTATTTACCTAGATCCCTTCAATGACTATACCAATGGATTTTTCTTTACCATCACACCCTATGGAGTTCAATCTGAAGGTATTATTGCCAACGGTGGCCAAGATGGAGATGGTTCATTTAGCAGTAGTTGGGACAATAAATGGTTTTCGCATACCACAAGATATCAAGATAGATGGGTGGCTGAATTGGCGATTCCCTTTAAATCTTTTCGCTATAATCATAACATTAAAGACTGGAATGTTACTTTTCTACGCAATGATGTAAAACGAAATCAGATTTCAAGTTGGATTGCAACCCCGATTCAATATATACCAGCTTCCTTTGCTTATACGGGCAAATTACACTGGGACACTTCTGCACCGCATGCCGGAGCTAATGTTTCGGTGATTCCTTATTTTGCGGGAAGCACATCTCATGATGCTGAGAAGAACGCACCTGCTAATAACTCGCTTGCCACTGGCTTAGATGCAAAAATCGCTGTAAGCCCATCTCTTAATTTAGATTTAACGGTGAACCCCGACTTTTCGAACGTTGAAGTAGACCAACAAGTGATTAATCTCACTCGCTTTGAATTTCAGTTTCCCGAACGGAGGCAATTTTTTTTAGAGAATAGTGATTTATTCTCCAGTCCCGGCTTTCCGGATACACGTCCTTTTTTTAGCAGACGCATAGGCCTAGCTGTAGATTCAACAGGTTCAGCACAACAAGTGCCAATTCAATATGGTGCCAGACTAAGTGGCAAGATTGGGAAAAATTGGCGTATTGGCGCATTAAATATGCGTACGCAAGAAAAGGAATCGCTCGGCTTGCCTGCTCAAATGTATTCTATGGCCATTATACAACGTCAAATTTTTTCACGTTCAAACATTGATTTTTTTATAGTTGATAAACAATCATTAGGCTTGGGTACGTACCAGCGTGGAAAATTTTATCAACGTGATTTAGTGAAGCAGGTTGGGCAAGATACCGTACTCAATACTTTTAATCGGGTAGTAGGAGTAGACTTTAATTTGCTTACAAAAAGCAATAAGTGGAGTGGCGATTTTTATTACCATCGATCCATCGATGCATTTCATACTAGTGAGAATTATTCAATGGGAAATTTTCTAGGATATAATACCAGGCGCTTGAATGTGTTTTTAGCCAATAATTATGTGGGCAAAAATTATGTGGCAGAGACTGGATTTGTGCCCGGGTTGAATGTTTATCCTGGATACTTTAATGGCTTTAGCCGCGTGCAACGGAATTTCTATCCTGTACAATCTTCCATCGCGACTACAAACCTCGGAGCATCTTTCAACTATACATTGATTCCAGGTGGTATCTTAACCGACCGATCTTTTTCAATGGACTATAGTATGAATTATCTCAATAAATCTTCTGTCAGTTTTTCTATCAGTCGCATTTTTCAAAGGCTACCAGAAAATTTTAACCCACTTTATCCACGGGGCAACTCTTCCTACCTTACTGGAGAGCAATTTGAATGGACAGAACTTAATGTTCAATATAATTCAAATACAAGAAAAATAGTAAACTATTCATTTGAATCGACTGCCGGGCAATTCTACTCTGGAACCCGTCAGAGTTATAGGGGCATCCTTAACTTTCGGTATCAGCCCTATGGAAGCTTATCGGTTACGGCAGACTACAATAGCCTTCAATTGGGCGAGCCATATGGAAGTACGGAGTTTTTATTAATACGACCAAGATTGGATATAACATTTACCTCGAAGCTTTTTCTTACCTCTGTTCTCCAATACAATACAAGGTTTGAAAGCTACAACCTAAACGCCCGTCTTCAGTGGCGCTTCAGGCCTGCGTCCGATATTTTTGTGGTGTATAACCATGTGGAGAGCAAATTTCCGCCTGATGCAAGAACGAATATTCAAGCGTTGGTGATAAAGTTTACCTATTGGCTAAATCTTTAATGGCAAACCCCAAAAAACTGAGGTGAAGTGAAATTGAGAGCCAGCGAGCAATCTCAATCGGGCTCAAACTGATTAATCCTTCCTGCAAGAGGAAGTAAATAATAGGGTGTTGCTCTCCACATAAGGCATCTGTAATAAACCTATTTGGGTAGAGCTTGCCGAGACCTGTTTCTTACTTTTTGTATCTTGAAACCACTTCAACAAGCTAAGCTAACGCGTGGGCAGGCTCGATTAGATGAGTAATCAAGGTTTTTGGATTAGCCTTTAGATACTTGAACCTTATCCGTAAATTTGTGTTCCTTATTAAATAAATTTTTCTATGGCATTTGGTCTATTTAAGAAAAGCGAGAAGAAAGTAGAGACCTCCAATGGCCCGCACTATCATGATCTTGTTGTAAAAGAGATTATCGCTGAGACAAAAGACGCTATTTCAATAGCTTTTGAGCAACCTTCTAACAGAAATATTCCTTATAAATCAGGACAGTTTTTAACCTTGATTACGGCTATTCAAGGTAAGGAAGTAAGGAGAGCCTATTCACTATGCAGTTCCCCATTTGTGGATCAAGATCTGGTCGTGAGTGTAAAGCGTGTCGATAAAGGATTAATGTCGAATTGGCTGCCTGATAACTTGAAGGTAGGAGCAAAAATGAAAGTGATGGACCCCATGGGGCAATTCACTACGGAGTTTAAAAAAGAGAATAAAAGACATTTGATACTTTTTGCAGGGGGCTCGGGTATTACACCCATGATGTCCATCATTAAATCAGTGTTAAATCAGGAGCCGGATAGTATTTGCTCACTCATTTACTGCAATCGTGATATCGACAGCATCATATTCAAAAATCAGTTGGAACATCTACAAACAACTGATGAAGGACGTTTGCACGTCATTCATATTCTTGATAATGCACCCATGAATTGGCAGGGCTATTCAGGATTGCTCAATAAAGAAATGTTGACTAAACTCTTTGAACGCATTCCGAATTGGGGCTTGGAAAAAACTACTTACCTCATGTGTGGCCCAGAGGGCATGATGAAGAATGTAGATAACCTGCTCGCTGAACACAATATCCCTTTATCTAAAATATTCAAAGAAAGTTTTGTAACAGGAGTAATTGACAAACCAAAAAAAGAGGAAGCCGAGAAAACAGCTTCCGATAAGAAAGTGCGGGAAGTAACCATTAAGTATGATGGCAATGAACATAAGATCATGGTTCAGCCCAATCGCACTATTTTGGAAACAGCTTTGGAAGCAGGTATTGACTTGCCTTATTCTTGTCAAAGTGGTTTGTGCACAGCATGCCGTGGCAAAGCGCTTTCTGGTCAAGTTAAATTAGACGAAGAGGAAGGTCTGTCAAAAAGTGAACGTGCAGAAGGGTACGTTCTTACCTGCGTAGGTCACCCAATCACAGACGATGTGGTAATTGAAATTGGTTAGTTTCCTACCCACCTTACTTTTGAACCGGGAAGATCGTGGCATGTACAAGTTCGGTATGTCTGATAAAAGAGACATCTACCATCGTTAATATTTCTTTTCTTGTGAGTTCCTTAAATAACTGATTGAGCGTATTCATCGGCTTGTTATTGAAGGAGATAATAAAATCGCCCTCTTTGATTTGTGAGCGTGAAGCAGGTGATTTGTCTTCAATCCCCACAATGAATAGTGCTTTTTCATTGGGTAGGTGATAATGACGTTTCACTTTGGGGTTAATGACCACTTCTTGCAATTGAAAGCCGAGATAAGCTTTAAATACTTTGCCCGTCTTGATCAATTGACTGCCAATTTCTTTGGCTGTATTAATACCAACGGAAAAACTTAACCCATTGGCGCCTTGAATAATGGCGGTATTTACACCGATTACTTCACCATCTGTATTGATAAGTGGGCCTCCAGAGTTTCCCGGATTCAGTGCAGCATCTGATTGAATAACATGATCGACCAACATACCATTCTGAGAACGAAGGGTTCTCCCCAAGGCGCTGATAACCCCGGTAGTAACAGTATGCTGATAGCCTAATGGATTGCCAATAGCGATCACAAATTGCCCAATTTGGAGTTGTTCTGCATCCCCTAATTTGGATACGGAATATCCATCTGAGTATATTTTTAATATGGCTAAATCCGTATCGGGGTCTTTACCCAATAAGGTTGCTTCAATTTCATTTTCGTTGAGTAATGAAACCATGATCTTTTCGGCACCATTTACTACATGGCAATTAGTAAAAATCAGCCCATCTGAAGAAAAGATAAAGCCTGATCCTGATCCAGAAGGTTTAAGCTTCCCATGAACGGTTTTATAGGTGTCAATTTTTACTACCGCATTCTTTACCGCTGCCACAGCCTCAATGATCATTTGGGAAAATGCATCCATAAATTTTAGATTAGGCTTCTCAAAAACCAAACCTTGGCTTTCAATCGGAAAAATTGGCTACTTTAGTCTGTCAAAATGATTGGAGGTAGTAACTATTGCATGGATTTAATAAATTCGTAACCTTTACCTATTAATGTTTATACATGGCCAAGTTAAAGAATATCATAAAGCAGCTCGCTGAAAAGGATTTCAAAGAGATCCATGATTCTCTGATGGAGAGTAATGCTGAAAAGTCTGCCTATTTATTGAAGGCACTCCGTGAGCGCCAACTTTCGGATAGTAAAATTATGGTAGAGTTGGAGGTAAATGCGAATGCCTATTATACATTAAGATCTCGGTTGAATCAAAAAATAGAGGAGCATCTCTTGCAGCAGATGGAAAGCCCCCGTACGGATATTCTCCGCAAAGTGGCTAATCTGAATGAAATGCTTTTTACAAAAAAGCGAACCATATCTATTGCTACACTGAAAAAATTAGAGAAGGAGTTGTTGGATTACGATCTGGCTAGTGAATTGACCGTAGTCTATAAGTCATTGAAGAAATTGCATATTAATTCGCCCGATTATTTCAATTACTCACAATTGTATAATCGGCATGTAGCTTATATGCTGGCCGTTGACAAAGCAGAAGATTTGTTGGCAGAATATTTTAAAAAATATGGCAGTTATTATTTGACCAACGATGATATAGAAAAATTGGGCCTCACCTTATTGGTAAAGGAGATGCAAAATGTAGCAAAACTATACGAATCCCATCGCCTCTACATCTATCAGAGTTTAATGTTGATTTATCACCGTCTTTTTGTTGAGCAAGATGATAATCTTCAGCAAGAAGGAGAGTCTATAGAAGATATTTTTGCTCATACGCAGAAAATATTTGAGACCTATAATCTCGATCCATTATATTTTCATCTTAATCTGGTATTCGAATTTTTACGGTTGGAATACTACAATCACTACAAAGTATATCGACAGGCTGAAAAGTATTTTGAGGAGGTGAATGATGCGGCAGCTAACTTGTTGGTTAATTATCCAACGATCACATTTTCTGTGCAATTCTTTATTTCGAAGCTTGAAAGAAGTCTTCGCTTGGGAACAGAGAAAGAACTGTATGCTGAAAATGAAAGAATTTTTGCTGATGTAGAGGCGGATTCACAGGATATTCCTAAGCATTTAATCTATGTTACCTATCGTGCCTTAAGTTGTTACTACCTTGAAAAATATGAAGAAGCGGCTAAACTATTTAATGGCCTGATCAACGAAGTTAGCTTAAAGAAATATCCATTTGCCCAAATGGAAATCAAGGCTTTGTTGGCGCTACAATACTGTTTGTTAAGAGACTTTGAGTTGTTCAATCAACATTCCAATAGTATTCAAAGGCAGATCCGAATGTTTGGAAAAGATGAATGTGAAAACGTGCTCCTTTTTCTGAAGATTTTAAAAATCGCAACGAGTGAAGCAAAGAAAGAGAAATCAAAGAAAATTTCAGCGTTGATTCCAAAGTTCAAAGAAGTGAAGGTAAATTATTTTGCCCCCACTTCTTTTATTAATATGGATGAAGCATTTATTAAGAAACTGACTGCCATCGAAACGGATTAAACATCCAATTTCATAATACTCTCGTGTGAAAGAGGCTTATTGAGGAAGAGTTTTACGTTTGTATATTTTTTTGATCGGCTAAAATCTTGAGGGTTAATGGAAGAAGTAAGCATAACAATTTTGCATTTCTTCTTCGTAATAGGAGATAAATTCTCGAATTCATCTAAAAACTGAAACCCATCCATCAAGGGCATATCAATATCTAGAAAAATAATATCTGGCAACACTTTATCGGCCACATCCATTTTCTCCATGTTTTTCAAGAACTCTATAGCGCTTTTGGCCCCCGTATGGGTATAGATGTTGTCTGTGATGGAAGCGGATTCAAGCATTTTTTGATTAATGAGATTGTCGATCTCGTTATCATCAATCAACATGATAGTTCTATATTTTTTTGGAGCCATACTTTTTAATTTGGTGAACTAAAGTAGATGTATTGGAGTAGTTTTCCAAGTTTCATTATAAATCGAATCGTATTCCTTGGGCAAGCGGTAACGTATCGCCATAATTAATAGTATTCGTTTGCCTGCGCATGTAAACTTTCCATGAATCAGATCCGGATTCACGGCCGCCACCAGTCTCTTTTTCCCCACCGAAAGCTCCCCCAATTTCGGCACCAGATGTACCAATATTCACGTTTGCAATCCCACAGTCAGATCCGGCATGCGAGAGGAATTTCTCCATTTCTTGAAGATGGCTGGTTATGATAGCAGAGGACAATCCTTGCTTTACTCCATTCTGTAATTCGATTCCCTCTTCGATCGTTTTGCATTTAATAAGATATAGAATGGGGGCAAATGTTTCTTGCTGTACGATGTCAAAATGATTTTTTACTTCGGCAATGGCAGGCTTCACATAACACCCTGAATTATAACCTTTACCTGATAGCACACCGCCACTTACTACAAAGTTCCCACCTTCTTCTTTCACTTTGCGAAGGGCATTGCGATATGATTTTACAGCTAGTTTATCGATCAGAGGCCCTACATGATTAGTTTGATCAAGCGGATTACCAATACTTAGCTGAGAATAGGCCTTTTTAAGCCGGCTTTTTACTTCATCATAAATCCCTTCTTGTACAATCAACCTACGGGTAGAAGTGCAACGTTGCCCGGCTGTACCTACGGCACCAAAGAGTGCCCCACGAATAGCCATATCTACATTTGCGTTTTCTGAAATAATAATGGCATTGTTACCCCCTAATTCAAGAAGAGCCCTTCCCAGTCTTTCGCTTACCGTCTTTCCTACGGCTTTGCCCATACGTACAGATCCGGTAGCTGAAACAAGCGGAATGTTTTCATTGGAACACATGAGTTGACCCACTTTATAATCCCCATTAATGATAGAAGAAACGCCTTCGGGCACACGATTTTTTGCAAACACTTTGTTTACAATATTTTGACAAGCGATACTACACAGGGGTGTTTTTTCTGATGGCTTCCAAATACATACATCACCACAAACCCAAGCGAGCATCGAGTTCCATGCCCAGACAGCCACCGGAAAATTAAAAGCAGAAATTACTCCCACTATCCCAAGGGGATGATATTGTTCATACATACGATGCTGAGGTCTTTCAGAATGCATGGTTAAGCCATTTAATTGACGAGAAAGGCCTACGGCAAAATCGCAGATATCAATCATTTCTTGGACTTCACCTAAGCCTTCCTGATAGGATTTGCCCATTTCATAGGAAACCAACTTCCCCAGCGGTTCTTTATTTTTTCGCAGCGCTTCTCCAATTTGTCTAACTACTTCTCCTCGTTTAGGTGCCGGAACCTGTCTCCATTCTGAAAAGGCTATTTGAGCTTGCTTCACAACTTTATGAAATGCCTTTTCATCTGTGGATTGCACTCGCCCAATCACTTTTCCATCGACCGGGGAATAGGAAATTAAACTTGTCCCGGAGGTACGAAACCACTTTTTACCTGTGGAGGTACCCGGATTGCTATTCTTTATTCCCAGCGCAGTGAGCGCTTCTTTTATTCCAAAGTTTTGCATAGTATTTTTTCAAGTTCGTGGTAAAGTTAATCAGATTTTTAATCAGTCAGAGGGACAAGTGACCTGTCTGGCGCTGATAAATGCATGGTGCAATTTAACAAGTATGGAATTGTGTAGTCAATCAAGAAAAACCAAGCATAGAACCACCTACCAAGCCATTCCAAAAACCAATCTTTCTCCTTTTTGATTTATACCCTCAATAAGAATCCCGCCTTTCTTTACTTCTAAAACTCTATTTAAGTCAGTGACATTATCAATTGGAACTTTGTCGATATGGGTGATGATGAAATTTTCGATGATACCTGCTTTTTTCCATTTGCCTTCTTGGAGTTTTTTAATCAATACACCACCATCTAAGTTAAGTAGCGTAAGTTTTGAATAGGAAATATCTTCCACTTCTGCACCTTCCAGCATATAACGTACCTCCCGGCTTCTCATCTCTTCTGAGCCATCGTATTTTTTGAGGGTCGCTTTTGCTTTATAATCATTCCCGTCCCTCCGATACGTAACTTGAATAGATTGGCCAGGCCGGTTGCGCGCAACCCATTCCTGCATTTCAGAAACTCCTGTCACCATATGCCCATCTATGGCAGTGATCACATCACCGGTTTCAATACCGGAGGTTTCTGCTGCACTACCTTTATTGACTGACCGGACATATACACCCTGCACTACGTCTAAGTTTTCATTCTCTGCCAGGACTGCTGTAACATCTGCAATCTGCACTCCAAGCAAACCGCGCTGCACTTGACCGAACTCCAACAAATCATCCATAATTTTTTTTACCAGGCTAATTGGAATAGCGAACGAATAGCCCGAATAACCTCCTGTAGCTGTGGCGATAGCAGAATTAATTCCAATTAATTCGCCTTTTAAGTTTACTAATGCGCCTCCGCTATTTCCGGGATTTACGGCAGCGTCAGTTTGTATGAAAGACTCAATCTGTAGATTATTCTTATCATGGAGAATATCTATGTTTCTAGCACGTGCACTTACGATGCCGGCTGTTACGGTAGAATTTAAATCAAAAGGATTGCCAACTGCTAATACCCATTCACCAATAATTATTTGATCTGAGTTTCCATATTTCACAAATGGAGCATTTTTAGTTTTAATTTTTAGCAGGGCTAAATCGGTACTTGGATCTTTGCCGATCAACTTAGCAAAGAAGCGCTGGTTGTTATTCATGACCACTTCTATGGAGGTGGCATCTTCAATCACATGATAGTTCGTAACAATATACCCGTCATCCGAAATAATGACGCCTGAGCCTGATGACTGGGCATGAGGGTTCATGTAATTATCGAGCGCATTTAAACTAAAGCCTCCTAGCCCGTATGCGGTGCGAATGTGGACCACCGCAGGAGTTACTAATTTGGCAGCTGCATGAAAATTTATACCCGTATGAATCCGATGGGAGCTATCTGTATTGAAGTTAATGTTTTTTGAATTTTGCCTTTGTTCTATCGATTTGTATGTCTGTTCATTACTAAAATACGATAGGGTAAAAAGGGTACCTATCATGGCCCCGATAAAAGCGGAACAAATCACCAATAAAATTAACAGAGAGCGCTTCATCACTTTTCTTTTCTGGAAGGTACGTTGTTCTTGTACTATTTAAAAATCAAAAATGGCGTCCTCTTTCGAGGAACGCCATACCCACACCCTTAACCCCAAGTTCTGTAAGGCCTCAGTTTACTTTGATATTTTGCTTCAAGGCTTTCTTTTCGTCCTTTGGTATTGATAATTCCAAAATGCCTTTATCATATTTAGCATTGATTTTTGAAGAATCAATGTTTTCGGGCAATGAGAAAGACCGGCTGAAAGAACCATAGTTGGTTTCTACAGAGCGGAAATTTTTGTCTTTCGTCTCATTGGAAAATTTGCGTTCTCCACTTACCGTTAAATAATTGTCTTTCAACTCGATGTTGAAGTCTTCTTTATTTAAGCCGGGTACTGCGAAATGGATTTCATATGAAGTCTCATTTTCGATCACATCTACTTTTGGAATAAAGGTGCCTGCCTGTCCGGTAGGCAGGCTGCCACCACTGCGGGTCATTGATTCATTAAAGAATCGGTCTACTAAGTTGCTGAATGATGTAGGTACGAAGTCATTCGCATTGTAACGGATAATGCTCATAATATTGGTTTTTTTAGTTTGACATTGATTTTAAATCCATGAAACCATCTGAGGAAAAAATATGCCGATCCTTATTTCAGGAGATTATTGTGACATTATGGCGTAATATTGAAATTTTAATTGATAAAATAAGCCATTATGGCTTATATCGAAATAAATCCGATTTAGTGATTCTGTTTGCTGTCCTAAAAATTAATTGAACCGATTAGTACTTCGAACAGAGTGGTTGAAGGTTTGAGCCCTACGGAGTATCTAAAGCCAATATCAAACTGTGGAAGTAGACGCATGACATTGATATCAAATTTAACCTCCACGCCAGCCGACATATAAGTCTGGGTTCGTGTCGTGCTTCCATATCCATAATCGAAGAAGCCATTCAGCCTCACACGTTGAAAATTCATGAGAGGCCCAATATTGAGATCAGGATACCAAACAGGCATGGTATAGTTAACGGACATGGAATAAAAGTTTCTGAAGCGCGCGACACCTAAACCACCTCGAGGCAAAGGAATTTGATTTCGAAATTGATAATTGGAATTATCCGCGATTTCTGATCCGGCTTTATTGGCATAAAATAATGGATCTATTTGTGAATTTTGGTAGCCCCAATACCCCCACAAAGAATGATGCTTGAAGAGGCCAGGAAAATAGCCTACCCCATAGACCGAAAATTGATTCCCGGTAAAATTACCACCATAGGGAGTGCCATAGGCATTGACAAAGATTTCTTGTCCCCATTTGCTTTTGATATCACGCCTACTTTTTTTTAATAATCGATAGGCGGTAAGGTTAAACCGATTATAGATTAAATTCCCATTCGAGATACGATCTGTAAAAAAATAGAAGTTGGAGACAGTATCGTTAATAGTTACCGCAGGAATAATTCTTTTATTATTGATGCTATTGGTAAAATTAGAGACCTGTGTAACTCCGATCAGATTTCCAAAAGTAATATTGCTAAAATATTTAGAAGTTGTTGTATTCAGGGGAATCCGGAATCCACCTTCGATATTTTTTTCTAGCCAGGTAAAAGACAGGTTAGTGGTTTTAACAGTTTTAACATAGTTTGGATTTGTACCGGTATACGTTTCCGTTTCCACAAAGCCTTCATTCACTTTACGATCGCTCTGACTTACAGAAAAATCAATAATTGGAAATAGTGCTTGGTAACTAAGTGTTGCTTTCCATGCTCCGGTTCTTTCATTAATATCGTACAGATATCCGGCATTGATGGTTGTAGTGCCCAACAAATTCCGTGAAGTAATTCCAATATTTACATCCGTCAAATCATTATTGACGTAAGCACCCCAGCTGTACGGATTAATTAAACCTTTCAACCGAGAATATCTTTTTACTTTCAGTGTATCAGTAGGAATGTTGCTCAGTAAATCAGGCATGCCTTCTTGATTGACGAGGTGTTGAAAGAGGGGGGAGGGCTGAACGCTGCTGGTCCATAATTTCCAACTAGTTGGATCGAACGGAATTCTCACCACATCCATCCCATCTTTACCTTGTTCATTGTAATAAATTATTTTTCCATTGCGGCTTATGCAAGGGTTATAAGAAGCATATTTGCTGGAGGTGATTTGATAGCGAATCTGCGTTTCGGTATCAAGTGCATAGATATTATCGATGCCGCTGATCGGAGAATTATATAAAACATATTTTCCAATGGGTACGGGGTGCCCCATATTTTCATCCGTAAATTCAATTAGGTTTTTCTCTTCCCCGGTTTCCACATTAAAAAGAGTGATCGTTTTTCCTTTTGCATTGACTTTGAGTGTGACAATTTCTTTCCCGGTAGTAGTCCATCTGGGCATGGAAATAAAATCGTTTGTTGGATTATCAAATTCTTTCAACACTTTTCCACTCAGATAATCTAACACGATTAATTTAGTTTGATAATCTGTTTTTGTTTCTATCGTTGCCACCAAATAGCCATCGGGAGAAATCGCAGCGGAAGCATAGCGACCTCTGGATGCGATTATTCTTTTTATTTTGCTGCCGATATCATAGCCAACAATGGTTGAAAAAGTCTTTACTTTCCACCGAGGATCATAGCGATATTCATTCCACACTACACGGCTATTCGTGGCAGATAGCATGGCGGCATCATTGACCATTCCTTGCGTGTATATTTTTTTTTCTCGACCGTCTTTCAAGGCTACCAACGTTTCAATATCGCCAATCCCTGACTTTTGAACCAGGATGCTTCCGTCTTCTAACTCCTGAGGGAAACGATAATCTGTATAGGCACTGGTATTGCGAAGATTTACTTTTTCAAATCCAGTAAGTTGAGTTGTATCTAATTGGGCTTGCCATTGTTTTTTTAAATCAGCTGCCATTTCCCGGTAAAGTCCATTCACATATAGTCCGGTTTCTTTTTTAATGGAATTTGAAAAAGTGAAAGGAATGAATGGCACACTCCATGATCTTTTTGTAATGTTCTCCCAGACTTCCGGGTTGTTGGTTTTCTTCCTTAGATAAGAAACCATGTTGAAGCCGAGTTTATAATGATCGGGAATGTTGTGTTTGTAGGATCGTAGATATTGCTTGTGATAATTAAAAGTTCTTCCCTCCATGAGGTTGGTCCTGAAAACTAAATTGAAATTTGGGATGCGACCTCTTCCGCTACTGGTAAATGCTGTTTCTGTTGCTACGGCATCACCTTCCCAAAACCATTGGGGTGCGGCTACATAAGCCATGGCGGATAGCGCATTACTGCCGAACGTGTAATAAACCAATTTATTAAATCCTCTGGTAGCATGTTGAAACTGTACCATGTGCCTATACTCATGTGTAGCCAGTAGGTTGAGCCAATCGTTGTTCCCTACAAAATTGTAGTTCTGCGAGGGCATTGTATAAAATTCTGACCTGCGTGGAGTGATTGATACAAACCCATTTGATATAGACGATTGATTTTGTAAAATGACAGAAATTTTTCTTGGGCTCGCGCCCATTGTTCTAGATTCAGGTTCGTGAATATGTTCAAGTGTATTGGCCATTCGCTGCGCCTGTGTCTCAAATCCTTTTGGAAATAAAACGCGAAAGTGAAGAGTATTTATCTGGTACCACTTTAAAGAGGGTGGATTGGTTTCGTTAACCAGGTTTTCTTGGGCAAATAGTATTGAAGTAAACAAGATAAGATGAAGCCAAACGAAAGAGCGAGCGGCAATCTTTAATGTATTTGGAAACTTTGATGTTGAGGCTATACCTGACATGAATCTACAATAGTGACGAGCATTCAAAGTACAAAAGGGTTTCAAATTTTATCAAGCTATAAAAGTAATCTATCTTTGGGCTATATTCATCTCTTCCTAATTCAATGTTTAAGCGCCTGCGAGATTTCTATCAACAATACAAGGCCTATGTGCGGGTAGACTTGGTGATGTATGCTGTCATGATTCTGATGATAATTATTTATGCTATTTACACCTTAGCGGTAGATTGAACCGGTAGTAAAATCTCTCTTACATTATCTTTGATTTTAACCGCTAATTCATCGGTGGGTAAGTCATTAATATCTCTTCCAAACGGGTCTTCAATTTCTTCGGCAATCAACTCTACGCTAAGTAAAATGAAGGTTATCAGTACCACGATGGGGACAGTGATATATCCGGAAGTAGTCACAAATGCAAATGGCAGCGTAATGACGTAAATAAAAATAAACTGCTTGATATACATGGTGTATGAATAGGGGATGGGTGTTGTTTTGATTCGCTCGCAGGCTCCAATGATATCTGAAAATTCTTTCAACTCTTTATCTAACAAGAATAATTGTTCTCCGGTTAATTGTTGTTTTTTATAAAGGTCGTTTATACGCTGGTAAAGCATCGTAGATAAGCCATTGGGTATATGCTTGAATCGTTCTAGCGCTGTTATCAAATTAGCATCAGCCAATTCCAATTCTTCCATTTTTACGCCCTTTCTTAAATTCTCCTTCAAAGCAACCACGAGGTTAGGAATCATTTGTGCAAACCAGTTTCTATTAGGAGCATCTGTAGGTTCCAAAAACGCATTGAGTTTAAATGCAAAGTTGCGCGTATTGTTTACAAAACTTCCCCACAACTTGCGGCCTTCCCACCATCGGTCATAGGCGGAATTTGTACGGAACACTAAAAAGAGACCAAGAACAATACCCAGCAAGGAGTGCATGCTGATGGTAGTATGGAAATCGTTTTCATGAAATCGAAGAACATCTAATAATAGGTAGCATAAAGCAGTTGAATAAGCAGTCATAAATAGCAAGGCGGGTGTAAGTGTGCGCATCACCGCCCGACTGTAAGAATGAAAGACCATCGAAAACCAAACTTTGGGATTGTAATTGACCATGCGAGAAATGGAAATTTATTTGAGCGAAACTAAAGCAGATAAGATTGCTATACAAATCAAGCAAAAATGGTGACGATAAAATAGATAGGATTATTTTCAGCTCAACGAGAATGCTAAAGATTAAATATTCCGACCCCAATTATAATAAGATTATAATGTTATTTAGATCAATTCATAGGTATTGTGAGGAGAGAGAAAACTGATATTAAATAACGAATAACTAGCCTTTACCCCCTATTTCTGCTTGATATACTCATGATAAGCAACTTTTATTCTAAATAAAGGACACTCATTCGAGTAGTTTTTTTAGATTTACAAACTATTAAACCAAAACAAATAAATATGAAGAAAATTCTACTGTTGTTTCTTCTTTTTGCAACGCTCACTAATTTCAGTGGGTATGCACAAGAGAGGATTGTGACTGGTAAAGTAACTGGTGCTGACGGCACTGGTTTGCCAGGTGTAAACGTTACATTGAAAGGAACATCATCCGGTACAATTACCGATGTGGAAGGTTCGTTCTCAATCAGTGTTGCTGTTGCGGATGCAGAGCTATTATTTTCGTTTGTTGGCTACGTGACAGAATCAGTGAAAGTTGGTAACTCAACAACACTCTCGATTCAACTCACAGAAGATATCGCGACACTTCAAGAGGTAGTGGTATCTGGTTTGGCAACGTCCGTAAAGCGTTCTAATCTTGCGAACTCCGTTGCTTCCATTACAGCCAAAGAGTTAGTGGGAACCACTCGACCAGTCACACTGGATGGTGCGTTGAATGGTAAGTTAGTTGGAGCAAACATCTCTGCCAACAGTGGCGCGCCAGGAGGTGGATTTTCTGTTAGACTTCGTGGAATTTCATCTATTAATCAAAATTCTGAACCACTATACATCATTGATGGAGTTTACCTGGACAACTCTCAGTTTCAAACGGGAGCAGGAACAGGTCCTTTTAGTGGGGCAACCGGACAAACTTCAGGTACTCAAGACCAAGCGACCAACCGGATTGCAGATATTAACCCAGCTGATATTGAAAACATAGAAGTATTAAAGGGGCCGAGTGCTGCTGCCATTTATGGCTCACGTGCAAATGCGGGTGTTATTTTGATCACTACTAAAAAAGGGAAAGCTGGAAAGACTACTGTACAATTTGGGCAAGATATTGGTTTTGCAGAAGCGCTGCATTTAGTTGGTATTCATAAAACCCCATGGGACACAAATAAAATTAATGCTGGTGTATTTTTACTTTCTAATGCAACTATGGCCACGCTGTTTGCAGCAAATGGCTCGGGTGCCAAAACATCTGATTATGAGAAGGAAATTTATGGCAATACAGGAGCACTGAGTACTTCACGATTAAATGTATCGGGTGGAACAGACAAAATGAAATTTTTTGTTGCTGGGAGCTCAACAGACGAAAAAGGAATCCAGAAAAGAACCGGCTTTACACGTAATTCAATTCGGGTTAATTTGGATTTTAAAGTTTCTAAAGCAATCGACTTTGCGATGACATCAAATTATTTAAGTACCAGCACCAGTCGTAGTTTCAGCGGGAATGATAATAATGGAGTTTCATTAGGATACAACTTGGCTTACCTACCAAATTGGTTAGAGCAACATCCTGTTAACGGAATTTATCCAACAAATCCATTGACTGGACAAAACCCGTTGCAGATTGTAGATTTAGCTGAAAACAATGAGACGACCAACCGATTTATTCAGTCATTTTCTACCAATATCTTTCTCTTAAACAAGGCTGATCATTCTCTAAAGCTTTCAATCCAAGGTGGCGTTGATTTTTTATTGACGGAATCAGAGGTGTACATGTCGGATGAAATTCAATTCCAAAAAAACAGAGCAAATCCGGGAGCTTCCAGATATACCAAGAGCAGAAACTTAAGTACTAACTTGCAAGGCTTCCTGGTGGATGAGTTGAAGTATAAAGATTTCAATTTTACCACTTCTTTGGGAGCCATTCGCTTAACAACAGAACGTGATATTAGTTCTATACAAGGAGAGGGATTAAAGCCAGGACAAAGAAATCCGAATACAGGAGCAGTAAGAACTCCTAACTCATTCTTTGCGAAGTGGCAGGATGTTGGATTTGTGGCACAAGAAGAAATAAACTGGGGTGATAAAGTTATAGTAACAGGAGGAATAAGATTTGATAAATCAAGTCTTAATGGTGATTACCAAAAACTTTATCCATTCGGGAAGGCTTCTTTGGCTGTTAACTTGACGAATTTTAGTTTCTGGAAATTTGATCCTATTTCAGCTCTTAAGTTACGTGTGGCATATGGCCAAACGGGTAATTCTCCTTCATTCGGTTCAAAGTTTACTGCATTGAATGACGTTTTAATTGGAGGAAGATCAGGATATGTTCCAAACAGTGTTTATGGAAATGCTGGAATCAAGCCTGAAACCGCCAATGAAATTGAGTTTGGTGCGGATTTTGGGTTTTTAAAGAACAGAATCACATTGGAAGCTACTTACTATACCAAGAACGTAGTAGATTTTATTGATGTATTTAATCTTTCACCTGGCACAGGCGTTACGCAATTCTCAGCTTACAATATTGGCGACCTTGAAAATACAGGTGTTGAATTGAGCCTTGGAGCTACAGTTGTTACCAACAGCAAGGTTACCTGGAACACTCAATTAAGTTATTGGCAAAATAGAAGTAAAATAACTAAATTAATAGTGCCCGAGTACGTTGTTGGATCTAGCGGTTTTGGAGCATTTGGAACGAATCGAATTAGATTAAATGAATCGCCAAGTGCATGGTATGGGACACCACTTGTAGGAGGACAAAGAACCAAGTACGAAAATTCCCAACCGGATTATCAAATCTCCTGGAGGAACTCCATCACGTTTCTTACAAATTTTGAATTTTCATTTTTGTTCCACACCAGTCAGGGAAACTTTAATGCCTCTTTAAATCAAGAATTGACAGATGAAGGTGGCACATCTCCGGATTGGAGCAATAAAGCTGCTGATGGTATAACTCCAGTGGGTGTTGCAAGGCAGCTTGGACAACCTGGAGTTACGACTCGCCAATTTATTCAAGATGCAAGTTATATCAAGCTACGCGAAGTGGCGCTGTATTACAATGTACCAGTGAAATCTTTACCTGGAAGTTGGAAAAATTCCATTGAAGGAATCAGGGTAGGTGTGTCTGGTAATAACTTAGCGCTTTGGACTAACTATTATGGATATGATCCAGAGGCTTCTAACTTTGGAAACAGGCCAGTTGGCGGTGGGGTTGATTTAATGTCCTTCCCTTCTTCACGTAGAATGTTCTTTCATTTAACAGTTACTTTTTAAACACAAAGATCCATGAAAAATTTTAAAAAGATATTTTCAATTTTCTTACTTGGATTATTTGGTGTTACTTCTTGTGATGTAGATAACACCATTGATCCTAACAGAGCCTCCGTAGGTTCTGTCGAAAAAAACCCTTCGCAGAACCAAATTAATTTTCTGGCGGTTGGTTTGCAATCTGCTATGAGAGATGGTATACGCGATTTTTATTTAAATACCGGAACGGTTGGCAGAGAAATTGTCTATTCAGCGTCAACAGACAATCGGTATTTTAATGAATTGCTAGGTACAGAGGCTGCTAATTTTGGAGGAGCCAATGACCCTAATGGTATTTTTAATACCTACTACAATGCTTTTTCGCAAGGAAGAAGAAGAGCTGAAGTGTTTACTCGTTCTGCGGAAACAGCTGCTATATTAACGACTGCTCAAAAAGCTGGTATTAAAGGCTTTGCCAGAACGGTTCAAGCGTATTTAGCATTGAATTTGTTAAATATGCAAAACACGAAAGGCATACGTGAGACTTTTGGAGATTTATCATCTCCCGGTGATTTACTAAAGCCAGGACCTTTTGGTACCTACATCACCGGTCTTACTTTAATTAAAGGCTATTTGGACGAAGGGGCAACTGCTTTGGCTGCTGCAGGAACCAGTTTTGCCTTTCCGATGACAAGTGGATGGGCAGGGTTCGATACACCGGCAACATTCCTAACATTTAATCGCGCTCTGGCAGCTCGTGTCGCAATGTATCAGCTAGATTGGCCGGGTATGATTACTGCCCTCAATGCTTCCTTTTTGAATATAGCCGGACCACTTACAACCGGCCCAAAATATACCTACTCAACAACTCCTGGAGATCTGGTTAATACATTGTGGCACAATCCGAATGATAACGGAGCACCTTATGTTATATTCGATCAATTGGTGACAGATGCAGAGTCTGGAGATACACGTTTGTCAAAGGTAGCACTTCGTACAACCCCTCGTGCATCTGGTCAAGCGATTGTATCAAATAACGAAGTCGTGATGTATGCAACAAATGTTTCCCCTGTTTCTATTCTTCGCAACGAAGAACTAATCCTTATGTTGGCAGAAGCAAGAATTCAGACGAATGATTTGCCTGGAGGGATTGCAGCATTAGATGTTATTAGGACAGCGTCCGGGCTACCCACGATGGCTGTTGCTAAGCCAGCTGTAACCACGCAAGCGCAATTATTAGATGAAGTACTTAATCAGCGTAGGTATTCTTTATTTTGGGAAGGACACAGATGGATTGATGTAAGAAGGTATAATAAAATTGGCATCCTTCCTCTTCAAGGACTCGTAAGCGGAAATACCTATGTGGTATTCCCGCAATTCAGTCGCCCTGATGCAGAAGTTCAATGGGATAAAGCAAATCCCTAATTGATTTTTATTATTTAATTAAAAGCGGTGCTTGAAAAAGCACCGCTTTTTTTTTCAAAAATTGATTTCAATTATTCTACCTTCGTCAAATATTTAGTTTTTTATGAAGATTTTCTTGTTGGTAATTTTCTCTTTTTGTCTATACCCTACATATGCTCAAACCGATTATGTAGTTACTTCCAGAGGTGATACATTAAATGGCAAGACAAAAATCTTGACGTACGATATTTTGGATCGCGTTCAAGTGGTGGTTAATAAAAAGAAAATGAACTACACAGCCTTAGAAGCGACCACGGTAGTTTTAGAAGGAGTTACTTATCATACCATCAAGTATGATCGAGGCTATCGCTATATGAAATTAATTAAACAGGGCTTTCTGAGTCTCTATGGTTTTCGGTTGCCCAATCAAGCGACTTATGATGGTCAGTATTTGGTTAAAAGAGACGGAAGCACCATGGAAATTCCGAACCTTACTTTTAAAAGAAGCATCACTAATTTCTTGGGTGATTGTAATGAGATCAAAGAAAGAATTAAAAGTGGTGACCTGGGACGAAAAGATATGGACCAAATCATTGATCGATATAATAGCTGTCTCCAATTTAAAACCGAAAAGATAATGGCATCGACTCCGGTGGTTATAGCGCCAATTGAGGACGATAAAATGATTGCGATTAATTCGTTGATTACAAAAATTGAAGCAGGGGTGGACTTTACTTCTAAGCGTGACGTGCTTGATTTATTAAAGGACTTACGTTCTAAAGTAGGGCGAAGTGAAATTCTTCCCAATTACTTGACTAAAGAGATTAAGAATTATCTAAACACCCAACCGCAATTTACGGAAGACGTAGATAACCTCTTGGTTCTATTGAAGAAATGACGGTAGCATTTTCTTAATTAGATCAGGCACATTCTTTCGATCTAACCAAAAGGAAATCACCGCGCAAACAGCTACAATAACGGCATATAAGAAAAGCTGACCACCATCATTTTGTACGGCAATTCCTAGTATTGTCAAATGCATCATAATGGCTCCACCCATGAGCCCTAAGGCAAGTAGAGCACCGGCCCAAACAGTGGCAGGCAAAATAATTAAGATGGAAGCAACTAATTCTAACGTGCCAACTCCAAATCGGCCCCATGGTTCCATACCAACTTTCGTGAAAATTTCAACTGATTCTGGCGCTCCGGTAAACTTGAAATATAAGGTCTGAAGCATAATAATAGCAGCAAGAATTCGGACAGACCAAAAGAGGAGGGTGGATTTTTTCATCTTCAAATTAACGGCTAATGAAAGATAAAGTTTGTCGTGCCAGTGACAAGATACAAGCTTTTTGATAAGCCTTTATGACTAGAAAGCCAGGAATTCAGTAAGGGCTATGCGTTTCGTTATTATCGTGATTTGAAGACCAATGATTTCTTGCTCGCACCGTTGATCAAATTTCTACAATAATTGATGCTTGGAATTGATAAATATTATAGGGTATTGTTAAATTTCTATTTATAAAGCAATCCTATGAAACACCCACTACTTCTGTTCTTATTTATAATCTCCACACAAATACTTTTTGGTCAATCTTTTGAGCCCAAGCTTTTTTCTCAATTAAAATTCCGATTCATTGGCCCGGATGGCAATCGCATGATTGCAGTAGTCGGTGAGCCCGGCAATCCGATGGTATCCTATGCCGGAGCAGCATCTGGCGGAATTTGGAAAACAGAAGACATGGGCACCACCTGGAAATCTATTTTTGATAATACGGAGGATTCATCAATTGGGGCTCTGGCTATAGCGCCTTCCAATCCCAAACAGGTGTGGGCAGGTACGGGAGAGACTTTTTTGATTCGCCCGGCACATGCTGTAGGGAATGGTGTTTACAAATCTTCTGATGCTGGTAAGACATGGAAAAATCTTGGATTAGAAAAAACTTTTCGAATCAGTCGTGTGATCGTGCACCCTACTGATACCAATACGGTTTATGTAGCATCCCTTGGTCATACGCATGGCCCACAGCAAGAACGTGGGGTGTATAAAACTACGGATGGTGGTAAGAATTGGGAGCGCGTTTTTTTTCTAGATGAAAATACCGGATGCTCGGACCTGGCCATCGATCCTAAAAATCCGGATGTATTATATGCTGCGATGTGGCAAGTTGAAATAAAAACATGGGGTCTAGTTAGTGGAGGAGCTAGCAGCGGAATTTATCGATCGAAAGATGGAGGAAAATCCTGGCTGCCATTAAGAAACGGAATTGAAAGTGGCCCATCACATCTGGTAGGTAAGACTTCCGTTGATGTGGCGTTTACAAATCCGAAAGTGGTGTATGCATTGGTAGAAGATAAAGAACCAAGGCTATATCGCTCTGAAGATGGTGGCGATAGTTGGAAATTGATGCACAAGCACCATGGCATGGGACAACGTGCCGGCTACTATACGCGTTTGCGTGTTTCTACTGCCGATGAAAATACCGTTTACACGATTTCGGTGGGGATTATGAAAACCACCGATGGCGGGAAAACATTCGATAAAAAATTTAATCAATGGGGTCCCGGTGGAGACAATCATGATATGTGGTTTGATCCAAAAGATGGCAAGCGAATTTTATGTGCGCACGATGGATGCTTGAACATGACGTTCAATGAGGGAAAAACCTGGAACAATGTGAATCTTCCCATCGCACAGATGTATCACGTTGCGGTAGATAATCAAGTCCCCTATTATGTATATTCCAATCGGCAAGATGGCTACAGCTATCGTGGACCTAGCAGATATTTAGCAGGAAGATCTATTCCGCTTGGCGCTTGGCATGGAGTAGGGGGGTGCGAAAGTGGATTTGCACAGCCCGATCCTTTTGACAATTCGATTGTATGGAGTGGTTGCTATGATGGAGGGCTAGATGTCTTTGATCTAAAAACGATGCACCCACGTGATGTGCGCGTGTGGCCGCAAACACAAATTGGATCGAAGCCAGCAGATTCACGGTATCGCTGGCATTGGAATTTTCCCATGGTTCTATCCAAACATATCAAAGGGCGTGTATGGGTTGGGAGTCAATTTGTACATGAAACAAATAGTGTAGGTCAAAATTGGCAAGTGATCAGTCCTGACTTGACTACCAACGATAAGACACATCAGCAAAACTCAGGCGGCATTGCGAATGATAATTTGATGACCTGGGATGGCTGCACATTGTATTCCATGACTGAGTCGCCTATTAAAGAAGGAGTATTGTGGACGGGCAGCAATGATGGACAGGTAAACGTGACACAAGATGGCGGTAAAACTTGGACCAATGTTTCTGCCAATATTCCCGGTTTGCCTAAATGGGGAACGATCCGAAATATAGATGCTTCTAATTTTAATGCTGGCACCTGTTACCTTTCGGTAGACGCACATCACGTCAATGATTTTGGATCATATGTTTTTAAGACTACCGACTTTGGAAAATCATGGACAAGGCTTGCCATTAATCTACCTGTATCGAATTCAAATTTTGTCAACCAAATCAAAGAAGATCCAGCCAAGGCAGGATTGCTATGGCTGGGAACGGATAAGTCGTTGTACTTTTCTCCCGATGATGGCAAAAATTGGATTCATCTAAAAAATAATTTACCACCCGTACCTATTTATGGCATTGAAATACAAAAGAATTTTAGAGACTTAGTCATCGGAACGTATGGTAGAGGTATCTACATTCTCGATGACATCACACCCATTCGTGAGTTTAGCGAACAAGTTCAAAATGAAGAGGCGCATCTCTTTTCCATGCGTGCTACGTATCGCTTTCAAGATGTGAATGGAATTAAAACGGAAAATAGTTTGGTGAATGGACAAAACCCACCCGATGGGGCAGCCATTACTTATTACTTGAAAGAGAAATCAAAAGATAGTGTTGAGTTAGTAGTGTTGAATGCCAACGGAGAAATAGTACAAAAATTAAAAACTAAAAATCAACCTGGCCTTCAGCGAGTGTGGTGGAATTTACGTTTGCAAGATCATACCATGCCTAAGTTGCGTACAAAGCCGCGAGGCAAAGAATGGGTCGAGCTAGATGAAAAAGGTGTGCGCAATTTATTTATTCCGGATTTAGATATTGGACCCGGACTCACACCTCCGATGGTGCCGGCCGGCAACTATACGGTTATACTGAAAGCGCACAACAAAGAGTATAAGCAAAGCCTGTCGTTACTGAAAGATCCAAATACCGTTTCCACTCCTGAAAGCATGGTGAAGCAATATCAACTTGGAGTGAAGTTGTATACC
Organism: Cyclobacteriaceae bacterium; assembly: GCA_031430395.1. Taxonomy (GTDB): domain Bacteria; phylum Bacteroidota; class Bacteroidia; order Cytophagales; family Cyclobacteriaceae; genus ELB16-189. The sequence continues at coordinate 35,653 of JANPBK010000079.1, forward strand.
GCTACAAAAACAGCGTTGCAATTAATTGACGACATGGAGAAAATGCGCACCGTATTGCTTGCAAAGAAAGGCGATAAGAAAGCGCAAGCACTCGAAGAAAAAATTTATCAATTAGAAGCTGTCGTCTTTGATATCAACCAAACCGGTGCGAGGTGGGATATTTTTAGAAGTGGCGCACAGCTGCTGGAACGTTTTCTGGCATTAGGCAAAGAGAGCCAGATATTTAGCGCGGATGCTCCACCTACAGACCAACAGGGGGAAGTGTATGAGTTAACGGTTAAAAGGTTAGAAGAAGTCCAAAGCCAATTTGAACTGATCCGGAAAAACCCTGAAATCAAGCAAATTGAAGCGAAAAAATAGGCCAATGTTAAGTTTTTTTAACTTTTTGCTAATCTTAAGGTAACGCAATATCTTCGCCACTCTCAAAATATATATGCTATGGAAAAACTCATTTTAAAAGGAAAAAAGGAAGTAAAAAATTTATTAGTTGATTCTATGCATCAGACCATTCAGGCTCTGGGGGTTTCCAAATCAACCAAAAAGGCAGATAAACTTGTAGAGAGAACCTCCAAAAAATTGGCGGCTGTAGTTGCAAAACAATTGAAAAAGGACTCGAAGAAAGTTAATAAGTTGAAGAAGAAAGTGAATCCTAAAAAGATGACTAAGGAGGCTGTTGCGGCCTAATTAAATTACAGAACAGGAAAAGGCGTTAAGGGTTGCTCTTAACGCTTTTTTTTTGAAAGTGCTCAAACAAACTGATGTTCATCAAGATCAAGAGCATTCCATAGAAAGTGTCTTCAATGGGAATGGTCCCCAATCGAATACCCAAATTATCAGCATCATTATACCAGACAACAGGCTCTTCAATTCCAGTGCCTGTCAGAATTCCATTGACGATAAAGAAGGGAATCAAAATGAAAAGGAAGGCAAGATAAAAGCGACCTAAGAAAATAGGTTTCCAAATCCATTGTACCCACACTAAAAAGGAAGCCATACATAGAAAAGTAACAGCCGTGTAAATTCGTTCGTAGTTCATAACTCCAACGAGGATTAAACCAAGCACGAGAATCAATGAAATTATTTTTTGTTTATCACCGATGACCTCGCTCTTGATATAGAAGTTCACAGCCTCATAAGAAAAAATGCAGGCATATGGAATACATACAAACCAAAGCACCTCTTCGATCGGAAGCCCTAAAAAATAAATGCCGATCACATAGCGTGGATTAAATCCCCAAACTCCCCAGTAGGTGAACGTGATATCCCAAATTATAAATAAGATGCCCGGAATGAGCAAAGCGGGGAGGATGGCTTTCCATTTTTTATAAACTGGATTGATAGCTATAAAACTAAAGACAAATGGGAATACGATCGTCCAGAAATCAATCCACAGATAAAGATAGTTTGTTTCCAAAGTGCCGTTAAGGTTATTGTGTTTCTTGCCGTTCCTTTTTCAGGACAAATTTTTTCGGCTCAAATTTCTTTGGCGCATATAAAAATCCAAAAGCCTCACAGTTTTCTTTGCTGTGTTTACTATGATGAATGTAGTGCGCATGCATCATCCGCTGCAGATAGTGGCTTCTCCTGGGCGTCCATTTGATCCGCTGATGTACGATGATATCATGAAAAACAAGATAGAATATGCCGTAGCATAAAATACCAATGCCCATTGCGAACAAATAGGCACTTGGAAAAATGGACGTAGAAATAACAATGAGTACGATGGAAGGAATACTAAAAACGACTGCGAACAAATCATTTCGTTCCAGCGCGTGATGATGCACACTGTGGTGTGAGCGGTGCCAGGTCCACAGAAAGCCATGCATGACATATTTGTGCGTGAACCAAGCCACCCCTTCCATGCTTAAAAAAGTGACGAGAGCGATGGCAGAACAAATAAGTATGGTAATGAAATCCATTTATTTTTTAAAGTATTTTTCCAGCACGCTATACCGATGATCAAAAATACGATTTACCTCCTTGCCCACAAAAATCCAATGTGCCAGCCGACCCATGAATCCATAGCCAATGGCATAGTTTACTTCGTCTGTCATTTTTACGCCACCCGGCACCTCTTCAAAATGATGTTGATGATGCCAAAGGGCATAGGGACCAAAGCGTTGCTCATCAATAAAGTGAGCCGGTTCTTTTACGTGTGTGATCTCTGTAACCCAATGTAATTTGATGCCCGGTAGCACGCTTACGCGATACCTGATGATCTGACCTGCATAGGCTTTGTCGCCTCCTGAAATGTATAAAATTTCAAAGCCCATATGTTCGGGTGTAATCTTCGAAAGATTTTTGGGTGTAGAAAAAAAATCCCATGCTTCCGCTAATGAAATGGGCAACACTTGCTTGCGTGTGTGATTGTAAATCTTCATATAATGCAAAACAACACAATAAGAAAAGAGTTTTGAAAAGGTGCGGCCTGTCCGTGCGAAACGCAGCGGCCACCGGGCTATACGCTACAATCCACGCGAAGCGCGTGGGATTTACGCTGCTATCCCTCGCCGGAATTCGCCCACTTATTGGCTACCATCTAACTTTCAAAATCAGGAATAAAGCCACTTCTCAGAGTCAAGACCCATGCAACTAGGGAGCACACCAAGGGCAAGAAAGATCGCTTTGCCGATTTGCCCGAAGCAATACTGACCCACCAAATATTTGTTGAAGGGTTAGTGCAGAGCGGCCCGCATCTATCGTTTGTGTTTACGCAGTGGCGGAATTTGAAAAGCTAAACTGTCCGCCACAACTGAACGTTGTTTGAAACATAAAACTAAAAACTTAAACTTCACCCGCCATTGCGTAAACATTTTGTTATGCTCAGTGCCGCGCTTACACAGTGCTAACCACACGGATGCCATTGCTTTGGTTTGTGTGTCGGCATGTGCGGCAATGGCATTGGTGTGGTTTTCGGAGACACGATGTGGGCAAGCTGCCACGAAAAATATTGTCATGTGTCTATCCCTTTAATGCAGAAGATAAATCTTCACGATTTAGACTCAGAGTCTGAAACCCACAAAGAAAAGTAATGACTACCAAACAATAGACAAGGGGAACAATAGGGTCTAGCCAGTTAAAACTTGTTGCAAATACAAAATTTCTAAGCATCTCTTTTATAATAATGTATGTCATGGGGCCAAAAATCAGAATAGCCATAAGCATTTGACTTGCAAATTCCTTAACAAGTAGTCTTGTGATGCTAAAAGTGCTTGCTCCACATAGTTTATGAATTGCAATTTGTTTCAACTTGTCACGAACTATACTGATGCTCAAACCATATATTGCGAAACAGGATAAAATCCCTGAAATAATTGCCAAGATTTCTGACAAAGTGTTAAGTCTGTCCTGATATTTAAGCCACTCTTCAAAACGTTTGTCCAAAAAGAATACTGTGGCTTTTTGACCGTCTTGCTCAAAATACCTCTCCAAAAAGGCCACTGTTCTTCTAATATCAACCTCCAATATCCGTATGCATAGATAATTGTAATTGAAATATGAAGAGACATTTATTTTTATTGGCTTTTCAGGCTGATTAAATTGCCCGCTCAAGTCTTTAAATACCCCAATCACGTTACTGGCATTATTGCTTAACATAGTATTACCCTGCTCATTCACAACGACAATTGAGTCGCCATCATTAACCTTAAACCAATTTCCTTGCACCATTTCTAGTTCAAAGAAATCTTTGAAGCCGCGATCAACTGATACAGTAAAGAATTCGGAACTCAACTCTTTGCTGCTTACCCGGTCTGGCAGCTGCGATGTTGCCATTAAATCAACGACATTCGCATTGATCTTCTTCCACGCAAGGCGCATACTTGCAAGACCTTCGTTTGTCAGGTCTTTTGGATAGTTCACATAAACTATCTGATCGTAATTTCGTCCTGGCTCTTTAAGAAGCGAATAGTTTATTTGCCTTTTGATGACCATTGATGCAACAATTAGGAAAATACTTATCCCTAATTGGAGAAACATGATTGTCCTCTTAAATCGCGGAAATGCAATTGTTTCAGTACTTAAAAGTCTATTCGGAGTGGCTCGTGTGAATCTAAATGTCATGAAAAGTGGTGCAATTGCAATAGCCAGAAAGAGCACCATTAAAATTAAAATCAATTGAAGGTCTCCTTGTAAAAACAAAGAAACTATGTCCACGGAGAGAATTGACTTAACCCAACTTGAAATGAATGTCAATATTGATATGCCTAAAATCAAGGACATACCTACTACTAAAACGGATTCTTTTGCAAAGGCGGCTATTAAACTAGCTTGACTTGTCCCTGCTAGTTTTTTTATAGCCAACTCCTTTGATCGATAAGGTAAGGTTAACGTAGTAAGATTTACAAAACTGGCTAGAGAAAGGAAAAGTATAAGGCCAGTAATGCAAATTAAAAGGATAATGCTGTATTGATCTCCATGTTTCGAATCTTCACCAGATACTCTTGGGCCAAAGTAGATTTCTGAAATGGGTTGGACGCGATATGCCAATTCATTTGAATGATGCAGTTTGTTAAAAATGCTTTCAAAGGAAGTCATTTTACCTCTAAGTAGTTTCCCATAAATCCCTGCGCTTTTGGGGTTAAAATTTAGAGATTGAAGTGATGAGTTGTCAAACCTGATAAAGCTATTGAATTCTTCGTGTGAGTTTTGAGGGTAATCTTTATAGATAGCAGCAACTGTGAAAAGGAGTGTATCACTGAATGTGCTTATTCTTATTTGTTTTCCTTGAGATTGATTTGTCCCAAAATATTTATTGGCTGCGCTCGAAGAAAGAATAACGGTTCGCTCTTTCTCCTGAAATTCTTTCAGCGATCCATTCAATATCTCAAATGAAAATATTTGAACTATGTCGGGATCAGCGGCATAGAGCTTAGAGTCACTGAAATATTTGTCACCTGTCTGTACATTTACTTTGTCTAACAACTTCACTCTGGACGTAATCAATGAGTCAGAATTAATCGACTTCAAAACATTGATTACATCAAACGGAACCTTATTTGAAAAACGGTTTCCTATAAAGGATTCGTTGTTATTTCGTTGAAGTATCCGAAAAATCGAATTATACTCTCGATGAAACCTATCGTACCCAAATTCATTTATGGAGAAAAGAAGTATTAGTGTCGTGCACGCAAAGGCAATTGCGAGAGTGATTATTTTTAGAAAATAAGCCTCTCTACTTTTTGCAATTATTCTGAAAAACAGACGTGTTTGAAATAATGACATTATTCAGTTTGAGTTCATGTTTTGATTAGTTAGCAATTGACAGTATTGTTCAAGTGTTCCTTGTCAACAATTAAGCCATATCAATTTAACTCATTATTTAGAATAATCTGTCGTGTTGAATGTCCGTTATCGGAACTTCTCTGTCCGCCTTCACAACAAGTTATTACTTGGTCGTCATCTTTAACTCGTTGTCGCGGGCGGGAAGGTTGGCTCTTTTGCTTGCTTTGGTGTCGCGAGGGAAAGTGCGGCAAGCAAATGTGCCAATGCGCGTGTGCCCACTTTGTCCGCGCGGCATTGAGCATAACGCCTGACCTGACAATAAAGGGCAAAGTTCGGTTTATAAGCTATGCGCATTTTGTATTGTTGATATTGATAATTGACCACTATGTCTTGTGCGCATTTTGTATTGTTTGGCGATAATAGAGGTATATAAAACATGATAAATACCGCGAATTTGAATCCATTATGAAGATATTAGCTGTGCTGCTTGACCCACTTAGGCCTATAAACAAATGCCCGGTGAAGGGTTGGGAAACTTCGTATATTTAGGAGTTGGCGATAATTTATGAACATGAAGATTCTACAATATTTTATCTGGGCATCTTTCGCACTTTTGACATTCTGCTGTAGTGACAGAAACAGTGACAATCCATTTTACATTAAGACTTACAATCTTAAAGACAGTTTAGAAA
>JANPBK010000080.1:0-6228 GCA_031430395.1 Cyclobacteriaceae bacterium
CTAAAGCAACTACCTGCATTGGCTTATCCATGATCTCTCCCACTGGCCTGTCTTTAATCGTAGGATCAGAAATAATTTTTTCGATGAGGGTAGCCGTTGTCACACTCCCAACAAATTCATCATTTTCAAGTACAGGCATTTGATCAACCCCCTCCCTGTTCATAATTTGTATGGTCTCTCCAATGGTGGAATTTCTGCTTACGGTGAACAAACTATCTTTCCCTTTGCGACCTTCAATTATTTGCCGGGCAGTGCCATAGGTACGCTCTTCCAGAAAACCGTGGTCTTTCATCCACATATCATTGTATACTTTACCCAGATATCTCGTACCATGATCGGGCAACAAGATGACCATTGTGTCTTCCTTCCTCAAATGTTCGCGCGCATATTCCAACGCGCCATGTAAGGCAGAACCACAACTCCACCCCCCAAAAATTCCTTCTTCTCTAGAAAGTCTACGTGCCATGATCGCACCGTCTTTATCCGTTACTTTAATGAATTGGTCAATCACATCAAAGTCAACATTCTTAGGCAAAATATCTTCACCAAACCCCTCGGTGAGATAAGGGTAGATTTCATTTTTGTCAAAAATGCCTGTCTCCTTATATTTTTTAAATACCGAGCCATAGGTATCAATTCCAATCGCTTTAATAGATGGATTTTGTTCTTTCAAATATTTAGCTGTGCCGCACATTGAACCTCCTGTTCCTACGGTGGCAACATAGTGAGTGATCTTCCCTCCTGTTTGTCTCCAGATTTCCGGCCCTGTCGTTTCGTAATGCGCTTGCGCATTAGAAGGATTGTCGTATTGATTTGGATAAATTGAATTGGGAATTTCTTTATTCAACTTTCTGGCAACAGAATAATAACTACGCGGATCTTCCGGCTCTACATTCGTAGGACAAACAATAACTTCTGCGCCCACTGCGCGCAGAATATTTATTTTCTCTTGTGATTGTTTATCGGCCATGGTGAAAATGCACTTATATCCTTTCGCCACGGCAGTAAGCGCTAAGCCCATACCCGTATTACCGGAGGTTCCTTCAATAATCGTCCCCCCTGGCTTCAGCAACCCTGCCTTCTCAGCATCCTCCACCATTTTTAACGCCATCCTATCTTTCGTGGAATTGCCCGGATTGAAATATTCAACCTTTGCTAAAATAGAGCCTTGAATCCCCTTTGGTATATTGTTCAGTCTTACTATTGGTGTATTCCCAATGGTTTCGATGATTGAGTTGTAGATCATAGGATGAATTGAAAAGTTGAGCAAAAATAAGGATTAGCGATTGATTCAAATTATGAATGCACAAAATGCTTTCATAAAAAAATGGCCACCAAATCTTACAATTTGGTGGCCTTTGTGGAGCTGCAGGGAATCGAACCCTGGTCCAGAGAAGATGAACGTGTACCTTCTACATGCTTAGTTGACTTTGATTGTTGGGAGAGGCAAGGCAGGCAACAGCCTAAACTCCTCCTTAGTTACTGTTTTCTCGACAGCCCCGCGTAACAACGGTGCGGCCCAGTTCAAGCTTTCGACACCGCTGATCCAAACCCGCAGAACAGAGGTTTGGGCGATGATGGCCTCCCACTTCTTAAGCGGGACAAGCTAATCTAACGGTACGTCAGATTAAGCAGCCATGGCGTAAGTATTTTCGCCAAGTAAATTGTAGAACTATCTTTTAAGGCTCTCATTCCATGAGCCTGCATGCTTACTCACACCCTCACGCATCCTGTCAATACCGGTCAGCCCCAATAAATAGTTAGCCGTTATTGGTTGATCGTTACTCGAATTGGGGCGGCAGCCGGGCTATGCGCTACAAGTCCTCGTGGCGCGAGGCGCGCCACTGCGGGCTTTCCGCTCCTATCCCTGCCGCACAGCACCCTGCATCAAGGTAAGTGCGACTACAAAATTCAAATAACTCAAATCACTACTGAGACAAAAATACAGTAAAAAAAGTTCAGATGAATATACAACGATGTAATAGCCAATATTACGAAGTGCTTCGATAACAAGACCTATCGCAAATTGACTCAGCAATAGAGAAACATCTACTATGATTATTTTTTCACAAACTTCTGACCTTTGCCAAACACTGCAGCTACATTGAAAAAGCCAAGCGCTTTCTTGCCGGTTGTATTCAGGTTTACAATATTAGTTGGCACGTTGGCAATGGGTCTTGCAAATAATTCAGAAAATCCACCGGGTCGATTAGTTTGAATGCTTACTTGTTGCAAATAATAAAAGGCTTCATTGGTGACCGAATGGATTTCAACATACACTGAGTCGCCCGGAACGTAGGGGCTTAATGCTTTGTCATTTGCATCTTTGTCATTTGGATTCATACGCCCCCGAATGGGAGGAATAAAAGTTATTCCATCAAAACTACCGCCAGCAGAAAAACCCGCATCATAGGCTACATTAATATCAGATGGTTTGTTTAATAATATTCCATTCTTATAGGTTCTTATCCAGTAGGTATTGCCGATCCCGATTAAATCCTTCGCATAAAATTGAGCCCTATAAAAATCCGGATTGATCTGTGTAGGTTCATTCTTCTTTAGAATAATTGAGTCTAAAGGTGTCGAGCCTCCCATTTTTGACGTAGCCTTAAATACTTCACCTTCTGCCTGCACATTAAGAGTGTATGAATTCCCAATGGTTCCGAAAACCTCATTGGCGATAGGTTTCCAAATATAGATTCCTGAATTAGCCGGCTCTTCATTAAAGGAAAAGATCATTCCATTGTTATCCGTAACAGAAACCAATGCGCCCCCTACTACCGGAGGTAATGTATTATCGAAATAAGATTGTGTCTTAGTCAATAAAATGACTTGGTTGCCGGGCTTATTATTCAACCAAGCATCAACAACTAAAATAGGATCTGCCGCTTGCAGCTCAGGATTAATTTTTGTCTCACAGGAAACCGCTGCAATAATGATACATGACGCAGCCGCAAATTTTATAATGATCGACTTCATAACTAAAATTTAAAATTATATGAAATGGACGGAATTAATGTTCCAATAATAGCCAGCTGCGTTGCTTGTGAACTAATTGGCTGACCTTGAGGAACACGTTTATCTGTTTGTGAAAAGTAAATAGAGAAAGGGTTTTCTCGAGCGTACAAATTATATATACCAAAAACCCAATAATCGCTGTTCTTTCTCTTCCTGCCATTTTTTTCTTTTTTCCCTTCCAGGCGAAACGAAAAGTCTAGACGATGGTAATCCGGTAACTCTACATTTCCTCGTGATTCCGTAGCGTTATAAGGAACAAGTATCCCTTGACTTACATAACGAGAAGTAGGAAATGTAGCAGGCGTGCCTGATACATAAATGAAATCTGCAGAGAACGACCAACGCTTACTAATCTCATAGAATGCGGCTATTTTCAAATTATGTGTTTGATTGAAACGCGTTGGGTACCAATCGCCCTTATTGATTCCTTCTACTTTTAATTCAGAACGAGCCAGAGTATAACTCACCCATCCCGTAAGTCTTCCTGTTTTCTTTTGAAAATAAGTCTCTATCCCATAGGCTCTTCCTTGTCCTGAAACGAGATCACCCTCCAAATATCTATTCAGCAATAAGTCGGCCCCATCCACATAATCCACTTGATTTTGATTATCGCGCCAATACGCTTCAACGGAAATTTCGTATTTCCTTTCTTTACCAATATCCCTGAAATAACCCAACGTATATTGATCACTCAATTGAGGCTTCACGTTATTGGTGCTGGGATTCCACACATCCAATGGATTAGAGGCAGTCGTATTTGAAATCAGATGTAGGTATTGAACCATTCTGCTATAGCTTCCCTTGATGGAGGCCATATCAGTGGCTTGTAACTTAAATGAAAATCTCGGTTCCAAATTATTGTATGAAGCGATTACATCACCACTCTTATTATATTTTCTGGTGATCGGTAATCTTCGTTTCCCCGGAAGTGCATTGCCATACGTATACGTGGAATCGGGGCCCAAGTAATGAAATAGTGAATAACGCAAACCATAATCGATTGACAAGGCCTTGCTTATTTTTTGAGAATTGCTCACATAAATGGCGTTCTCTAAATTATACTTTTTAGCAATGCTTACATCAGTAGGCTGGCCATTACTTACCCCCACCGCATTGGCTGGTTCAAAATTATAGTAGATAAATTCCGCCCCAAAGTTAAGCTCATTGTTACCATTGATAAAGTAAGTAAACTGAGGCTTTACGATATAATTAGATATGACAGAACTCCATTTAAATGAATCTTTGTCGTCTCTTCCAAACTGCAAACTGTAATCGTAGTTACTATACACGGCAGTAAAATTTGAAAACAGCCGATCATTAAAAATATGATTCCAACGGAGCGTGGTCGTTGCGTTGCCCCAACTAAAGCCTTGGTTCTTATCAAATTTAAAATTATCACGTCCAAAATAACCAGAGAGATAGACGCGGTTTTTAGGATTGATGTTATAGTTGGCTTTTAATGTAATGTCATAAAAATTGAGTGCACCACCATCTTGCAATAACTTGACAAATGGTCTTGCTAAAACGTCAATATAAGATCTGCGAATCGCAATAATGAAAGATGCTTTGTCTTTAATCAGAGGCGCCTCTACTGCAACCCGACTAAAAATACTACCAATACCTCCCGTCACTTCCAGTTTCTTGCTGTTCCCTTCTTTCATACGTACATCTAAGAGGGAAGAAAGCCGGCCACCATAGCGAGCTGGAATTGCGCCTTTATAAAGTTTTACTTCCTTGACTGCATCAGGATTGAAAACCGAAAAGAAACCCAACAAATGAGAGGAATTGTAAACCGGAGCTTCATCCAATAATATTAAATTCTGTCCTACACTTCCTCCTCGAACATTGAAGCCCCCGGCACCCTCTCCTACAGTGCTTACGCCAGGCAGTAATTGCAAACTTCGGATCAAATCAGATTCTCCTAAAAAAGATGGAATGCGCTGAATTGTTTTAATGTCCAACTTATTCGTGCTCATTTCCAAATTTTGAACATTCGCTTGCTCCACTCCGGCTTGAACTACTACCTCTTGCAGCTGTTCTGCCTCAGATGATAATTCAATATCAATTCTTGTATTCTTATCAAGAGTAAGTGTCTTTGTTACAGTTGAATAACCCAGGTAGCTATAATGCAGGGTATAGTCAGCAGAGGGTATGGTGATAGAATAAAATCCATATTCGTTTGTAACGCCTCCATTTTTAGTCTCAACAATGTAAACGGTGGCTCCAATTAACGCTTCTCCATTAGAAGCATCCTTTATATATCCACTAATGGTGAGCTTGTTGGCTGTTTGGGCAACCCCACTGAAAACAGAAAATAGAAGAACAACTAATAAAAATCTCATAGGATAAACTTTGTAACCATGTAAATCGCAAAAAACAGCTAATTGTTACGCCTTAGCTGAATATTTCAGTAAAAAGTTAAACAGGAAGGATTATTTCAAAACTGAATCGCCTAACAACAGCCCTACTTTTTCAATTACCAGATAATCTTTCTTTGAGACTGATTGTCTGGCTAATAACTCTGCTAAAAATCCAGTAAGAAAAAGTTGAATGCCCACTACCAATGCCACCAAAGCAAGATAAAAGATAGGCTGATCGACTACATCGCGCTTCAGCGGGATCTTAGAAATAAAAAGTGAGTCAAACTTATCCCAAAATATTTTTATGGTAAAGGCAAAACCCAAGAGAAATGAAACAATGCCCCACGCACCAAAAAAATGCATAGGTCTTTTTGCAAAACGGCCTACAAAGGTGATCGTTAGCAAATCTAAAAAACCACGAACAAAACGCTCCCAGCCAAACTTACTTACGCCATATTTACGTTCATGATGCTCTACAACCTTCTCTGTAATTTTAGTGAACCCCGCCCACTTCGCTAGCACCGGTATATACCGATGCATTTCTCCGTATACTGTAATATTTTTGATGACAGAATAATGATAGGCCTTCAGTCCGCAATTGAAATCATGCAGATAAATGCCGGATATTTTTCGTGTTACATAGTTGAAGAACTTAGATGGCAACGTTTTAGAAATTGGATCATGACGCTTTTTCTTCCATCCGCTCACTAAATGAAATTTTTGCTCTTTGATCATTTTATACAACTCCGGAATTTCATCCGGACTGTCTTGCAAATCCGCATCCATGGTGATTACCACCTCACCTTGTGCCGCCTTGAAACCAGTGTGCAACGCTGCAGCCTTGCCAAAA
>JANPBK010000081.1:0-9458 GCA_031430395.1 Cyclobacteriaceae bacterium
GTTGGCGATAATTTATGAACATGAAGATTCTACAATATTTTATCTGGGCATCTTTCGCACTTTTGACATTCTGCTGTAGTGACAGAAACAGTGACAATCCATTTTACATTAAGACTTACAATCTTAAAGACAGTTTAGAAAGACTAGGTTACCTGACTTTTATTAAGGACAATCAACTAGACACTGTTGACAACTATTCCGAAATTAGTTCTCAAGAGTTGTCTGACTCTTTATCACGAGTTAAACGCTTTTTTGAAGACGATAGCTACTTGGTTATTGGGACAAGCATGGGTGAATTCGGTGGTTCGATAATATTTTCAGATAAAAAATCTGATTTAAATTACTTTTTAAATTGCACCGACCCTTTGATGGTGGACTTTAAGGATGGCTATTACTACATTACCGAGCAACGTTGTGACGTTAGTTTTGGAAGAACGAGAATATTAAAAATAAAAGACCCTACGTCCCTAATTAGCCTACATGATAAAGATCTGCCCCGTGGACCAAGGACACGGAATTCAATTAGGCGTAAAAATTCTGAATACATAAAAAATCTCAACGAAGAAATAGTGCTGCTTGATACACCGAATGTGACAGCGTCAATATTTTTTCCGTATAACGGAAGGAATTACTTGATCTATTCAGCTAAGCATGACCATTTGGTTCAATTTGATGAAATAGACACAACCTTTTTGGGAGAAATAAGGAATGGTTCATTGATAACATTGGACACGATTTTAAATGAGCCTACATGGACAATGGATTTTGAGCCTAGTAGAGTTGTCAATAACACGTATACATATAAATATCGCGTAGAAGCTTGGAACGGCCTTGGTGAAAAATTCATTGAAACTAGTGGACGTATTTTCGTTAAGGGAGATACAATTGTAATTGGACATAGACACAGGGACAATCGGAAACGTCCCGGTTCATAAACTACCGCCAACAACGGGTTTATGAAATGGCGGGGTGTATTTTAAAATTTAAGTTTTATCTTTCAAACAACGTTCGGCTGTGGCGGACAATTTAGTTTTTCAAAATCCCGCCACTTCATAAACCCAAGCGTTGGGCGCAATGGCCAAAAAAGATTTGAAGAAACTATTATACATCGGACTTTTTAGTTTAATCAGTTGTGGTTCTCCTGATAAAGAATCTACATCTGACAATGTAAACTATATTGAATCAAGACTTGGTTTTTATGACCCAGCTGACAAGGACTTTACACTCACCAGGTGGATTAGGAACCCTGAGAACATTAGAACGGTTCATGAGACGTTCAAAAAATATGGTTACTCTAAAATCTTTTCGGACTACGATTTAACTTCTAATCCATGCATGATTTGGAGTTACGTTAATAAACCCTGCATTGACATCATTGAAAGTTTAGTTTTGACTTATCCGCAGAGAGATATTTCTCCTAAATATTATAAAGAATTTTGGGACAGAAGGGAAAAGGAAAAGAACGACTCAATAGTTTTTGCCGTACTCAAAGAGATTAAAGAAGAGTTAATAAATAAAAAACAGGTCGACTTTAACGAAGGACTGACGAACGATACGATTTATCATCTACTTAAAATTAAGTATAAGCGACCAGTTGACAACAAAGAAGCTCAGGACAACTTGGACTATTTGATAAAAATTGGATTGAATCTTTCGGCTTACAACATGCTCTATGAGTGGACTATGTACGAGAACGTTAAATGGGACAAAGACGAACTAAAGAAAAAGTTAATGACGGACACTTTAAATTGTTGTGTTGACCCAATCATAGAAGACGACACAAAATAGACTAGTGCAAGGCCACAGCGCCCAACAAAATGTTTATGCAATGGCGGGTGAAGTTTAAGTTTTTAGTTTTATCTTTCAATCAACGTTCGGCTGTGGCGCACAATTTAGTTTTTCAAATCCCGCCACTGCATAAACATAAACGTTAGCAACAATGCCCTTCCGTGTAACCCGACAAATTCTCCACGACAATAAAACAACGTTCGACAACCCCACCTATTAAGTATCTCCAGTGGGACACGGGTTCGTTATTAGACAACGTTGAACAAGAGAAAGGAAAATGAAACAACTCGGGGACAAGGACTAGGCTGACGATCAAAGGACTCGTTTACAAATTCCCACCGCACTGCAACCGGGAGAGATTCTCGCCCTCGCCTTTGGCACTTGCCATTGCCCCACATCCTTCCCGCAACCAAAGCAAAGGCAAGAGCCAAACCAGTCCTTACTAAACTAAGGAGTAATTTTACTAAATTGACAATTGGTTGAATACAGAAGGGCATTAATTTGAAATATGAACTCAATTTTTTCTGCAAACGAACCAAACCTTGGCTACCTGTATCAGGTGAGATATGGTTTGTTACTTATTGTTTCAGAACAAAATCCAGACGCAAAACTTTTGATTGAAAAGATTGACGACATAAGCATTGAGACACCTGACTCGCTTGATGTTTACCAAACTAAACTGCATATTAACTCTGTTGCTAACCTGACAAATTCAAGCACAGACCTTTGGAAAACTATAAGGGTTTGGAGTGTAGGAGTTGCAAGCGGGCAACTTAATCCAGACAATTGCTTATTCAATTTAATCACAACGGCAGAAGCATCAGCCGACACAATACCTTTCAAACTCAAACAAGGAACTAGCGACACTAGAGATATCGAAGAACTTCTAAGATTACTTTTGGAAGTTGCGTCAACTTCCAAAAGCGTAACAAACAAAGCAGCCTACGCTGCTTTTATTGCTTTGACTAACGATCAACAAAAGAAATTGATTAAAAATATTTCGATTGCCGATTCATCGATTAACTTGAATGAAGCAAAGACCAATATCAAAAAATGTCTATGCTATTCCACAGCACCCGACAAGATTGAAGCATTGTATCACAGGTTAGAAGGCTGGTTTGTTGGTGAAGTGATTTTGCAATTGCAAAATCAAAGAGCAGAAATTACAGGCAAGGATGTTCAAGATAAAATTCTTGACATAGCTGATAGTTTGAAAGCGGATAATTTACCAGCGGACTTTACTGTTTCTATTGCAACAGACGAAGAGCAACTTTCACCATACCGAAATAAAACATTTGTAAAACAATTAGATGTAGTCGGGATAAATTCCAAGCTAATCAATCATGCTATTAGCGATTATCACAGAGCATTCAGTCAAAAATCAAAATGGTTGAGAGATGGATTGATTAATCCAACCGATGAAATGCAGTATGATGAAAAGCTGGTTGATGATTGGGAAAGAAAGTTTGCCATACTTGAAGATGTTTCCAGCACAGATGATGAAATAAAAAAAGCCGCAGGTAAAACATTTTATGAAAGCCACTATGTAAAGTCACAACCGAGCATTCATATCAAAGAGAGATTCAAAGAACAATACATGATAACGGGTAGCTGCCAAATTCTTTCAGACAAAAAGAAAGTTGGCTGGCATCCTGATTTCAAAACAAAGATTTAAGATGCTACCTAACTGGGAAAATAGACCTGAAATAACGGCTCACCTAATCAATCCTGCATTTTGCAGTGAGATTATGAGAGTGTGTGCATCTGCATACAAAGAAGAGTCGAAAAATAATTTTCCTTTTGCGCTTTGTGTGCTGGTTCTTCCATTGATTTTGAACAATGGAATCAGAGGACGACTACCAAAAAATAAGTCAAATACCATTCACGGCTGGATAAACGAGAATGAAGATTTGAAAATTGGTTTAGCAAACAACATCACAAGTTTTATCCCTTTTACAAGGGAAACAGTAATGTTCGCTATCGCTCACAATTCATTGAGTATTGACGAAAACGGAAACATTGATATAAGTCCGAGAAAGAAAAAATTCAAAACGGAAGACGAGGAAATAAATAGCTGCTTAAAAAAAGCTGAAGTGATTGGAAAAATTCTTTCCAAATCAGGAAACCCTTTAACTATCTATTCAATTTTAGGAATCAAACCTTAGCAATAAGTCATGCAAATAAAATCTCTAATATTCTACAACAAGAAAGGTGACAAAAGAATTTTGTCGTTTGAAATTGGCAAAGTAAACATCATTACAGGCGAATCAAAGACTGGCAAGACAGCAATCATTGATGTAGTCAATTATTGCTTAGGCAGCGAGGATTGTAGAGTTTCAGAAGGTGTAATCCGTCAAACTGTTGAATGGTTTGCAATTTTATTACAGTATGAGAAAGAAGAGGTTTTTGTCGCGAGACAGAATCCTAACAGTTTAGGACAAGCCACAACTCAATACATTTATTTTTCAAATGCTGACAAAGTTGAAATTCCTGAATTTGACAAGCTCCAAAATAACTCTGATACAGGAACACTCAAAGATTTTTTTACTAAAAAACTCTTCATTGCTGAATTCACTAACACACCCTCGACAGGAACAAGAGACCCACTTTCAGTAAACTTTAAGCACAGCAGATTTTATTCTTACCAACCACAAGATTTAATAGCACAAAGAAATTTTCTATTTTACAATCAGTCTGAATCATTTGTCGCACAAGCCATCAAAGACACACTTCCCTATTTCTTAGGAGCAATCAGAGAAGACTCAATGAAAGTTGAACAGGAAATTGCAAACAAGAAGCGTGAACTAGGTAGGTATGAAAAGGACTTGAAAGAATACGAAAGGTTGAAGAATGACGGCTCACAAAAGATTTTTGAATTAGTAAACGAAGCTAAACAACTCAATCTTATTTCAGCAGACAGGGTTGCCGATGATTCAACACAAGCACTTGATGCTTTGAAGGAAGCATTTACATGGGAACAAACTGCCAACGAAACAGCACAAGGTGAAAATGAAAATCTAAAAAAACTTTTGGAAGAGAAGTCAGATTTTGAAAAGGAATTGAGCCGTAAAAGAGATGATGTAAACGCGGTAAACACTTTTATCAAACAAACCTCTGACTACTCAACAGAAGTAACGCAACAGAAAGCAAGGTTAGAATCAATAAAGCTTTTTGGTGAAACAGAAGCAGAACTTCACAACTGTCCTTTGTGCAATCAGCATATTGAAACAGAGATTCCCTCAATTGCAGCAATCAATAAATCTCTTGCAGACCTTTCAGAAAATCTAACAACAACGATTGCAGAAAGACCGAAATTGGGGCAATATGTTCAACGATTGAGTTTGGAGCAAGACAACTTGAAAAAGCAAATTGAGATTCGGCAAAACGGAATTAAGACAATTTATATTGAACAAGAGCAGGCATTAAAACAAAAAGATTTAAACCTAAGGAGAGGAAAAACAATTGGCAAAATCTCATTGTTCTTAGAAAGTTTCAAAGCAGTTGAAGAAGACAAAACTTTGAGGACTAAAATTGATTTATTGCTGATTGAAATTGCTGCACTGGAAAAGGTTGTTGGTTCAGATGAGAAGGAAGAAAGATTGAATTCAATTTTGAATCAGATAAATATTCAAATGACAAACTGGTCAAAAAATTTAGACCTTGAACATCAAGATGCACCAATTCGTTTTGACATTAAAAAACTTACAATTTTTGCCGACACTCCAACCAAATCAATTCCATTGAATCAAATGGGAAGCGGAGCAAATTGGGTTGCTTATCACTTGTTGATTCATTTTGCATTGCATAAACATTTTGTGAAAGCAGGTAGGCCAGTTCCAAGATTTCTGATTTTAGACCAGCCGTCACAGGCATACTATCCACCTGACAAGGACACACAGTTGAAGGGGAAACTTGCAACCAGTTCTGATGAAACAGCAGTGAAGCAGATGTATGATTTTATTCTTTCAGCAACTAAAGAACTTGCACCGCACTTTCAAGTAATCATTACCGACCATGCAAAACTCAACTACACAGAGTTTACAGAAAGCATAACGGAAGAATGGAGAAACGGACAAAAATTGATACCAAAGGACTGGTATCAATAAGCCAACTGACTGCATATGCAACTGAAATACAGTTTTTACATGTAATGACGATCTGGCTATTTGATTTACGAGGTTAAACCTAAATAGGACAGTATGATATACCTTTCCATCATTATATCCGCATTTGGCGCTTGCTTAGGCCTCTTTGGTGAAACACGCGACAAAAGAAAAACGGGCTGGCGCCAACTAACCCGCCTTGGATGGGTTTCGCTTTCGGCAATTATAGCGGGTATGGTTGTTACTATGTATCTTTCTTATCAATCACAAAGTGAAAGTGACTTTGTAAAACAACAGGTTCGTCAAGCGAGGAAAGTGGCATATGCGAAAATACTTTATGAATGTGAATACTCGACAAGGCCTATTATTAACCTCTTTCTCCAGACTCGTCAAGTACAGGGCTCGCGTCCAATTGACAGAAGCAATTTCCTAGTCCTGTGCGATTCAATGACCTCTGACAAGGGAGTTAGGCTGTTCAGTAATGCAAATTTCGCAGACTCAAGTTTTTTCGATACAGGATTTGATGAATGGAATGTGTCCTACTTGAAGTATCTCAATGGCTTCTATTCGTCTGAACGATCTAAGGGAATTGAAAAGGCCATTAAGGAATGGTCAACGTATTTGAATCCCAGCGACATTGTACTAATGGACTCGATAGTCAATCATTCCTACCCTTCATCGTTGGAAAGTGCAATTTTGCAGTATTCAGGCAGTGGGCCATTCTACTATTTCGACTCCTTCGACCATGTCCTCATTGGCCATATAAACTATATTCTCAAGATAAAGACTCTTTATGCGCACGCACAGGAAATAATCAAAAACTCGGACTAAGTATTGTTCAACCATTAAACCCAACTCTCATGAACCCAACGATTGATGAATTCCTTTACATACTTAAGGATGTAGGAACAAACAAAGAAGTAAGAGCTCGTTTTGATGAACGAGACAAAAAAGATCTTCGAATCAAAGGCGTTACAATTTCCTTTAGACCCACTGGCAACAGAGTTGAGGGTAAAATGCAAATGGACTTTGAAGACCCAAATCAGCAGCAGAAGAATGAAGACCTGATTATCACATTGGAATTATCAGGTGAGTATTGGAAAATTATTGATGTAAGACCAAGTAAGCTTTAATTATGTCCCCTCCTGAAATAGCTTGACACATTTTGAGGGATAAACAATCTCAAAATGGAAGAACAAAAAACAATTAGTAACGCAGAAAAGCGATGGCTAGTCCGTGAAGTGGAAGCCGGGCGACTAACTATTGGCGAAGCCAAAGAACGTCTCACTGATGTCAGTAAAGATCCACATTCCTTAATTCAGAATTGGCGGAAAAAATATGCTTCGGACATTCCACTAACTTTACCGATCATGACTGAAAAAGAAAAGCAAAAGGTAGAGGCACTCCGACTGCAACTTAAAGCAGCAGAAAAGCTACTCGAAGATGCTCAGATGAAGAACATTGCTTTGGAAACCATGATTGACA
This sequence comes from Cyclobacteriaceae bacterium, assembly GCA_031430395.1. Taxonomy (GTDB): domain Bacteria; phylum Bacteroidota; class Bacteroidia; order Cytophagales; family Cyclobacteriaceae; genus ELB16-189. Next base: position 7,377 of record JANPBK010000081.1, read on the forward strand.
TTGCCGAAGAGCAACTGAAAATCTCTATCCGAAAAAAATCTGGGCCCAAACAGTAGCGCAGCTCCGGCAGTTCTATCCGCACTATAGCGTGCGCTATTACTGCTCACTGTTTGGGCGCAGCCGCCAAGGCTGGTATGAGCAAACAAAACGGGAAGAAGAACAACACATGGCTACCGCCATCGTGCTGAAACTGGTGTATGAAATACGAGAGGATTTACCTCGTGCAGGAGTTCCGAAACTACACTTCATGTTACAAGAAAACCTGGTGGCACATGGTATTAAAATGGGCAGAGATGCTTTGTACCAAGTGCTTGGAGAACATGGCTATTTGCTTCGCTATCGAAGAAGAAAACCATACACCACCAACAGTAATCATCCCTACAAAAAATATCCGAACCTCATCCGTGAGATTAAATACCTCACGCACGCAGGCCAACTCTGGGTCAGCGATATTACGTACATCCGTTTGAGAGAGGGTTTTGCCTATCTAAGCATCGTTACCGATGCCTATTCGCATAAGATAATTGGATACTGTTTACACCCAACTTTGCACAGTGATGGACCTATCACTGCTTTGTTACAGGCCTCTAAATCCAAACAAGGACGATCGCTCATTCACCACAGTGACCGTGGCTCACAGTATTGTTGTGCTGAATACGTTAAGGTTTTAGAACACTATGAAATACAAATCTCCATGACCGAAAAGGGTGACCCCTATGAGAACGCGATTGCCGAAAGAATCAATGGCATATTGAAAGGAGATTTTTTGTTGGACAGAACCTTCACATCATTTACCGAAGCAAGCCAAGCGGTAGATAATGCAGTTGAGAAATACAACCACATCCGTCCCCATGATAGCTGTGATAGACTAACCCCTGTGCAGGCACATAATCAAAGCGGGTTTCTGCGTAAGCGGTGGAAGACCCAATCGGAGAATGAATTATTGACTAGTTAAACTCCATCAAATGAAAAACAAAGCACCTCCTGTCACGCAGTTTTAGGAATACGGGCAAACACTGACAACCTGCTTTAGGAATAAGCTCAACAGTTGTAATCTAAATACAGGAATACCGCTGAGAAGCGTAAACCAGATCCAGGAATAAAAGTCCAAGTCGTAAACCCAATTCAGGATTAACAAGTTAAACCTGTCGGCTCTTTTAGGAAGAGCAAAAACATTTGTAACATTGAATCAGGATTAAACTCTAACCCTGTAAAACACTTTTAGTAACTATCCTCAAAAGTGTCAAGTAATATTAGGAAGGTTCAAATATCGCGATGTTGCTGACGAAACTCGTAATGTGACAGAGGAAGTAAGCAATGTTATTCACGAACCTATCGATGTAATTCACGAAGTAAACGATGTTGCACACGAAGTTCATAATGTCATTTAAGAATCTTCCAACGTGACAGAAGAATCTTCCGGTGTGTCTGACGAATCTCCGAGTGTAACTTTAGAAACTCGTAATGTGACTTAAGACTAACCCGACCGTGAGGCCGACCCAGGCAGCACACTTGCCAAAGCCAGCCCGTTCCATTGCGCAAACCCAAAGCTTTGCCAAGAGTGCCGCACCCCCGCACCAATATTGGAGAGAGTAGAAAGAGTACATGGCAAGAGTAGACACGGTTGCCCCCCGCGCAATCAGGTTTCAGCATCACTATTCGATGGACAAAAGAGGATGAACTAAAAAAGAGAAACAGACCCACTTACAATGAGACACCTTAACGACAACTAGACGACCCTCTTATTACTTGGGGTAAGGAAGGGCACTGGCGCTAACAAAGTGTATAAAACATAGCGCTGGTTCAGTGTTGCATTGTAGTTTTCGTTTCTTAATTTCGTTCGGTGTGGTGGGACAAAACTCAGCTGGTCGCTAAAGCCATTCCTTCGTCATAAGGCTTTAGCTCCTATGCCGCGCTACGTTTCATACACAAGCGTTGGGGGCAATTCCCTCCATTTCCGAGACGAAAATCAATTTCGAAAGCTAACGTTAGCCCATCCGGACGATTACCCCCTGATTTAAATTTCTACTATCTTGACAGCGTCCTATGAAAGGCCGTTCCCGCATTGGTGTGTAATAACCC
>JANPBK010000082.1:0-15143 GCA_031430395.1 Cyclobacteriaceae bacterium
CATTACACCTACGCCTGCCAGTTCGCCTACTTTGAAATTTTTTACGTGGGTGCCAATGCGTGCTACCTTTCCCACAATTTCGTGGCCCGGCACCATGGGGTACATGGCGTTTCCCCATTCGTTACGCGCCTGATGCAAATCGCTGTGGCAAACACCACAGTATAAAATTTCAATTTGAACATCGTCCGGACGGAGATCTCTTCGATCGAATTGAAAAGGTACTAATGGGCTTGTAGCACTAAGTGCTGCATATGCTTTGGTGGGGATCATTTGATTTTATTAAAAATGTAAATTGTTATGGCGTATTCACTTCATGAAATCCACCTTCTGTATTGTCAGTCCAACTCATTGGATAATTCTTGTCTAAAAATTCCAACGATTGATCCGTCAAGTGCAATGGATGAAAAGTATCAATCATCACTGCCAGCTCATGTGTTTCTTTGGCGCCTATGCTTTTTTCTACGGTGCCGGGGTGTGGGCCATGCGGCAATCCACCGGGATGTAGCGTAAAGGAACCGCGATCAATTCCTCTGCGGCTCATAAAATTTCCTTCTGCATAGTACAACACTTCATCGCTATCAATGTTGCTGTGATTGTAAGGAGCCGGAATCGCCAAAGGATGATAGTCGAACAAGCGAGGGACGAAAGAACAAATCACAAAATTACGTGCCTGAAAAGTTTGATGCACCGGTGGCGGTTGATGAATGCGACCGGTGATTGGTTCAAAGTCGTGAATGGAAAAGGCATAGGGCCAAAGGAATCCGTCCCAACCAATGACATCTAACGGACTATAATCGTACACGTAGTTGTGAAGAAATCCTTCTTTCTTAATCTTTACTAAAAATTCCCCTTGACTTTTATCGGTTACCAAATCATAGGGCGCGCGAATGTCTCGTTCGCAATACGGTGAGTGCTCAAGCAATTGTCCAAGATCGTTGCGATAGCGTTTTACTGTTTCAATAGGTGCTGCGGATTCAATGATTAGTAACCGAAGAGGACCTTCTTCAAATTCAAGTTTGTATATAACAGTACGTGGGATCACTATATAATCTCCTTGGCGTAAGTCCAATTTTCCGTATGGTGATGTGAGCGTTCCCTTCCCATCGTGTACATAAATCACTTCATCGCCTTCGGCATTTTTGTAGAAGTAATCCATCTTCCTTTTCTTGGGTGAACAAATGGAGATGGAACAATCATTATTCATCATCAGCACTTTGCGGGCCGACAAATAATCCTCGCCAGTGGTAGTTACCTTGGAGGTATTCAAATGTGTTTGCTTCAGCTCGTAATTATCTACGCGTTTTGCGCCATATTTTTCGGGCGGATTTACTTTTTTTATTCGCGTGGGCGGATAAACATGGTATAAGTTGGAGTAGATACCTGAAAATCCTTCAGAGCTAACTAACTCTTCTTTATACAGACTCCCATCAGGTTGGCGAAATTGAGTGTGGCGTTTGGGTGGAATATTTCCTAGGCGGTGATAATACATAACGGTTGAGAATTAACTCAACGAAACTACAGAATTAGGATCGAAGTTGGAAATTGAAACTTCTAACTCTTAATATCCAATTTCGATTTTCAAAATCACATCTTTCGTTTATCTAAATCCGGAATCCGATCAAACAATTTGATCGCCTGCTGTAGCACTTCGTTGGTCTCGTTGAAGATAGGATAGAATGCACTATTGCCCCATACCTTTCTGGCAATTTCAGCTTTCAAGTAAACCTGAAAAAGTTTTTTGTTTAGGTTCAAGTCTTTCAAGTCCGGCTTGATATTGTTCTTCTTCCCTAACTCTACCACTTGACCTAGAATGACATCGCCTATTTCGAAATTCTGTAAATAGTCTTTATACCCCTTTTGCTCCAATGCTTTGCCATTTTGCTCTCCATAGTTGAAAGAGTATTCACGCAACACATTGGCATAGGAAAGTTCATTGAAGTAGCGACTGGTTAAGGTAGTGTCTAATGGAACAAAATAATCAGGCATAATACCGCCACCACCATAAACGGTTCGGCCATTAAGTGTTTTATACTTCAGTGAATCGTTGAATTTTACACTGTCTGCCGTGAAGAACTCTCCATTTTTGTAACGCTTAGTAATATCCTTATCATAGTCCTCTGAGTCCTCGTATGGCTTTTGTATCGAGCGACCGCTTGGAGTATAATATCTTGATATAGTTAGTCTTACTTCTGAGCCATCATTTAGATCAAAAGGTCGCTGCACTAATCCTTTCCCAAAAGACCTGCGCCCAACTACTAAAGCCCTGTCATTATCTTGCAGCGCACCGCTTACAATTTCGGAAGCGGAAGCACTGCCTTCATTTACTAATACAATCAAATCTCCTTTTTCAAAATCGCCCTTGTCGGTGGCCAATGCGTTTTCGTTGTATTTTGTTACCTGGCCTTTGGTGAAAACTATTTTTTCACCGGCCGGTAAAAATTCATCAGCAACGGAAATGGCCTGATCCATGTAGCCACCCGGATTGCCCTGCAAGTCGAGCACTAATTTTTTCATTCCTTCTTTTTTTAGCTTGTCCATCGCATCTATCAATTCAGCGTACGTTGTTTGTGAAAAGCGATTGATTTTGATGTATCCAATCTGCTGATCAATCATATACGAGGCGTCAACAGAAAATTGAGGAATTTTGTCACGCACTATGGTGAAAGTGATCAGTTCTTTTTTATTCTTGCGAAGCACTTCAATTTTTACTTCGCTGCCTTTCGGCCCTTTCAAGTAGCGTTGCACATCTAAGTTGGTGAGTTTTGTGCTCGCAATCACTTTGTCATCTACTTTGATGATCTTATCCCCGGATCGCAGGCCTACCGCTTCTGAAGGTCCACCGCTGAGCGTAGTAATAACAGTGAGCGTGTCATGAAATATATTGAATTCAATGCCGATGCCTTCAAAATTTCCTTTTAGGTCTTCATTGGCTGAGATCCGATCTCTCGAAGAGATGTAGGCGGAATGAGGATCTAACTTACTCAGCAGATGTTCAATGGCATCTTCAACCAGGCCGTCTGTTTTTGTTTCATCTACATATTCATTTTTTACGAGTGTTAATACTTCTCGTAACTTTTGTACATCTTGATTAACTTCGCTACCACCGGATTTAGAGGTAAGCCCGGCCCCAATCAGTACCCCACCTGCCAGACCAATGCATAAAATGAGCGGTAAACTGATTTGATAATTTGAATTGTTATTTTGACTCATATCTCAAGAATAGACTTGTTGGCATTAAACGCTGACTTGTGATCTAAAGTTCTGTCGCAAAAATGGCTAAAAATGCGGAAGCATAAAGCAATTGAGCGGAATTTATAGGTATAATGAAGTCATTCCTTTGTCTACACCTAATGGCTTTTTATATTTAGCCCTTCATGAACAAGCAATTACTTAGGCATAGACGGATATCGGAGCTGGTGGAGCAGGATAATGAGATGGCACAGGTGCTTTTTTATTTTGGCATCCGGTTTTATGAATATTCCGAGCAGACCTTAGAGCAAGTTTGTGAGTTGCGTGGATTGAAAGTGGATCAACTTGTGCGCGAGTTGGAATCACCCCGCAATAATTTTCAAGAAGAAGAGATACCCCTCTTTTCTTATCCGATCGATTTAATCATTGAATATCTAAAGCATGCTCACTTTTTGTTTGTGAAACATCAGCTGCCTTATATTGGCAAATTGGTGGCAAACTTTAAGGCAGATCATGTTGCCTATCAAACCGTTGAAAAGGACTTGAAAACGTTATACCCGCTCTTTTTGGAAGATTTCATTCATCATATTTATGAAGAGGAAGACACTCTTTTCAAATATATCAAAATGCTGGAACGGGCTTCGGTAGGGATATATCACCCCTCCCGACTTTACCATCAGATGGAGAAGTTCTCGTTACAACGATGCGCCATGGATCACGAATCGCACGATGATGAGATGGAGGGCATTCGTAAAATCACCAAGGATTATCATCTTACTTCCGATGCACCTCTTCACATCAAAGTGATTTATACGGAGCTTATCAACTTTGAGAAATGCATTAAAATGCACGCGCATATCGAAAAAGAAATTCTCTTTCCGAAGTCGATGGCTTTGGAGAATCAGGTACGGGTTCTTTTAGCGGAGAAAGTATAGTTGAATTAGCCATGACTTCCTTGGCGCTGGTTAATGCAGCAATATTTTTTTTACTGGGATCACTCCATTTTTATTGGGCAATAGGCGGGAAGTGGGCAATAGATTTAGTCGTGCCTACAAAACCTACCGGTGAGAAACTATTTAACACTTCGGTCTTATCCTGTGTGGTAGTTGGCGGAGGCTTGTGGCTAATGAGTTTTGTGCATGTATCCATGGCCGGCCTGATTTTCGAAAGCAATGATTTAATCATCTTTCGATACGCCACATTAGCAATGGGGATTGTTTTTTTAGTCCGCTTTATGGGCGACTTTAAATGGGTAGGTATTTTTAAAAAAGTGAAGGGCACATCATTTGCAAAAAATGATACCCTCTACTATGCTCCTCTATGTCTCTTTCTATCAATTTCTTCATTTGTGTTATTCTTTATACAATGAGTTTATCACAGCTACATAAGTTAAGGCAGGTTGCTATGGAAGGCAACTTTAAAGAAATTGAAAACTTCTTTAATGCCTCTGCGCAGTTACGACAAATGCATATTCGCATAGACCTATCCACACCAACGCAGCCAATGGTATTTATTGATGAGGTAGCAGAAATGCATCGGGGTGGTGTAGGCACCGAAGCGGTGAACGGAGCCGTGATTGCGATGTTGGTTGATTTGGCGATTGGTCTACTAGGCGTTAACCATTATGAAGAAGGCATGACGGCCACTTCTAACTTAAACATCAATTACGTAAAGCCATTATTGGCAAACAAAGTAATTGTTCGAACTGAGCAAACGGAAGTAATTGGTAAACGCATCTTTGGAATAGCCAGGGTCATGAATGAAAAGGAAGAAGTGTGTGCGTATGCGACTGGGTCTTTGGCGAAGGGGATTTCTGTTTAGTTCTAATTATCCCAATCAAAATATTCATCCTTCTCCAACTCCAGTTCTTTTTTCTTTTTCTTGCCTTTAAGCTGAAAGGCTTCTTTCAATTCTCGTACTTCTTTTTTAAGGTCGCTCACAATTTTCTTTTTTACTGCCTCCTGGTCATAGCTGACTTTGTATTGATCGGTAGTGCCGGTGATCTTTAAGAAAATTCTGGTTTGCCCTTTGCCGGTCTCTTCAATGGCGCCAAAGGCTTCATCGGGATCGATTTTCTTTTTGCTTCGCAAAGGAGCTACCACCCTATAGTTGATGTTCTGATCAAAGGTGTGAGTGCCACTTAATTGAATGGTAGTGGCGTTGCTCTTAATTTCCATCTGTGGAATATAGATGGTTTCATTTTCGATGTGGATTTCATTTTTTAAATCGGCAAATCGAAGCTTGCTTAAACTGCCATCATCCAGATATTTATTCAGGGCTTGAAGCGGCTCAAAGTCATTTAATTCTCCGTTTTTAATAGTGGCGCTAATATCTGCCGTAAGCGTTTTTGAAATCAGTTTTAACTTTTCCGATAGTGTCATCTCCAAATTCACATCTGCAAATGCCTGACCTTTCAAATGTTTATCTTCAATGAAAGTTTGATAGAAATTCTCAAATACATAAAACACACTATCCACATAAATGCCATCCAGCTTAAAAGCACTCTCTACATCAATTGCTTTTGAATTCTTTGCATTGACCATTCCATTCAGGTTCAGGGTTCCACCCATGGCATTCATAGCGATATTGCGGGAGACGGCAATCTGGTTTTTTACTAATAAATCCCCTTTCACATTTCTTGGATGAAAGCGTTTATAATGAAGGCTCTTAACATCGCAATTAAGATTTAGCTGCACATTTGGGGCGATACTGAATTGGTATCCTTCTGAGGTCATCCCGCCAAACCCGATTTCAAATAATTGATCGACATCTAAATAATTGGATTTAATATCAGCTTCGATACCGATAGGCTGTCCTTCGAATAGTAGATAGGTAATTACATTTTTGAAAAAACCATTTAAAACAAAATCACTGTTTTCAAAGTGCCCGCTAAAGTCACTCATCGCCAAATCGTTATTGTTAAATTGCAACGCCCCGTTGATGTCATTAAAATGAATACCTTTTTGGCCATACACAAACTGAATGTCTTTGAGTTCGAGGTTACCATTCGTTATCACTTGCTGGGCAGTTGCTTTCTGCTTGAGCAACTTTATTTCTCCGGCTATTGAGAAATCGGCTAACAACGTTCCCTCCAGTTTGCTAATTTCAGGAAAGGGATAGAAATTTTGGAGCGAGGCGGCATCCAGTTCTCCTTTAAAATCAAATTGAATGGTGGGGTCGTCCAAATTTTGGAGTGTGAGATTACTTGAGAATGCCTTGCCATTCAATTCTCCACTCATATTTTTTAAAAACAATTCCGCTTTCTTAAATTCAGTGAGAGACGGACTGACAAATGAACCTTTTGCATTTGCGTGAATAATTTTTGATTGGTAGTCAGGATGAAAGAAAGTAGCGTCTTGGCAGCCAAAGTTGACAGATATAGTAGGATCTTTTAGTTCACTGATTTCTCCCTTTAAATGCAAATTGAAGAAGATATCTCCTTCGCTCTCATAGCGTTTCAATTTTTGATTAGTCTCATCGGGAAAGAGCGCCAAAAGGGTTTGAATATTCGTTTCTTTCCCTTCAGCTGTCAGATCGATCAAGTTTTTTTGTTTGAATGAATAGTTTCCGCGGACTTCAAAAAAAGATTGATTGATTTTTAAACTGGCCGAATTGATGGAAATGATTTTCTTATCGTCATCATAATCGAGAGAAGCCTTCAGGTCAATGTTCTTGTCTTTTAAAAATAATGTCTGGTGAATGCCAATTTGTTGAACAAGGACGTCTCCTTGTGCTTCGATTTTATAAAGATCTCCACGGATGCCAATGGATGACAGTAACTCATTACTTGAAAATACATGATGTTGGCTCACCGGTATGTCCTCATAACTCACTTGGGTGTTGATCAACTTGACATTTTTCAGATCGAATGAGATAGTACTGGTCACAGAATCTTTAGAAGGCTTAACGATCGTAAAATTGTTCAACCCATTTTTATTTATTTTTAAGTTTGTTTCGCTATCGATGACCTGCAATCCGCGAATCGAATAATTTCCTTTCCAGGCTTCTAATGCATTGAGGGAGAATAATATTTTTTTGGCGGTCAGTAATGGGTACGTCTCAGGATGGCTATCTTCTACATACACATCTTTGAATACAATAGTCAGATGAGGAAAATCCTGCCAAGTGGATATTTCAATTTTTCCAATCGTTACCGGTGTGTTGATACTTTTGTTGGCTTCTTGAATAAATTCTTGAATGATTCGGTCTTTATAAAAATAAGCAGAGACGGTTAGTCCAATAATAATGACCAACAGGCTTAAGAACGAATAGAGAATAGTTTTAGTAAGCTTGTTCAAGTTGACAAATAGATCCCCAAAGGTACGGGACAAAATCAAACCTTTTATACATGAGTATATGGCCTTAAAAGGTCATAAAATAGAAAAACCTCAACGTGGTTGAGATTTTGAGTGGGAGCTGATTGGTTCGAACCTCAGACCCTCCCGCCTAAATGGCGGGAGGGTCTGAGAAAAAAAACAAAGACCTCAGAATAATCTGAGGTCTCTATGTGGGAGCTGAGGGGTTCGAACCCCCGACCCTCCCGCCTAAATAGCGGGATGCTGTGAACCTGCTACGAGCTTTTGAATTCGTATTTTACTTTTCCAGGATTTTACTTCTCGCTCTCTAGCATAGGCCAATTGCTTGGAAGTGAAGTCCTCGTGAAAGACCAGCATCCAATCTTGATATTTGCCTGTGAAGCCCTTATGATTAGAATTATGTTTCCTGATTCGTTCATTTAGCGATTCAGTTGTATGGCCAATATAGAATTGGTTGGCCGTTTTTGAAAACAAGATATAAAATGTTGCTTCCATGGAAAAAACAAAAACCTCAGAATAATCTGAGGTTTCTATGTGGGAGCTGAGGGGTTCGAACCCCCGACCCTCTGCTTGTAAGAAATAAGCCTTCCTTATTCTCCTATTAACTTTCTTTGCTTACATTTACATATTCTTTGAATTCAGGCTAAAAACGAATATTTTTTTAAGACTTCACTTTTCTGCTCTTATCAAAGTTCCCGTCAAAGTCCCGTCAAAGTCCCGTCAAACTAAAACGGCCTCAATAGAGGCGATATAAGCATGGCAAAAAGAAATGAGGGTGAAGTAGTACCTGATTACATTTTGTGGACGTGGAGTGAGAATGATAAGGGCAAACACCCCGTAAAACTTAGGGTGAGCTTTCAACTAAAGAGAAAGTATTACCCGGTGTTAACAGCCGACCGTAAAAAGGTATTTCTAAGCAAAGAGGAATTTGATTTTGTGACCACCACCAATAAATCAAAGCTAAGAAATGAGAACCGGGCTTTGCGTGAAGTCTTGGACGGTGAAGTAAAAAAGGCAAACGAAGCCATAGAGGAGGCCACACTAAAAGGGAAGAAGCCATTTTCGATAGGTGAGTTTGAACGGAAGTATTTAGGAGCGGATGCAAACCGTAATTTCTTAGCCTACTTCCAAAGTCATATTGAAAAGCTAGGCCGAAAAGGTCAGGCCGGAACGGTGCGCGCTTACTCAAGTGCTTACAGTTCCCTTCATTCTTTCCAGAATGGCCGTGACTTTGACCCAGCGGATTTAACCCCTCAAAAATTGGAGTCGTTTGACGAATGGTTAAGAACACCCCGGCCAAAGAAAAAAGTATTGAACGATACAAGCGTATGTATTTACATGAGGTGTATTCGGTCAGTGTATAACGAGATGGCCGTAAATGATGAATACTTAGAAGCGGTTTACCCCTTCAGCCGCAAAGAGTCAGATAAGAAATACAAAATACCCACAGGTGGAGGCCAAAAAGGTGTAACGCTCACAAAGGAGGAAATGAGGTCGTTTATAGATGGCAAAGTAAGCGGTGAAGCTATACCCGAAAATCCAATGTACCGGGCAAAGCAATTATTTCTATTCTCATTCTTTGGTCAGGGTGCAAACTTCAAAGACCTGGCCTTACTAAAATATGAGAATGTAAGTAAGGATTACATTGAGTTTGACCGCCAAAAAACCATTCGCACCAAACAAGATGGCCGGAAGGTGCAAATACCACTAACCGATGAATTGAAAGAAATACTCATTGAGCAGGGCAATCCGGAAAAGAAAAAAGGCAATTACATTTTTGAAGTATTTGATGCAAATGAGAAATACACCCCAAAGCAAACGGATGACAAAATTCGCCAATGGGTGAAAGTCTCAAACAAATGGCTTAAGCGATATTGTACCCTCAATGAATTGCCGGAAGTAAGCACCTATGCTGCCCGGCATACCTTCGCTTCCATTTCAAAATCTCACTTATCCCTAGCCATGATTAGTAAAATGTTAGGCCATAGCAGAGTAACCACAACGCAAACTTATTTGGGGAGATTTGACAATGAGGAGAACCGCGATGGGCTAATGAAGGTATTTAGCGGGTTGAAAAGTTAAATTGAATAAAAGAAACAACTAATTCAAAAAAGAACTTATTGATGGCCAAAAGGAATTCAGACGAAGAATTTTTGAATGAGATTAGAGAGATTAAGTCAAACATTAATGACTGTTTAATTAAATCATTCAAAAAGAATCGCATAGACATTAACAATACTGATCGATCATTTTTTATTTTCCAAACTGCACTTATTAACTGCAAGGCGATTCTTTTTCTATCTGAAAAAAATGAAGAAAACCAAAAATGGGTTGATCTTTATAAGAGTCATGAGTCTTGGAAAAAGGCCGCGTTAGCTGACCCCCTAACCTCTGACTTTGTAAAAGATACAATTAGGGACAATACCAAAACGAAAAAGATTCCTAGAGGGAACGATTTAATACCTGAGTTAGCTAAATCTCTAAGTGAAGCCTATGTTTTTTTAACGTCCCAAAAGATTTTAAAAAAGGAGGAGACTTATTTATTCTTAGGCAGTCTTTTACATGAATGCTTTCCAAATAACCCGGCAATTGAGGCAATGTCAGAAGAGGCTTTTAAGCAAGCCATAAAAAGAATGCTGAAAAAAGAATAGGACATTTGGCTGGCTTCAAGTGTCCTTACTAATCATTTGCCTGTCTTATACTTTTACTTCCATATCAAATAGAAAATGACATGGAAGCAAAGCAAAGTAGTAATCCGTTCGACCAAATTGATTTTAGACTTGCCCGAATTGAGGAGTCTCTTCAACTAATCGCAACAAAAGAACAACCTCAACCTGAAAGAAAATTCTATTCCATTGCAGAAGCGGCAAAAAAAATGCAGGTCGCTGAAATCACTTTGTACCGCAATGGCAAAAACGGAAAAATTCCTACAAAGAAAGTAGGCAGTCGGATAATGATCCCAGGAAGCTTTGTCGATAGTAAATAAAAGAAGAGGCCACTACTAATAGCCTCCTCTTCGATTTTTACAGTGATGACAAAGATACAACAAACGCAAATGCAAATGACCGTGGAGGGGTTGAAAAGTCAACCGCTCACTATGCTAATGCTTTCTAGTAGGCTGGGTGTTGAACGGGCTAACCTTTGCAGATACATTTCAAGATTGCAACGCTCGAATAATGTTGCACTTGTAAAGAAAAGCAACTGCAAAATAACGAATCACATCGCGGGTTACTATACATCAAATCCAGCTTTGTTTCCTAAAAATCCACAGTTAACGCTATTCAAGTGAAGGGAGAGCTTCGCATACCATCCCGGCTACTTGCCACTGCTTTAGCAGAAAAGAAAGTAAAGCAATTGCGCCTATTTGCGACTGCAAAATTGGAAGGCCACAGGATTGAAATAAATGCCTTATGTGAGGGTTTGAAAATTCACCCAAAGACGGGAAAGCGACTTGTAAATAAATTGGTAACCGATGAATGGGCGGGAACGGATGGCGAATACATATTTCCCCGTTCGTGGAGGAAATTGAAATTTAGTAAGCGTGGCGGACTATACATTACAACCGCCCCAAAGAATTTAAAGAAGTTCGAAGCCTTATGCTTTGCAAAGGCATTGAAGAAAATACTAAGTAGGAAAACAAGTCCGCAACGACCGGAAATAGGAAGGACTAAGCAAAACGCGGACTTGCCTACTACTTATTTAACCAAAGCTCTTGGACTAAAAGAGCGAAGGTTCAAAAGCCTGAAATCGAATGCACAAAAATACAGATACATTTCTGTAAAGCCACAGTTTAAGATAATTGGAAAGGTAAGCGAGTATGCTGCTATTAGTAAAAACCTCCACGGGATTCCGGTTTTCAAGCGTGGAAGGCATACGGTAGTACCTGATATTTCTAAAATTAGAGTTTTGATTTAAAGGACAAATTTTGCCCGCTATATCCAAAGGATATAAGGCTCCCATTAGTTCGAAGGTACTCCTAGCAAAACCTAAAAAAGCTCGGCATCCAAATGCAATTGCTGAAGTTCTGTTCGCTACCCATTTTCTAAAGTTTTGTTACCTTTTTGTTGTCAAAGCGATTTTCCTTTGATTTTATACTAGATTCGCAGATTATCTTGTTGTTGTTAGCTAACAATTTAGTTGTTAACAAATTCTGAAAAGAACACTCAAACCCAATTTTGCCATGAACAAGAACCCAACTAATTTATTCATTTTTCTAATTCTCCTTTTAACAGCATGTAGCACAAAAGAGACAACTCAAATTGCAGAGAATACTTTCGTTCATGGCGATAAGGTTTATAAACTTATCGATAACGAAATACGGGAAATAGGAGACCTATCTGTGAAAGAAATAAAGAAATTTGAAGTGTCTAAAGTCAAAGAACGTGACCTAGGCACGACTGAACTTGACTATGTCAAACTTGGTGCTACCACAAGTCTTAAAGCTCTTTATAGGGGTAACTACCTTTATTATAGACTTAGGATTTTCGAATTTTCAGACCTAAAAAGTAATTATTATGCTGGCAATTTCACCATTGGCTTTATTGACGAGTTCCAATTTGTATTGCACTCTGCTGAAATTCCCTCAAGTGAACTTGTCCAAGTAATGGACGAGAATAATCAAATCGTGTATTTTGAATTCAATGGAAAAACCGAGATGAGTACTGAAATAAACTCGGCAATAAAAAGATATTCTGTTACTTCAAGTGCCCGAAAAAGATAGTGTACTATTTAGGTTTACCTTCTATAAGCCAGAAGTGTTGAAATTGGTATTCTTTTAGAAAATGGATATTTAGTTGGCGCGAAAACAATTGTCCGGAATCGTGCCAATGGAAGGAGTTATTTGAAAGGCGATACTTGTAATTTGACCTAACGCCTGAGAGATGGCAGATGCTGACCATTTTTTTTTAGTATCTTCTATCGGCTTCTTTTCTATATCAAATAACACAAGTTCCACATGCCAATAATTTAGATTTACCGGGACGTGTTTTATATTGCAGTTACCGGTAAACAGATACGTTCCATCTATTGATGTCGGCTTTAGACCCAAAGAATTAGCAAATTTCTTAGCCTCGTTACCACTCTTTTCGTATGGAAATGAAATCGCATTAAGGTCATTAAAGTTAAAATAGATCGGAATCGCTGACTCAAGCTCTTCGTAATCATCATTCTTTTTGTAATCGCAAAAAAAGATTTTTTCTCCCGACCAATCAGAATCGCCTTTCCCTTTCTGTCGATAGTAAATGTCTTCAATTTTAAACAATCCCCCCAGCAAGAATAGGGACATTCCTGGAATGTCTTGTTTAAGAATTGCTTGCTCCTTCAAAGTTCCAAGCTTTGTAAATGTTTCAAGTTCGCTGGGGTAATTTGAACGTCTAACAAGAACAGGGTTCAGGGATTCTTTAATAGAATTAAAATCGATCGACTTAAAAAAGTTTTTCTTTGGAATGATTTCCAAAGGGTATTTATATTGCCAACCTAGCCAATATAAACTAAGAATTAAGGTATTTGTTAAGTCCTTTAACAAAGGCTTTAAGTTCAATGGCATTAGAAACGATTAGCTTTCGGTCGATAAAGAAGCTAAAAATAACAAAATCACCCAATGGTTGATCTTCAAAAGTTTCGAAAGATTTAGATACCATCACCATTCTAGTATCATCTATAAGAAGTGTAAATTTTAAAGAAGAGCTTGGTGTTATCTCGACAACTGATTCTTTGAAATAGATTTTCTTTAACTCTTCACTCATCAATTCAAAAGTTTTTTCAACTTCAGAACTGTTTTCAATCAATGAGCTTTCTATCTCGTCATTGAATTGTTTTCTAAGGAGTAAATAATGAAGGTCTTCTTTCGTTCCAAGCGAAATGCCTCGAGGGATTGGCGGTGAAGTGTAGTATTCCCTCTTTTCTTCAAAAAATCCAACCTCTTCAAAATCGTTTTTTAAGTACCAATACTCAGAAACGTCAAAAGTACCAACTTCAGAATTCCTTCTTGTCAGGTCTTTACGTTCAAATTTAACCTTAAAGTTCGTCTGGGTATTCTGGATCGGTGTTGGAATAGGAGCTTTAGCAGTCATGTTTAGTATTCTGGGTTAAGGCTCTTTAGAAAATCCTCATCTAATATAGAAAAAAACAATTCCTTCTCTTCAGTATGCAAACGGTCAATTATTTCATACAACTTAGTTTCAATACCTAAATTTCCTTGCCCCTCTACTGAAGCATCAATATCTATTAAGAACCCGTGACGATTATTGTTTGCAATAGCATTTGGGATAATTTGCAGTAGAAGATTTGTGTTATCCTTTTTGAAATTTGTTTGATACAATTGTAATGACTCATTGTAACCGGGATGGCCAACCCCGATTTTATATTTCAATATCTTTGAAGCATTGGCCGTCAAGTCAAAAATACTAGCAAATCTGACTCCAATTCTTTTAACCGATCTAATTGACCTGAGTTCTTTCAGAAGGTTAAGGTTTTCACAAATTACCTTGAAATAATTTGGCCAAAGGTGATACTCTCCAATGTTTTCAAAGGAAATAACATTTCTTCCTACAGAAACTGAATAATCATCGTTGCTAAATAAGTAGTCAGGTGTGTGGTCAAAAATTGAATTTGAAGTCTTAAGCTCCTTTGGCATATTAGAAGCCTCCTTCATATTAGGATACTTAATACCAAAAATCGGGTAAAAGGTCTTTAATACATCTCCATGATTCAGACTAGAATCAAACCTTATCTCTATTGTAGAGGTCAATAATGGATTTGGGAAAATCTTTTTAGGAAGTCGCATTTAAATCTTTAAAAGCTGATTTTGCTCTTTCAATTTTTCGAATCCTTAATTTCTAGCTAGTAAGTTAACGAATTTCTAGAGTAATACCCGGCTCAACTTCAGAATTTATTTGAAAGCCAGCGCAGTCATTCACTGACTATAAAATCCCGTCAAAATCCCGTCAAAGTGTAAAAAATAATAAAGCCCTTACAAAGCGTAAAGGCTTGACTATCAGATGTGGGAGCTGAGGGGTTCGAACCCCCGACCCTCTGCTTGTAAGGCAGATGCTCTGAACCAGCTGAGCTAAGCTCCCTTTTAATTTCGGATTGCAAATGTAAGAGAGAATTCTTTTTGAGCAAATTATCTTTTAAAAAGATGACTTTTAAAACCTAATGGCCAATTTGCAGCTTATAGATAGTGTGGTCACAATAACTTTTTATACCTATCGGGCAGGTTTTGGATGGCTGGGCTTTCTGGCTATGGGCTGGTTACGTCTGCCATTGACTTTCAATCGTAAAGTTGCCTTTTGGAAGCTAATGGGTGTGGGTCAATCGGGTTTTCAGCCTCACGGAGACAGCCGCAAGTGGGCAGTATTAATTGTTTGGAGAGGCGAACCGGATGAAAACACGTGGTGGCAACAGTGTATGAGAGCTACCGCTGAGGCAAAATCATTTTATCTACAGCCGCTATTCGGTCATGGATTATGGGACGGAGTTGATCCCTTTGCTTCAACTATCTCTACCAGTACTCCATCATCAAGAATTGCAGTATTGACACGTGCGTCCATCCGATGGAGTAAAGTAAAATTATTTTGGGCCAATGTGCCCGCGGTGGCATCCGATCTGAGCAATTCCTTTCATCCCGAGTTTTCAATT